>CAYMNI010000010.1:0-23246 GCA_964391755.1 uncultured Ignavibacteria bacterium
TGTTCGGGGTGCTGTTTTTCGTGATGCTGCTTACCCTGGGAATCGATTCCGCCTTCTCGTTGGCCGAAGCGGTTGCGGCCGGAGTGATAGACAAATGGAAAGTCTCACACCGTGTCTCCAACACGGTGGTCTGCACTACCGCCCTTATCGTGGGCATCATATTCACCACCGGAGCCGGTCTGCTATGGTTGGATATTGTGGATCATTTCATGAATAGCTTTGCTCTCTCCTTAGTCTGCCTGGGAGAGTGCATCTTGATAGGCTGGGTTTTCGGCAGCGGGAAGATGAAGCAGTACGTGAACTCAATCTCGGAATTCAGGGTCGGAGTCTGGTGGGACATTTTCGTCAGATTTTTGATACCGATCGTGCTGGGAGCACTGATTCTGGCCGAAATCTGGGCAAGGGTAAAAGGCGCATACGGTGATTATCCCCGATTGGCTGAATTTCTGGGCGGCTGGATGGTCGTTCTGCTCCTGCCCATCTTTGGGATAATCCTAATGTTAGTCAAAAGGAGAGAATAATGCCCACCTCGGCAATTATAATGTTGGTCGTCACCTCTGTGGTGCTGTTCGGCGGAATCGGGATCTGCATGTACATCGCCCTTAAGAAGAAGTAGAGAACCAAGTTCTCCTTCTTTCGTAAAACAAAAGGAGGGTAGAAATCGGTTCGGTTTAAATCAGGAACCGAAAGCCCGATACTTTCCTCATTTATCCATGACCGTGTCTTATGATTTACGTGATCTTCTCTTTCCTGGCCGTCTTTGCCTTTCTGATTCTGGTCATCTTGCTGACACCTTTACGGCTGCGGCTGATACTGAACGATCGCACAAGAGCCGTCGCCCTTGGCTGGTTTGCGATTCAGGTAGTGCGCGATCTGAAGGAGAGGACATTTGCGCTGTATCTGGGCAGTCGAGCGATTATGGGAAAAAAGTCCAAGACGACGGAAAAGAGGGAACCGAAGAAAAAAAAGACGACTGAAGACAAGGAGAGGAAAACATCAAAGTTCAAATTGACCGATTTGTGGAGAGAAAGAGACTTGGCCGAAAAGGTCATTCAGGCAGGCTTGCGTTTGGTGTGGGACGTTCTCAAATCCATTCGATGGAACAAGCTTCTGCTTGAGGTAGACCTATCCACTCCCGATCCCGCGTTGACCGGATTTCTTTACGGAGAGCTCTGCACCGTGAAATACTCGACCGAATCTGTTTTCCCCAGGGCCAGAATAGAGGTTCGCCCCGATTTCTTAAACGAGCTCCCCAGGGTGAGCGCGGAGTCGGTTCTCAGTCTCCGACCCATAAGCGTGGCTCTTCCTCTCTCCAGGGCTTTCTTTGCCATACCTAAGTTCAGAATCATCAAACTCTTAATCCGAAGAAAAAGGAGGTGAAGTGCAATGCCAAGTGCAGCCGAGCAGATTATCAAAACCCTGATGGACGAGATCAAGGCCATCGCCAGGACCGAGACGATCCTGGGCCAACCGATCACTGTCGGCGCCACAACCATCATTCCGGTCTGCCGAATCATGCTCGGATTTGGAGCAGGCGGAGGAGAGGGAGAGATGGAGGCCAAGAAGGGGGGCGGATCGGGCGGCGGTGGGGGTGGCGGTGTGAAAGTCGAGCCGGCGGCCTTCGTCGTGATCAAGGGGGAAGAAGTCACCGTGATGGGTGCCAGGCCGGGAAAACTCGAAGGGCTCTTCGAGTCGGTACCCGGGATAATCGAGAAGATCCAGAAGGTCAGGAAGTCCAAGAAGGAAGAAGAGAAAGAGGAAGAGTAGGCGTCTTCAGACAGATTAGACATTGTAGTGGGCGAGCAGGGATGCTCGCCCACTGGGGACTATATCTTCTTTTCGCCACACAAATCGTCACCCTCGCCTCACCACTTCTGAACAAATCCAAGATCATCCTCAGGGAATCTAAAGAGCGTTGAGCTTCAGTCCGACAGAGATATACTGATCCGCAGGGCGGGACTCTGCCTCTGACAGGAGAAGTCCAAACCGGGCTAAAGTTACCCCCCAATAGGTCGATACTTAAACTCAGTTTCGCCAACGTCCACCGGAGTACGATGGCATCAATTCATCCGGCAGGCTGGTGTATGGCTCAAGCAAAGCCACTTAGAAAAGAAAAATAACGAAACTGTAATCTGCACATGGGATATCCGATCCTGGATGTCCGCACGATACTTCAACCATTAAGGCAAGAGGGGGTGATGATCCGGCAATCCATAGACCAGTTTTCTGATTCGACAATTCTCAACCGTTAACAGAAACCGGGGGTAAAAATGAAGAAGCTGACAATACTGGTTGGTGTCCTTTTCGTTCTGGGTTCGTTCGGTTCAGCAGCCGCCATAGACCGAACCGGAACCTTTTCAGTGGGTGGCCACTGCGGCTACTCCTTCGGATTCGGGGACACTTTCGAGAAATACGAGATCAGCGGCTACGAGCTGGGCTTGGGTTCGTGGTCGGCCAACTACCAGAACAAGGTCACCTACAGTTTCTGGGGAAACGTCAAATACGGACTTAACCCCAATTGGGCCCTGATGGCATCCATAGACTATCAGGCCGGCGACGTGGAGGCTTCGGCCAACATCGGCAGCCTGGGCGGATCCATCGGCGATAGCTACCACTGGACCAGCGCGTTGGCCAATGTGGTGGTGACCCTCTCTCCCGAAAAACACACCTGCCCCTATTTCACCTTCGGTGGGGGGATGTACTTCAACGACGATTACAGCGAGCCGGGAATCAACTTAGGCGGGGGGATTGAGCACTTCGTCCAAGACAATCTGGCCCTGGACATGGGAACCAGATACCATATGATCTTCACCGAAAGCAATAATACCAACTATCTGAATATCTACGGAGGAATCAACTACTACTTCGGCGTGAAGTAATAAAGGGAAATTTACGTCGAAACGGCCCCGTGGAGAATCTCCCCGGGGCCGTTTTCTATCTGCCGCAAAAGCCCTATCCGCTTTTGGAGTGGGTAGTTGCTATCTCCCTGTTCTCTGTCTCAACTCGTCTATGAGTCGAACCACCTTCTCCTTCTGAGTTGGCTCTCCCGGCCATAGCCTGAGAAACTCCTCCAAGTTGTCTATGGCCCTTTGATCGTCTCCCAACTGACGGTAGATCATGCCCAGCCGGTAGAAAGACATGGCGTGCGAAGAGTCCCATCTTATGGTGCTCTGATATTCCCGAATGGCATCCTCCAACATCTCCTTCCGCCGGTATATCTCGCCCAGAAGATAGTGTGCCCCGGGATTGTCGTCTCTCATGGACAGCGACAGCTCATAGTTCTTACCGGCCAGGTCAAGTTGACCCTGATTATGATACTCGATCCCGATATTGTAAATGACAAAGGCGCTGTCGGCTCCGTTCTCCAGGGCCATCCGGTAATATTCCAGGGCCAGCTCGTGCTCACCCTGATCTCCGTGAATTGATCCCAAGTTCACGTAAGCCTGGCTCAAACCCGGATCGTACGACAAAGCCCGTCTGTATTCCTCTGCCGCCCTTGCCACATCTCCCTTGCCGGCATAGACCACCCCCAGGGCATAGTGAGCCTGCCCCGGGTTTGCCTCCGAGTATCCAGGCAGCTTAAGATTGATGGGGATACAGACCGCAAGGAAAATCGCCGCATACTTTCCGAGTTCAAGAAGTCTCTTTTGCCTGATCAAGAGGATCGACCTGTCGACGGCAAAGGCTGAGAACAGCACAAAGATCGGGATGAGAGGAACCCGATACCGGGCAGTGACGAAAAAGAATATTATGCTCAGCATGTAGAACAAAAGAAAAATCTCCAGAATCGCAACTTTCTTTCTCTCTCTGTGAGCCAAAATTATGCCTACGATGGCCAGAGGTGCAATAAGCCCGAATGGGAAGTATAAGATGAACCGCCAGATTAAAAGCTTCAGAATGGGCGCGCTTCTGGCGAAGAAATAGAAATCACGATTGTTCGACAGCTCGTTCCCGTTCCAGAAGAGGATGAACTTTTTAACCGTCAAATAGAGAAACCTCAGTGGCTCTCCGGTGGCGAATTTGAGACCCTGGAGATACCAAAAGCGGGACACCTCGGAAGGCTTCAGATTTCTCCCCGTGGATTTCTCCGCCATCTCTTTGGCATCCAAATACGATCCCCACCAGGTGGTTCTGGCTCCGGGAAGTACGGCCGAAGCACCGTCCGACTGGGGATTGTTTCCGATGTAGAAGTTCATTCCTCCCTGGGATGCGATCAGCACCAGATCGTGACCCTTGATATAGTTCCTGACAGTGACCGGGGATATGATCAGCATCGCTCCCAGAGCGAAGCAAATGGCATATAAAACTGCACTTGATCTGAGCTTCTCTGCTCTTCGTCTGAAGACGATGATCATCCAGACCAGAATGGCTGCTCCCACTAAAAGAATGTTGGGGCGAGCCAGAGCAGACAATCCCAGAAGCACTCCACATAGACCCCACCTGGCATATGACGGCCTCCGATCGGTCCAAAGGAGAGCCAGTATCCAAATCAGGTCGAGAAACACCAGCAAGACCGGAATGAGCAACTCTCCCTCGAAGTAGATCAGAACTCCGTAAAGCCCGGCTGTCACTCCGGCGATTACCGCCGTCAGCCTGTTGAATATTCTCTTTCCCAGAAGGTAAACCAGAACACAGCTGAGGGAGCCAATCAGAAACTGAATAAGCCGGAGGATGAGAAGATCGTGCCCGAAGGTCCGGTACACTAAAGCCAGGAAATACGGATAAAGCGGTGCTCGGAAGAAAACCCCGCCGGTGAAATCACCCCCTGCCACGATAGCCTGCGCCCACTGATCGTGGTATTCCGAGTCCATGATGGGAGTGTCGAACAAAAGGGAGTCTTGCATTTGGGTCAGGTAAACGAGCCTGACGGCAAAAGCTACGACTAAAACCACCAAGCCCCAAATCAGATCTTTTTGAATCGTCCGCTTCATTGGTTCTGCACCTCTTGTGGAAAGATAATTTTATACCTGCTTACAGTCAAGCAGTTCCAGCGCCCAGCATGGGGGAAGCGACGGAGTTGATGAAACCATATTTACACCCGGCTTCGCATAAGAAGCATCGCGCCGCAACGAGATGCATGCACCCGGCAGTACGTCGGGACTAAAAACCCTTGACAGGCAGTGGGGGTTGTACTAAATTTGGAATTCATTCGTATAGCTTGTGTTCTGTGGAGATGCAATATGCTGGAGAATCTGGTTCACGAAGAATGTGGTGTTTTTGGCATATTCGGCGCAAAGGAGGCGGCCGAGCTGGTCTACCTGGGCCTCTATGCCTTGCAGCACCGGGGTCAGGAAGGAGCAGGCATCGTCTCCTCAGATGACCAAAGAATATACGAACACCGGGGCTCGGGGGAGGTGAACGAGGTTTTTTCCCACCGGGAGATCCTGGGGCAGCTCAAAGGTCACCTGGCCATAGGGCACAATCGGTATTCCACCACCGGCGCCTCATCTTCACTCAACGTCCAGCCGCTCCTCATCACATTTAAAGGAGGCAAGCTGGCTTTGGCTCACAACGGGAATCTCACCAACTCATACAGCCTGCGAACCTGGATGGAGCAAAACGGCTCCATCTTCCAGACCTCCAGCGACAGTGAGATAATACTGCACCTGGTGGCCCGCTCTAGGAAGTCCACGGTAGTGGAAATGATCCAGGATGCCCTTTCTAAGGTGAAGGGCGCTTATTCCGTGGTCTTCAATTCGGGCGATTCCCTGATCGCAGCCAGAGACCCTCACGGATTTCGTCCGCTGGCGCTGGGCAGGCTGAACCGAGCTTGGGTGGTGGCATCGGAGACCTGTGCCTTCGACATCATCGGGGCGAAGTACGAGAGGGACATACAGCCGGGTGAGATCGTGGTAATCAACAGGGAAGGTATCAAGTCGTATTCCCCCTTCAAACCGCTCAAGCACGCTTTTTGCATCTTCGAGTTTATCTATTTTGCTCGGCCGGACAGCAAGATCTTCAACGAAAATGTGGACAAGATCAGGAGACGACTGGGCAGGCAGCTGGCCAAGGAAAAGCCGGTAAAGGCGGATATCGTGATATCCGTGCCCGACTCATCCAACACCGCTACACTGGGTTTTTGCGAGGAATCCGGGATGAAGTACGAGGTGGGGCTGATCCGCAATCACTACATCGGAAGGACCTTCATCGAGCCGGAGCAGACCATAAGGGACTTAGACGCCAGGATCAAGTTCAATCCCGTCAGCGGGGTTTTGAAAGGTCAGCGGGTGGTGGTGGTAGACGATTCCATTGTCAGAGGAACTACCAGCAAGAAGTTGATTCACATGCTGAGAAAAGCGGGAGCAAAGGAAGTTCATTTCCGGGTGAGTTCGCCTCCCATTATCTCTCCCTGTTTCTATGGAATCGACATGCCCACCAAAGAGGAATTGATCGGTTCCTCAAAGTCGGTGGAACAGATCAGAGAATTCCTGGACGTGGACACTCTGGGCTATCTTTCCCTGTCGGGAATGCTCTCCATGCACTCCTTGAACGGCAGAGAGTTCTGTGCCGCCTGTTTTTCGGGCAAGTATCCCACCAAGATCGAGATGAATTCCGGCAAATACGCTCTCGAGAAAAGATGTTGACCACCTCACCAGAGCGACGCGCATCTCAAGACAAACGGATGGAAAACCGCACCGACCGTTCTCTTGTTCCGCAGAGACCATACTGCTCCGCAAGCCTATAGGCTGAATCCGCTTACACTCAGATGGGTGTGCAGAAATTGAACACCAGAATCCACTCCATAATCCAAAGATGGGACCTGAAGCGTCTGGTGAAATTCGGCCTGGTGGGAGGCTGGGGCATTGTGGTCAACATGCTTCTTCTCTGGTTCCTTACTGAGGCGGCAGGATTGTATTATCTTCTCTCCAGCATGGTGGCCATCGAGATCTCTCTTGTCAACAACTACGTGCTCAACGATATGTGGACTTGGCGTGACCGGGGCAAGGCCGGGAAAAAGGAATACTTCAAAAGAATGGGCCAGTACCATCTTACAGCAGCTGCTGCTGCGCTGGTCAATATCAGCCTTTTGTGGGTTCTGACCGAAGTGTTCGGCATCTACTATCTGGTATCCAACGCTCTCGGTATCCTGTGTGGGACGGCCTTGAATTTCTTCGTCAATGACCGCTGGACTTTTAAGCATAGGAAGGGAGATATGGAGACCTAAAGGTCTCCGCTACATAAAATAAAAACCAGAATCTAACTTAAGCTAGGTTCTGGTATCCCACAAAATATGCTTCGCAGTTAAAGCCGTAACTCTGAGCTGTCACCGGGTACCTCTATGAGAATTTCATCCTTCGCGAAAAAAGATCTCCTCCGCTGGGCATTGTATCTGATTCTCGCTATTGTTATTCTGGCCTATTTTCGGAATACTCTCCGGAAAGGCATGAGCGACTTCAAGGTGGTGCACCGGGCCGGCACCAGGGTCCTGCACCAGGAAAATCCATACAACTTCGATGACGGACATTACCTGTACAAATACTCCCCCTCATTCGCAGTGCTGATGGCTCCCATCGGAGTCCTCCCCCTCTTCTTTGCTCAAATAGTGTGGCTGGCCGGAATGTGCGTCTGCCTGTTTCTAATCTTCAGATGGAGCAAAAGGATGATCATGGGAGATAAGCCGCCTCCGGCCTACCTGTATCTTTTAACGCTGCTTGTCACCTCAAGATTCTGGGTGCGGGAGCTCTGGTTGGGACAGACCGACCTGTTGATGCTCTTGTTCGTCTTTTTGTTCATTCTCTCCTCAAACAGAGGGCAGGATCTCAAAGCTGGTCTTTTCCTGGCATTATCGGCGACGATCAAACCCACCTCCTTAGTCTTCGTCCCATATCTTGTTTACAGGCGCAGATTCGGCCTGATGGGGTATCTGGCTTTGGCAGGAATCGCCTTTTTTTTCCTTCCTTCGATGGTTTATGGAATCGGGGGGAGCTTCGGTCTGTTCTCTGACTGGAAAACCATCCTTTCGGTCTCGTCTCCTCCGTTGATAACCGCTTACGTAAATCAATCCCTCTTCGGTTTGTTTCACCGATTTCTGACCAGCCCCAGTGACGTTAACGTCCTGAGCCTTGATCCTGGGTTGGTCAACGTTGTGACCTGCTTAGTCGCGATTGCCCTCTTCCTCTCTCTGCTTTTCCTCAACCAGAAATCTAAGCTTGTGCAAGAAAGCACGGCGCGACATCGGGAGATCGTCGAATATTCCTTTCTTTTGATCTTCATGGTTCTCTTCTCACCTCTGGGATGGTTTCAGAACTTCCTCTCGTCCATTCCGGCTTACATGCTGTTGTTGTATTACTTATTCGAAGTTCGGTTCAAGGACACCTTCGTTCTGACTTCGTTGATCCTTTCCTTCATTTTGGTGAACCTGTTCAACTTCGAGATCGTGGGCCGCAGGATAAGCGAACTTTCCCTGGCGTTGTCGTCGGTTACCCTCGGAATCATTTTGACGTTAGCCTGCCTTTCCAAACTTCGACTCTCCAGGATGGCGTAGAGAACTCTCCTTGGTATGACTGGAGCAGTCGTCCAGGGTCTTAAACATCACGGTTCGAGGCCGCGCAAAAACTGAGCTAAATGGCGATTCGCTCAAAAGGGGGTTCTTTTCCTGCCGATACAATACACGTCTGCTACTGCCGTCTTCTGTGTGCCGAACACACGCAAGGAGAGATATGGACAAAGCCCGGATTCTGGTGGTCGACGACGAAGAATCCATGTGTAAGTTCATGGAGATCATGCTGAGAAAGGAGGGGTACCAGGTCTCCACCAACCAGCATGCTCCCAGCGCACTGGAACAGGTCAAAAACGAAAGCTACGATCTGGTTATCGCCGATCTGATGATGCCGGACATGAGCGGGTTGGAGCTGCTCTCCCGGGCCAGATCCGCCAAGCCGGAAGTCGACTTCATCGTGATGACCGCTTTCGCCTCGGTCGACTCCGCCATAGAAGCCTTGAAGAACGGCGCCTCAGACTACATAACCAAGCCCTTCAAGGTCGACGAAATAAAGATCGCCGTAAAGAAATCCCTGCAGCAAAAGCGGATAACCCGGGAGAACGTCCAGCTCAAAAAAGAGCTGCACACCAAGTTCGACTTCGACGCGTTCATCAGCAACAACAACGAGGTGGTGAAGCTGAAGAAGTTGGCCGAGAAGATCGCCGCATCCGACTCCACGGTTTTGATCGAAGGAGAATCGGGCACCGGAAAGGAATTGATCGCCAAGGCCATTCACTATCGCAGTCCCCGCTCGGACAAACCTTTTATCACCATCAACTGCGCAGCGCTTCCCGAGACGCTTTTGGAGAGCGAGCTCTTCGGGCACGTCAGAGGCTCTTTTACCGGGGCAGTCAAGGACAAAGAAGGACTGTTTGCGGCAGCGGATGGGGGTACCTTCTTCTTGGACGAGGTGGGAACCACTTCTTTAGCCATCCAGGCCAAGCTCCTCAGGGTTTTGGAGGAGAAGGAGATCACCCCGGTCGGAGGCATCGTGCCACTGAAGGTGGACGTGCGCGTGCTCGCCGCCACAAATGCAGACTTGGAGCAGGAGGTGAAGCTGGGAAACTTCAGGGCCGACCTCTACTATCGCCTGCACGTCATCCCCATCAGAATTCCCCCTCTGCGAGAGAGAAAAGACGACATCAAGCTGCTCTCTTCCTTTTTCGTGAGGAAATACTGCCGAAGGATGCAGATCGGGGAGAAGAGTCTTTCGGACGACGCCACAAGCCGGCTGCTCTCCTACCGGTGGCCGGGCAATGTGAGAGAACTGGAAAACGCTCTGGAGCATGCCGTCCTCTTGTCCAAGGGGGATCAAATCGGAGTGGAAGACCTCCCGGAGAGGATAACGGAGCCGAGCCAGATCGATCTGGTCGCCGAAACTAAGCCCACCTCTCCCACGCTGGAAGCCATAGAAAAGTCTTATATTTTTTGGATTCTGACTCAGACCGGCTGGCAGAAGAGCAGGGCTGCGTCGATTTTGGGAATAGACTCCTCCACCTTGTACCGGAAAATCGAGAAGTACGGGTTGAAATCCCCCGCCTCGACCGGAGATAGATCATAACCGAGCAAGCTCAGGTGGGCTAAGTCTACGGTTGTTCCATTCAACGGACCGAACCAAGCTGGATGGGCACGCGCCAACCGGTTCGGATTAATCGTTCCACTATCATGCGGGAAAACACCAAGGCTGCGGCGATGAAAGAAAACGGAAACAGCAGGGACCTCTCAGGTAGGGCAAAAAGGATGCTCACCTCCGAGAACCTGGTTTCTGCATCGGTCTTCGTCTTCTTCCTGGTGGTTTACTCCATCACCCTGTGCCCTGCCGTCTTTTGGTGGGACTCGGGCGAGCTCATAGCCAATGTCGCGGTTCTGGGAATACCTCATCGTCCGGGGTTTCCGATTTACCTGATTTTGGCCAAGCTCTTTTCGTTTCTCCCCCTGTGGAGTTTCGCGCTCAGGGTGAATCTCATGTCCGCCTTCTGTGCCGCTCTCTCGTTGGCGGTTCTGTATAAGGTTTTTCGGTCCGTGGCAGGCGTTTTCTTTCCGGAAACGGCCAACCAGAGAACCCTGGTTCTGTTTCCTGGGTTGTTTTCTCTGCTGGTTTTCGGCTTCACCTATTCGTTTTGGATTCAGTCGGTTCGGGCTGAGGTTTATTCCCTGAACGCTCTTTTCTTCTCGCTTCTTCTGTATCTTTGCATCCGGTACCTCATACGGGGCGGTCTTAAACATGTCTATCTGTTTTTCTTTCTTTTGGGATTGGGGTTGGGGAACCATCATTTGAGTCTGCTCTCCACGGTCCCGGCGCTGGGCATTCTGATGCTGACTTGTGCCGGCCAACCGGTCCTCCGGTGGAGCAGGATTCCTTTTTGTGGCATTTTTCTGCTTCTGGGATTCAGCGTCTATCTATACCTTCCCATCCGCTCCCTGGCCCATCCCCCTTTGGCCTGGGGCGACGTGAGCTCCGTCTCCTCATCTGCCGGTTCGGTGTTTGCCCTTGAAAACCTCAGGAACATGAATTTTGAGTTCATCTCCAACCTGACCGGCAACGTGCAGAAACTGCTTCTGCTTTTTGCCGATCAGCTGACGTTGCCCTGTTTCCTTTTAAGCCTTGTGGGTCTGCTCGTCGCTTTCACTAAGAGCAGAAAGCTCTTCCTCTTTCTGCTGCTGCTCATCGCCGGCAACTGCGCCGCCGTGCTGGTGATGGCCACCGAATTCATAACCACCAATCCGGACCTGCATGGCTATCTGGTTTACTCTGTTTTCGCCCTGGCGTTGGCCTGGGGTGTGGGCGTGCTCTTCCTGCTGGAGAGGATTCGACAATCATCCTCAATCGTGCGCTTGATCTCGATGGTTGCCCTGGGAGCCATCTCACTTCTGCCGCTTGCCAGGCACTACCCGCAAGCCGACCTATCCCGAAATCGCATCGCTTACCGCTACGGCTTAAGCGTCATCTCCGAACTCAATTCCAATTCCGTGCTTTTCATAGACAATGTAAATTTGAATTTCATCCTAAGAGAGCTGCAGTACGCCGAAGGCATAAGGCAGGATGTGGCCGTCATCGATCGGGGTCTTTTGGGATTCGGATGGTATGCAGACCAAAAGAGAAGAAACCTGGGACATCTCTTCTCCGGGGTGCCGCAGACGGTAACGGGCGAGCCTATGTTCCGGGCGCTTCTGCTGAACTGCCTTCAAGCGAACAAGCCCACTTATATGGAGTTCACCGAAAGGGACTCCTCTCTGGTGGACCATCTCACGCCCAGAGGATATGTGTTCAAGGTGAATCGAAACCCTTCACATCAGCTCTCGGAGGAGGACTTGCTCCGGCAGGAGGGATGGGATGAGCACAATCCGTTCGGATTGAGCCTAAAGGGAGAGCCCAGCGACTCAGACGACGACGTGTTTGAACGAGACTGCGACGCACAGAGGGTTTTTGCTCTCTCTTTCTTCCGGTTGGGACTCTTCTACGAGTGGAAGGGAATGACCTCCCAAGCTCTCCGGGAATTCGCTCAAGTGGCCAGAGTCGATCCTTTCAACCAGGAATTGCTGGGGAGAATGAGAAGACTACAACAAATCGAAGCGCTGGAAGATCCTTCGAGTCGAAAGTCTGGCGTAGATGGGTAGGTACCTAAAACGGGTCCCGGCCGGTTTAGGACCGTAAAATAAAGGCAGGAGGCGCTTTTGGCATTCTGCAAAGAATCCGGTAGAAAACCAGCCCCAAGGCGGTATGCTCAAAAAGTACACACAAGCTTGTTTTCTGCCCCCGAACGCCTTAGCGGGTATTTGTCGTGATTGCATGATTTTTGCTATTTTATTTCTGTCGACCACTCGGAGATTGCGCATGATATCGAAAAGACAAGCAGGAAACAGGGGTTTCACCTTAATCGAACTGATGATCGTGGTAGTCATCATCGGGATTTTGGCGGCCATGGCCATACCCCGCTTTATGCGGGCTTCGGTGAAAGCCAAGCAGTCCGAGGCCAAGACGATTCTGAAGCAGATTTACACCATGCAGAGAGCCTACCGCCAGGAGAAGAATAGTTACTTCCCCGGCGATGGAAGCACCGTCGTCGCTCACGCCGGCGAGACCCTTGCACCTCTATTGGTCGAGATCATGACCCCGGCCTACTACAGCTATTCGGTCACAGGCGATATAACCACTTTCATGGCCACCGCGGGCGCCAGTCGTTCCACCGGGTTGGATGACGACGTCACTTTGGACGTGTGGACCATAGATCATACCGGCACTATCACTTGTATCACCGATGACTCCGCAGACTGAAACAGGTTGGACTCGATAAAGAGTTCGGCCGCAAGAAACAGTTGTCCCCTGAAACCGTCCCTCACTCAGCACGCTCTACGGTACTGGGAGATTCTCCCCCGGCCAACTGCAAACTTAGCAGACTGGTTCGCCTTCAGGCGATAAACAGATAAAACCTAAACGATCAGGGGGACGGAAAAATGGAGTTACTCGGGAGACCTTTCCGGGGGCAGAAGGGTGTTACCCTCATCGAGCTGATGATAGTCGTCATCATCATGGGGATTCTGGCCAGCCAGGCCATTCCTTATTTCCTGGGAACCACCGTCAAAGCAAAGCAATCGGAGGCGAAACAGATTTTAAAACAGATTTACGAGATGCAGAGAGTCTACTACATCGAGTACGACACTTACTGGCAGACGACGAAAAAGGCATCGGCTGAGAAGCCCAATAACTTCACCCGAATTGGTGTAGTCATCGGACCTCAAGCTCGTTACGTCTATCAGATCAAAGCTGCCACGAGGGAGTTCACCGTAAAGGCCGTTTCGACCATATTGGACGACGATAAGAAAAAGGACATCTGGAGTATCGACCAAAATGGCGTCCTGACCTGTCTCAAGGACGACTCCCAGAAGTGAGCTTTTAGATACTCGACGCGGCTTTTTGCAAGAGCCAGAGCATAATACGGTGGTCAGCGGATTCAAAAAGGAAGTGTCAGATTTTGAGCAGGGGTGCTAACCGGCTTGTTGACAAAAGGTTGGAGGGCGGGCAAAGAGATCGAAATGCAGCGGCACAGATTTTGCGGGTAACCTTTGTGAAGAGAAAACTAGATGGTGGCAAACTGAACATGAAAACCTAAAAGTAAGGAGGGGGTGAGAGAAGATGCTGAGTAAGTTTCACCGAAGCCAGAAAGGTTTCACCTTGATCGAGTTGATGATCGTTGTGGTGATCATCGGTATTCTGGCCGCCCTGGCTATCCCTCGGTTTATGAGGGCTACCACCAAGTCCAAGCAGTCCGAGGCCAAAAACATCTTGAAGCAGATCTACGCCATGGAGCGATCCTATCGACAGGAGAAGGACGTCTATTGGATCACGGCCAATGCGGCCAGCGCCGCGAGCCAGAATGCCTTCGCCCAGATCGGGGTGGAGGTCATGGCCAGCGCCAGGTATACCTACACCATCGGCAGCACTGACGCCGGCGCGACCAACTTCACCGCTACGGCAACCTCCGGCATTCTGGATGACGACGCAGCAGTGGATACCTGGACCATCAACGACCAAGGTGTGTTGGCCTGCACCAGCGACGACGCGCTATGAGGATTTAGCTTCTTGCACGGGAGAAAGGGGACTCGGGAGATCGAGTCCCCTCTTTTTTTCTCCCATCCCGGCCGAGCCGACCCCCACAGCGGCAAGTTCAAGTCGCCAGTCAATCTTCCGAAAATAGTACTATGCGCAGAGACATTCTGGCCGGTTCGGCAATCTTCGTTCTCTCATTTGCCCTGTACGTCGCGACCCTTTGTCCCACTGTTTACTGGGAGGATTCGGCCGCCTTCTGTGCGGTGCAATCGCTATTAGGAATCCCGCATTCCCCGGGTTTTCCCATATACGTATTGTGGGGGCGGGTTTTCACCTTGCTGCCTATAGCCAGCTCTGCCTTTTGCTCCAATCTCATGTCCGCCTTCTGGGGAAGCGCTGCACTGACCGTCTTGTTCCTTATGATCCTGGAGATATGCGCTCAGGCAAGCGTAAAACAGTGGCTTTCCCGGCTGACCGGCACCATCTCCGTGCTGCTCTTCGCATTTTCCTCATCCTTCTGGCTGCAAACCGTCAGGGCGGAAGTCTATACTCTGAACCTTTTTTTCAGCCTGACGTCCATCTTTCTTTTGTTAAGATGGCGGCGTGAGAGATCGGTCGGGTCCGGTTTTAAATGGCTGATGTTGTTCTTTTTTGTGCTGGGACTGTCTTTGACCAACCATCCGCTTTTGGCGCTGACTCTGACACCGGCATTTCTACTGCTGGTTCTGTTCACCGACTACCGGGTTCTGTTGAGTGCCAAGAGGCTCGTATTGCTGGCGATCTCTGTTCTGCTGGGATTCTCTTTATATCTTTATCTACCGATAAGATCTACCCTTAATCCCGCAGTAAATTGGGGAAAGCCGGACTCCTGGGTCAATCTGCTGGCCTACCTCCTGCGCACCTCTGCAGCACCGGTCGACTCATCGGTTGTGGCCGTACCTTTTTTGAACAGACTCTGGTTTGATCTGGCGTTCCCGGTGGATCAATTCGGACTGCCCCTCTTCTGGCTGAGTGTTGTGGGGGCCGTTTTCCTTTTCAGATCCTCCCGATTGATAGGATTTCTGACCCTGATGGTATTTGTCCTGAACCTGGCAACTGCCACCTGGGCGGCCGATTTCTCCGCCCGCAACTACGATCTGTTGGGCTATCTTCTCCCCTCGCTTGCCATGTTCACTATCTGGTTCGCCCTGGGATTGAGAAATGTCCTAACCTGGATCTTGAAAGAGGCCAGAATGTTCAACGGCTACCCGAAAAAGGAAGCACAAAAGACATTGGGCAACCTAGTGGCGTACATTGCGGTACTGATCATCACGCTATTGCCTGTTTTCCAGCTGAGCAGAAACATAAGACAATGCAACAAGAGCTCGGAAATCTGGGCGTATGTTTACGCCGAACAGGTCCTGAGCTCGGTGGAAAAAAACGCTCTGATCGTGGCCGGAGACGACAACACGCTGACCTCCCTTTGGTATCTGAACCTATCGGAGAAGATACGGCCGGACGTCAAGATCCTCAGCCCGGCTGCATTGACCAGCCCGGCTCATCGCGCACAGATCAAATCTCAGTACCCCCAACTCCGGCTTCCGGAAGCGGCACATCAGGATCCCGGCGCCACCGTTTATGAGCTCTGTCGATTGAACGCCGGTGAATTTCCGGTATATTCCACCTACTTCTCCGGCCATCCAATTTTGATCGGGCATCTCCGCCCTGCCGGATACCTTTATGAACTGTCTCCACAAAAGGTAACTCTGACCGATAAAGATATAGAGGCGCAAAAAGAATGCCTGGTGCGGAATCTTAACACGGAAGGGTTGGATCTGATTGCCCGGGAGCACTTCGGCAACCTGATTTTCAATCTGGGTGTGTTCTACGACCAGGTGTCCGGCTCGCAACTGTCGGTGGAGTACTTTCTGTGGGCGTTGGACATTGATCCAACCAACTCCAGGATCTATTTTCAACTGGGAAAGGCCTTTCTCAAAAGAGGAGACAAAACTAAAGCTTCCCGATTCCTGCAGGCGGGATTGGAGCTGGAACCCTATAATCTGGAAGCTAAAAGGCTTCTGGCGAAAACTTAGGGAGGACTATGAGGAGAGCGACAACTATCAACGTCTCCGTGATTGTTCCCATGTTTAACGAAGAGCAGAACGTCACCAACACTTTAGATCGGCTGACTCGTGCGTTGGACTCTATTCCCAAAAGATGGGAGATAGTGGTTGTGAATGACGGTTCCACCGACGGGACCAAAAAACTGGTGGAAGACTACTGCCGTTTCAACCGCTGGGTCAGACTGGTGTCCTATCCGGACAACCAGGGAAGAGGTAAAGCACTCAGAATGGGATTCGAACGCTCCAGAGGCGACATCGTCTGCACTACCGACGCGGATCTAAGCTATGACGAGAAACACATACTGCAGATGGTGGAGGTGCTGGACCGAAGCCCGGACGTGGATCTGGTGGTGGGCTCGCCATACGCCCGGGGAGGAGCCACCCAGGGTGTTCCGCTTTCCAGGTTACTCCCCAGCAGGTGGGGAAACCGAATTTTAGGTTTTGCCATGAGAGGTGGTCTTACCGCAGTCACCGGCGTGTTGAGAGCATACCGCCGGGAGTGCATAAACTCGTTGGAGCTGGAATCGGACGGCAAGGAGATACATCTGGAGATTCTCTCCAAGGCACTGGCCATGGGGTACAAGGTCAGGGAAATCCCGGCAACTCTCAGAACCAGAACCAGGGGAAGCTCCAAGTTCAGATTCAAGGCCACCGCCGTCTCACACCTGATTTTCTCCTTCTTCGAAAAACCCATGATCCTGTTCGGCGCCGTGGGCTTCTTCATGCTACTGTCGGGATTTTTGGGAGGAACTTACATAGTCTACCTGTGGCAAAAAGGCACCCTTAATCCCAACCGACCCCTCATGACCCTGATGGCGCTTCTGATCATTGCCGGAATCCAGGTGCTGCTCTTCGGATTCCTGGGAACCCAGCTGGTTCATCTTCGAAGGGAAATCTACAAGGTGCAGAGAGAAAACAAGAACTTGGAGAAAACCATAGCTGGAGCGCGCTTAAGATCTGAAAGGAAGAGACCGGGGGTGGGGCACGGGTTTTCGTCCAAAAGAAACGGCGTCTTCGCCGGAAGGGGTGCGGAGAAGTCCAGCCGAGCAACCTCATCGCTGAAATCCTCTAAATCGATCTAAGAAAGTCTCTGGTGTGTATGTTCCGAAACAAAAGAGTCTGCCTGATAACCAATCGCTATCCCGTCTATTCCGACGATGTAGCCTCGCCCTTCGTGCGCGACTTTCATCTGGGCTTAGAGAAAAGGGGCATCCGAACTTCGGTCTTCACTCCCTATTATGAGACGCCCAGGACGGATTGGACGGACCAGGTGATGCGCTTTCGCTGGATGGGTGGGAAGAAGGTGGTGGGCGCGCTTAATCTCTTCAATCCCTGGGAGCTTTTGCAGCTTCTCTCCTTCATCCGACAGGGGAAGCGACAGCTTCTCCAGCACCTCCAGAAGACCCAGCCGGATGAGTGTTTGGCCCTGTGGGCCCTCCCCTCGGGATGGTTCGCTCTTCAAGCCAAAAGAAAACTGGGCATCCCGTATTCGGTCTGGTGTTTGGGCTCCGACATATACGTCTGGGCAAAAAGGCCAGTACTGGGAAGCCTTACCAAGAAAGTTCTGCAGGAGGCGGAGCATCTTTTTGCGGATGGATTTGATCTGTGCGAGAGAGTCCGGAAGCTCTCCGGAAAGAACTGTGGTTTCCTGCCCAGCATGCGAAAGCTTCCTCAGGTTGTGGACCGGAACAAAGTCGTTGATTCCGACACCTTCAATTTCCTGTACGTAGGCCGATGGGAGAAGAAAAAGGGGCTGGACGATCTGATACGCGCTTTCAGCCAGGTTCAGCAGAGACTGCGTTCCACAAGGCTGTACCTCCTAGGATGGGGGGAGTTCGAGAACGGCTTGAGAAGATTGATAAAGGTACTGAAGCTGGAAGACAGCGTGAAGGTTGTGGGTCGAGTCTCCACCCCATCAGTGGCCGATTACCTCCGACAAGCCGACTGCCTGGTTATCCCCTCCAAAGGCGACAGCATCCCCTTGGTCTTCTCCGAGGCACTTCAGATGGGGACGCCTCTCATCGTCAACGACGTAGGGGACATGGGGAGGCTGGTCAGAGAATTCGACTTGGGCCGGGTGGTTCCCCCGGGGGACGTGCAGAAACTGATCCAGGCCATGATCGGATTCCGTCTGGACAAGAAAGACCACACCCGCAACATCCCCGAAGCCTTGAAGCTGTTTGACCCGGACAAGGCTGTGGACGATTATCTGGACGCCGTTGCCGGCAGGCAGCGCCATCAGATTCAGGCTGCGGAAGTGCTAAGGTAACGAAGCGTTCCCCGGATGCCATCTGCAGAGCCAGGAAAGTCTCCCGCGCCAATTTGACTTGCGTTCGAGAGGCGAATTGATTATCTATTGTCTCGAATCCAAATTCAGGAGACGACTGATTTGAAGATGAAGGGTAAAAAAGTACTGGTCACCGGAGCGGGGGGATTCGTCGGCAGCCATCTGGTGGAGGCGCTGGCGAAGAAGGGCGCCAGAGTACGGGCCCTGGTTCATTATAACTCCCGCAACGATTGGGGAATGCTGGAAGATTCTCCCAAGAACGTATTGGCGACGGTGGAAGTGGTGACCGGAGACTTAAAGGATGCAGACTGCGTCAGAGAGGCCGTCCGCGGTCAACAGGTGGTGTTTCATCTGGGAGCTTTGATCGGAATTCCTTACTCATACGTCAATCCCAGGGACGTGGTGGACACCAACGTAAACGGCACGCTCAACGTCCTGGCCGCCGCGCTAGATTTTGGGGTGAAGAAGGTGGTGCATACCTCCACCAGCGAGATCTACGGCACGGCTCGATACGTTCCCATGGACGAGAGCCACCCGGCGAATCCCCAGTCCCCCTATGCGGCCAGCAAGTTGTCTGCGGACCTCTTGGCCCTGAGCTTTCACCGATCCTTCGACCTGCCGGTGGGAGTTATCAGACCATTTAACGTCTATGGTCCCCGGCAATCGGCCCGGGCGGTGATACCGACAGCAATAACTCAAGCCCTGCTTAAAAGTAAAATCGGCTTAGGTTCGGTGTTCCCCACCAGAGACTTAACTTACGTTGAGGATACGGTGAGGGGATTCGTCGACTTCGCGGAAAGTGAGAAAACCTCCGGCGAGGTGGTGAACCTGGGATCGGGCTATGAGGTCTCCATAGATCAGGTGGTCAGGCTTGTCTCCGAATGCCTGGGGAAGGGAGTTCGAATCCAGCCGGACAAAAGGAGAATCAGACCCGCGAAAAGTGAAGTGGAAAGGCTGTTCTCTGATTCGAGCAAAGCCAAACGGCTCTTCGGATGGCAGCCCAAGACCGACTTAAAGCAGGGGATGGAAAAAACCATAGTCTGGTATCGAAAGAACCTGAACAGATACAAAGCCCATTTATACAATATCTAAGTTGAAGCTGGAGCCGGGGTGGCTGCATGCTCAAAGGCGGGGAATTCATCCCGCCCCGGAAGAGTTGGCAAGATATCGGATGTCGCAGACTTGTTGATTGGATTCTATCATGAACGTGATAATACTGGCAGGCGGTAAGGGAAGCAGGCTCTATCCCTACACCGTTAGCCTGCCCAAGCCTCTCATGCCGGTGGGAGACTTTCCCATACTGGAGGTAATCTTAAGGCAGCTTGAGGCCTGTCAGCTTCACCAGGTGACGCTGGCCGTGGGTCACCTGGGCAATCTGATTCAGACCTACTGCGGCGACGGAAGCAAATGGGGTTTGAAAATCCGATACAGCTTTGAGGACGAACCCCTGGGAACGGTGGGACCGCTTGCCCGGCTGGAGAATCTTAAAGACACGTTCCTGGTGATGAACGGGGATCTGCTCACCACCTTAAGTTACCCGGATCTGGTGGAATATCACCATAAGCAGAATGCCGTGGCCACCATCGCTGCACAGAAAAGGTGGGTGGATATCGACTTCGGCGTGATCCAGAGGGACAAGAACAACGGCAGAATGGCAAAATACGTCGAAAAACCAAGACTGTCATATCTGGTGAGCATGGGAGTATACGTATTCGAGCCGGAGGTGCTCAATTTCATTCCCCCCAACAAGAGATTCGATTTTCCCGATCTGATGCACGTCCTTCTGGACCGGGAGAAAAACGTCGCCATCTATGACTCTAAAGATTTCTGGCTGGATATCGGAAGGCCGGATGATTATCAAAAAGCGGTGGAAGAGTTCGAGAAGAACCCCCGGCGATTTCTGACCGAAAAGCAAGGTCGGATTAGTCCGCCCCGTTGATCACATCGTCGCCGGGCCGGGGCATCCAGCTTGAAGCTGCGCGCTATCTCCACGGATGATGCAGATGAAATGGAAAGTCACACTATCTGATCTGAATTTCGACCAGGGTGAGCAGCGGGTGGTGGATCGGGTGATCAAAAGCAGGTGGCTCACCATGGGCCAGACCGTGGAAAGGCTCCAGAGGGATTTCGCCGAGTTCGTGGGAGCCAAGCACGCCATTGCGGTCTCCAGCGGCACCGCCGCTCTGCACTTGGCCATGACCGCTTTGGATTTGAAGCCCGGGGATGAGGTTTTGGTTCCGTCCTTAAGCTTCGTGGCTTCGTCCAACGCCGTTTTGTACCTGGGAGCCAAGCCGGTATTCGTCGACATCGGCTCAACCCACGATCTCAATCTCTCGCCGCAGGACTTGGAGAAAAAGATCACCCCCCGAACCAAGGCTATAGTGGTGGTGCACTACGGGGGGTATCTGGCAGATATGCAGCGTATCAGAAGCATTGCCGTAAAAAACCGTCTGCGGGTGGTCGAGGACTCCGCCCATGCCGTGGGAGCGGATTTGAATTCCAAAATGGCCGGCACGCTCGGCGATGTCGGATGCTTTTCGTTCTTCTCCAACAAGAACATGGCCACCGGCGAGGGGGGCATGCTGGTGACCGACAACGATAGGCTGGCCAACAGGCTGAGACTTCTCCGCTCGCACGGGATGACCAGCATGACCTTGAACCGGCACCAGGGACATGCCTATACCTATGACGTTGTGGACTTGGGCTACAATTACCGCATGACGGAAATCTCCGCTGCTTTAGGGGTACTTCAGTTGAAAAAGCTGAACGCCGGCAATCGAAAGAGAAAGGCTTTGGCCGATCTTTATATGTCGAACCTGAAGGGTATCTCAGGCCTTTTCATTCCCTTCCAGGACTACCCGCGCAAATCCTCCCATCATCTTTTTCCGATTATCCTGGATCGGGACGTCAAAAGGGAGAAGTTCATGCAGCTTCTGCGGGAGAAGGGAATTCAGACCAGCATCCACTACCCTCCCATTCACAAGTTCTCCTACTATCGCCGAATCCTCAAAGGACGGGGAGTCCGGCTCCCTCTGACCGAATACGTGGGCCAACGTGAGGTCACCCTTCCTTTGCACCCCCTGCTCGAAAAGCAAGACATAGCCTTGGTGTGCGACGCCGTCAAGAAGGCCCTCCCCCGAGCCAAAAAATGAAGCTTACCGTCATACAGGAGCCAAACAATAGGTGGGACGAGTTCGTCCGCAAGCATTCCGACTTGTTGTTCCACACTTCTATCTGGTGGAAGGTGCTGGCGGAGGGATATGGGTGCCCCATGAGGTATCTGGTGCTGGAGAAGAACGGGGAGTGGCAGCTGGTTCTGGCCGGCATGATCGTGGGGAATCGGTTTTTCAGGGTCTTTTACTCGCTTATCCCCTACGGCGGTTTCGTTGGAGACCGTCGACAGATTCCGGAATTTCTGACTCTTTTGAAAGGATGGGCTAAAAGGGAACGGATTCATCGCATTCAGATTGTGGATCCGGCCATTAAGAAAAGGGAGGAGTTGCCCGATTTCAATTGTGTGGAGTCGTTTAAGCATGTATTGGAACTGAATAACAGATCTGCCGATCAGATATGGAAGGGGTATCACCAGAGTCTGAGAAGAAACATCAAGAAAGCCTTGGGATCCGATCTTTCTTTCGAGGCACTAAAGGACCGGCAAGAGGTGGAACAGTTCTATAGACTGTATTTGGAATCGATGCGGAGGAACAGAGCGCTGGTAAAATACCCTCTTCAGCTGTTCTACAAGATATGCGACCTTCTGGTCCCCGAGCGGGCCGATTTGCTTTTCGTGAAGCACCGGGGCCGGCCTGTGGCCGGAATAGTGATGGTTTACTCCGAGAATACGGCTCACTACTTCCACGGCGGATCGGAAACCCGGTTTTTGGATTTGAGACCCAATGATCTGTTGTTTCACCGGGCCATCGAACTGGCCCAAGAAAAGGGAAAAGCGTATTTCGATTTCTTCGGATCCGACAAAAGGCTCTCCTCCTTGATTCGGTTCAAGGACAAATGGGGCACTCATAGAGAAGGGCTTTTCAATTTCCATACAGACTTAGGCGTATTGCGGTCGGTTTTGTTCAACGGCGCTCTGAGGGTGGCGCAGACACCCTGGGGTTCAACCTTTCACAGGACGTTTAAGTCGATTTTCAGGGGGAGCAACAAGTGAAGGCGAATGTAAGGAAAGAAACGGTTCCTCCTCCGCATGAGACCAATGATTCTTCAATATCTAAGGAGGGGGACACAGCCGAGAGTTTTCCACACACGGTCGGATCCACCCGGCTGAAAAAAACGTCTGCCATCCTGGTCATCCTTATTTGCTTCTTTTTCCTGGGAAGAACACTCTACAACAACTTGGAGCAAATCGGCTCTTATCCCTGGCAGCTCAAACCGGGCCTTCTGATTCTGTCGTTTGTCTTCCTGGGAGTCAATCTGGCCCTCTCCGCCGTTGCCTGGAAGAAGATTCTGACTCTGTTCGGAATCCGTTTGCCTTTCGGTCAGAGCTTCAAAATAATGTTCGTCTCCTCGCCGGGCAAATACGTCCCGGGGAAGATATGGATCTATTTAAGCCAGATATACCTTTCACAGAAGGCTCACGTACCCAAAGGCGTAGCCCTGTTCAGCATGCTCCTGTTGTTTGGAGGATACGTCTTAGCCGGAGTGGCGGTTTTCGCCTTCTCGCTTCTCTTTTGGGAGAGAGTCTCACCGTTGCTGGTCGGCGCCCTGCTGTTGTTGTCCCTAAGTCTATTCTGGGTTATGTTTTCTGCTCGGGTGCAGAACTTCGTACTTAAAATCCTGAGACTTGTCTCCAGAAGATACAAGGAGGGATTG
>CAYMNI010000011.1:0-22471 GCA_964391755.1 uncultured Ignavibacteria bacterium
ATGCGCGAATCGAACTTCCGGCGACTCACGGAAGTTTAGATTATAACCCGGAGGTGACTCTATAAAAATTCTCTTGACTTTCCGGTCGGCATGTTTTAGTTAGGAAGAGTCGCAAATACCTTCTCGAATTTCACTAGGGGTGGGGATAGTGAAAGCGAATCCTTTCTGCTTTACCTGTGGCGGCGGGTGCATTCTGATCGTCCTGCTCTCGGCGCTTGGGGTGTTTACGCCTGGTGAAAACGCCTTGGCCGAGGATCTCTCCCCGCCAAGTTTTTTAACGGCAATCGGCGATCAGGACAGGAAGGTGCCGCTTTTCTGGTTCAGCGCTCATCCCGATACTTACAGTTTGGCGGATCACGGGGATCAAATGTTCTGCGGAATGCACGTGATTCTGCCCTGGCGCGAGAATCGTGCGGCAGTTAGAATGAGTTCGCCGGCGGCTCCCTTCTTTCTTTTGAGATCGATGGTATACATCCCTCATCAGGGAACGGACGGCGATTCAAGCTACGATTTCAGGTCTCCTTTTTTCGTGACCGTCAATGGTGACTCCGGAGGCATTCCCAAGAATGGCTTTCTGGACTCGGTTTATTGCTCGGCCGACGGGCAGGACAGTCTGTTCCCAGGGGGATGGGTTGATATCCAGCACCATCTTTTGATGCAGGATTCGGCCTTCTGGATCGTCTTCCATTGGGAAGAGAGCTCCCCCTCATCTCCCCTGGTGGGCAAAGACGATCTTCCCAATTCGGGCAGCTCCTTTTGGGGGAAGAGAACTTTTTTCCATTTCGAATGGCACCCCACCATCGGTAATCTGATGATAGAAGCGGAGATCGTGACAAACGGTGAAGCCGCATCCGAGGCGGACAGCTTCCAGGTCTATCGCTCGGCTCATCCCGATTCGCTGATGTATCAGCAGAATCTGATTGCATCCGTGCCGGGATTTCAGCACGAACATGGAGATTCGGAGGTGGTGGAAGATCAAACCTACTTCTATCGCGCCACCTGTGTCAATTCCGGGGGAGAGAGCAGGGCATCCAATTTGGCGGAGGCCACACCCAAAAGAGGAGCGGCGATGGACGTCGACCGGGAGGAGTTCTACGTCCATGCCGGTTCGGGCCAGTTGGTCTTTGAGAATTTGGTTCTAACCAACTCCGGCGGGCTGCCCTTGGGCTTCGAGGTCAAACTGAGCATGCACTCAGACGGCTGGATGGGCGGCTCCGATCCGCTCGGCTACTGCTGGACCGACAATAATCTCGATCCGAACTGCGAGTTCACCTGGGTGAACGTCGAAGATCGGGGCATACGCCTGGGTGAGAGCGGCGACGACAACGTCGATTACGGATTCTTCCCGCTGGGATTTCCGTTTCCTTTCTATGATGAGCACCTCGACAGCCTGAAAATAGCCTCCGACGGCTGGATCAGCTTCTCGAATATACTCCCCTGCTATGACGACAGCTTCCTGTGCTACAAAAACAAAAGTCTTCCCTGGCTATGGGGGCCGTATCATCTTTTGGCGCCGTTTTGGGACGATCTGATTCTGGTGGACAGCTCCGCCTTGTATTACTACTCGAACGCCGATTCCGCCATCGTATCCTTCATCAACCTCCACCACTGGGGGCAGGCAAACGCCGGGCCTTACACCTTTCAGGCTGTCCTCACTCAAGCCGGGGAGATCAAATACCAGTACCTGCACGTTCAAGACTCGCTCTACTCTGCCACAGTGGGCATACAGAACCGGGACGGCACCGTCGGCCTGCAAGTGCTGAAGAACGAACATCTTCTCCGCGATTCGCTGTGTGTGACGATCAAGCCCGGCTGGATTAAAGTGAATTTACGGAAAGGATGGCTTCAGCCGGGAGAAAGTCAGACATTGGACTTGACTTTCGATCCTAAGTGTTATGCTCAGGGAATCTATCACGCCGATTTGCTCATCGAAAGCTGGGACAAGAATCACCAGTTGGAGACTGAAATCATCCCCCTGACTTTCTGTATCGATACCACCACCTCCGTCGACTGGATCGACGAGAGCACCCCTGCCGCAATCGAATTGTTGCAGAACCACCCCAATCCGTTCAATCCGGCGACCACCATAGAATTCGCACTTTCCAGGCCCGGCCGGGTCAAGATAGAAATCTTCAATATTCTGGGCCAGAGGGTCACAACTCTGCTGGACGAATGCCTTCCGGCCGGACATAAGCGTGTGAATTGGGACGGGAAAGATGACCGGGGTGCTAGGGTTTCGAGCGGTATCTATCTATATCGCGTACAGACAGCCGAATTCTCCGAAGCTAAGAAGATGCTGCTTCTCAGATGATCCGGCTCGGCGACTGGGGAGTTTCGGTCTCCGCCAAACTTAGAAGCGGATGAAGTGGCCTAACCACACCACCAGCGCAACTGCCACCAGATGTAAAATCCACCATCCGGTCTTTCCGCGAACAAAGTGCTTCAGCATTCCTTTATCTCCAAAGAAAATGTCCCAAAGAAAAGGCTATCGTAAAATAGACGAAGTGTCTGACCCACCAACTTAGGGTGAACATCCGACCCAGTCCTGTCGGGTAGAAGTGAGACAGGATCACCTGTCCGATGAAGAGCTTGGAGAACAGAATCAGAATGTCTCCCAAAGTGCTTTTGAATATCAGATTGCCCAACGTCAGGGAATCGGGCAGATGCGAAAGACTGAAGGCGGCCATGGCCAGCGTGCCGATCAACACCCCAAAACCATTCAGCAGATAGGCCAAAATCACCGTTTTTTTGTAATTGAACAGAGGCGGCGTGACAACCATGCCCATCAGCCCAATGAAAAAAGGAACGTAGTTGGATGGACTGCCGGTTATCTGGTGTATGCGGAAATGGAGCATCCATCCGCCCAACGACAGAAACAGCAGTCCCAGGATGGGACCCCTGATCTCTTTTTCAAACGGCATCTCTCCCCTCCTCAATTTGGCTTCGTAAATGTCCTCCTCCGGCGACTCAAAATACACCGATTCTCTGTGCGCGTCAAGGACTCAAATCCTTTGGATAGGTCGATTTGTTTCTGTTCTCTTGCTTCAGATCGAAACCGCATTTGGATTGTGTAAGCTTCCCATGTAGAAACCTGAAGGTTTCCGCTACATTCATAGGAAAGCGGTTAATAGAAACCAGAACCTAACTTAAGTTAGGTTCTGGTTCACCACCATCCTTCTCTCGCATGCCATCCCCGCCAGATCCCCTGACCTGGGAGGCCATCAACCAGACCGGACACAACTTTGAATGGCTCTTGCCGCCAACCCCCTAAATCCCCCTTATCAGGGGGACTTACTTCCGTTCGCCCCTCCTGCCATGGAGGCAACGATGGCGCGAAATCGACGCCCGCTTGTATTCCCGTTTCATCAGGAGGGATTTCTTTTTGTGTCCCCCTGAAAAGGGGGACCACAGGGGGTTCAAATGACTTTTCCTTTTCCCGGCAAGAACCTCGTCTTTTCTGAGCAGGTATCAAAAGCACCCTACCTACCAAGTCCCCCTAAACCGGCAGGTGGTCAACCGGACCCGACACAACCCTGAACCTGTCGGGTAGTCTCCCATACGGGAGACATATCCGACCTACATCTTCATCTGATGACCAGTCTCATCGACGTGCTTCGGCCGTGGTCGTCCTCGCAGACTAAGTTATGCTCTCCGGTTTCGGGATGGATGAAGGTCTTCTCCTCCGGAGGTCCGGACCAGACCAACTTCCCGTCTAAAAACCAGAATATCTTGTTCACCGAATTCTCCGCGGATGCATCCAGAAGTATCCTCTGATATTCGGGGCTGATGCCCCGGCGCAGTCGGTATTCGCAGCTTGCCTCCGGGGAGCGAATGACCGGACCGCTGCCCGCCATCAGATTCTGAGAAGCAGGCAAAAGCGGAGGAATCCAATCCAGGGGATATCCGTTTCGCTCCATCCAGGTGGCCACCTCCGGAGGCCAAATCTCGAACACCCTCCTGTGGTAAGAACGCTCCCCCAGATCGGACTTGCACAGACGATAGCCGGTCTGGTCGTCGACATAGAAAGCCCGGTGGATGTTGCATTGGTTGACGGGCGAGACGTTGCGGAGATACAGCTCTTCGACCGTATGAACGCAATCCTGGTTGGGAACCATGCCGCTGGTGGCACAAACTTTCCGGCTGGCCACGGAATACGGCGGGGCAAACCATCTCCAATCGTCTTTGCCCGAGATGGCATCGAACGTGTCGAACAGAATGGGCCCGGCCACTTCGGCCCCCACCAATTCGCGCGCGCTTCGACCGTCGAAATTCCCCGCCCACACGCCCACGGTGAAGCCCCGGGTATAGCCGATGCTCCAGGCGTCACGGTGACCATAGGACGTTCCGGTCTTCCAGGCGACTTTGGGCCGGTTCAAACTGTATTCCCAGTAGGCGGGAATGTCCGGCCTGACCACCTCCGTCAACAACTCGGATATTATGTAGGAAGCGCCGTGGGAGAGTATCTCTTTGCCTTCGGATACGGCTTCATCCCGGCAATACCTGACCGGCCGGAACCGGCCCGAGTTGGCCAGGGTGGAATAGAAGTTTGCCAATTCCATCAGCTTCACGTCACAGCCGCCCAGAATGACCGACAATCCGTAGTCGGTTTTCTTGGGGTCCAAGGTCGATATGCCGCCGTCCCTAAGGAAGGAGATAAAATCCCACACACCCACGTCTGCCAACAGCAAAACTGCTGGAACGTTCAGCGATCTGGTCAAGGCCTCTTTGACCGTGACCACCCCGTGATATTTGCCGTCGTAGTTCTCGGCCACATAGCCAGCAAAGTTCACCGGAACATCCTGCAGTATTGCTGAAGGTGTTATCAGTCCCTGGTCTAAGGCATAGGCATACAGAAGGGGCTTGAGGGCCGAGCCGGGCGAGCGCGGGCAGACCGCGCCGTTGACCTGTCCGCTGTTCTCTTGGTCGAAGAAATCGTAAGAACCTACCAGGGCACGCAGGCTGTTGGTTCGGTTGTCCAAAACCACCACCGCCGCATTGGTAATCCCCCGGTCTCGCCACCCGGCCAGATGCTTTTTTACGATCTTTGTACACTTTCCCTGAATCTCCCGGTCCAATGTGGAGTAGACCCTAACTTTTCCGGGATGAAGACCGTGCACCAGATCGGTGAAATGCGGCGCATCTAAGGGTATGCCCGGATTGTCTATGATCAGTTCCTCTTCCGTGGCTCGCCGGTACTCCGCTTCGCTTATCACCTTCCTTGCCAGAAGATACTTCAGCACCTCATCCCGTTTCTTCCTGGCGCCATCCGGAGAGCTTACCGGGTTCAACCGGGTGGGCGAATTGGGGACCGCGGCCAAAAGCGCCGCTTGACCCAGGCTGATCTCGGCCGGGCTTTTCTGGAAGTAATAGTAGCAGGCCGCCTCCACCCCTTCCACGTTGCCGCCGTAAGGAGCCAGGTTGAAATACAGCTCCAGAATCCGGTGCTTGGAATAAAAAAGCTCCAGCTTGAGCGCCCGGACGATCTCCACCAGCTTGGAGAACACGGTGCGCTCCCGGTGCTCCATCATCCGGGCCACCTGCATGGTGATGGTGGAGCCACCCGAGATCACCCTTCCGTGCTTGAGATTGAGATAGGCTGCGCGCATCAAGGCCCAGGGATTTACTCCCGGATGATAGCGGAAGAATCTGTCCTCCACCGTGATCAAAGCCTTCTGCAGATAAGGGGACACTTCGTCCAGACTGCAGGGCATTCTCCACTTCTCGTCCGGGGAGAGAAAAGCGCGCAGCAACCTGCCGTTCTGGTCATAGATGGCTTGGGACGGCGGCTTGTTCAGCTGCCGACTGTCCAATGGGAAAAACGCCACCGCCAGAAACGACGTCAGAACAAGGGCTATGGGAATCTTGAGTCTCTTGTTCTTCATGGCCCGGATATGACTTTGATCTGGCCGCTGTTGGCCACCGACGCCTGGAACGGATCGTACATGGCCTCGGCCGTGACCGGAGGCAGAACGAACCTTCCTGCGGTCACCGCCCGAAGCATGTAATAGAATTCGACGGTCCTTCCCTTTCTCAGGTTCAGATAGATGTTAAGCCTGTCGTCCCGGATGTCCATGTAGTCGGGGGTTATCGATTTGTCGCCGATCCAGCTTATGGCGTCTCGGGAGCCCAGCCGGGGATTCTCTATCTCCAGACCGGCGGGAAGCATGTCGGTGACGATCACGTTATCCAGGTTGTCTGCCTGGGCGGTCATGACTATCTTGGCCACCACCACCTCCGACTGCTTGATGTTCTGATAGTCGATAAGATGACCCCACCTGTCGAGATAGTACCGATTGACCTTGAGGCCCCGATCGTATTCCTCGAAGTAAGCTCCCTTCTTGATTCCGCTGAAGTACCAATAGAAATAGCAGGGTCCCCGGCCCTGGATTTTGATCTTTACCTGCTTGCCTTCCCCGCCGTCTCTTTTGATGACCGTGTCGGCCGTCTCGAAGGAGGCCACCTTTTCGGAATCCCACCAGACCTCTCCCCGGTAGTCGGACGGCTGCCGTCCCTTTAAGCTTTTGCCCAGGGCCATGAACCCGAAGGCGGTTTCCTGGGTGGTATAGTAGTAGCCCGTGGCCTTCTTCAAACGGTCGGCGATGGCCTCCACCAACAGAGGAATGGAGGGATGCTCGGGATCGATCTCCTGCAGCACGTCCAACATGATGGCGTTCTCCCGCACCGAGGAGTTGAAGTTGCCCCCGGTCTGCCTGGGCGCCTGGCTGGGTCCGATGTCGAATGTCATCATGGATATGGCGGTACTCACGTCGCCGGAGAGGGCAAAGGAACCGGCCAGAAGAGCCTGGGCCCAGGTGGACATATTGCGTACTTCAGCCTGTCTCAAGTAGTTCATGCTGCTTTTGTCCGGCCGGCCCAAAAGAGACAGAACATATGCCGCATAAGCCTGCTGCTCCAACTGATACCGGTAAGTTTCCCTCCTCAGTTTCTCTCTGAGCAAGCCTCTTACGTAATTGGCCGCTTTGTCCAAGGTCCTGTCCGGCACCTGATAACCTGCCTTGGTGGCCTCGGCCAGAAAATGGGTGGCATAGATGCTCCCCCATTCGGACACGTAGTCTCCTCCGGGCCAATAGGAGAAAGCTCCGTTGGACCTTTGCATGGACCTGAGCTTGGTTATCCCCTCTTGAATAAAGTAATCGGAGCTGCGGTCTTCAAACAGGCTCGGCTCGGCTATCCGGGCGATGTTACTGAAGTAGAGCAGGGGAAAGACCTTAGAGGTGGTCTGCTCGATACAGCCGTGCGGGTAGGTCAGAAGAAAACGCAGGCTGTTGCCGAAGTTGATCAGGGTGAAGGGCGAGAGGCTGATCTGCAGCCTGGTGGTTCCGGGAATCCAATCCTCGCCCGGGGCAAACGACGCCTCACCGTCGTCTGCTATCCTTCCCGCTCCCACCTCGGTCACCAAAGGAGATGCCGGTCGGAGCGCCATGTCCACATCGTACCGGGTGGAGGAACCCAGTCCGGATGCCTCCAGGGTGAAGTGCAAAGCTCCCATGGCATCCGCCGCCCGGCAGGTTAAGGTGATCAGTTTCTCCTTTTTACTTTCGACCTGAACCGTCTGCTGGGCCGGCGAGAGTATCTGAATGGGACCGTCCCCGGACAACCGCACCTGTACCGGACCCGGCTTGTCGGTCCCGTTGTACACGTTCACCGGAATGTCAAAGCTGTCCTTGCCCGCTACGAACCTGGGAAAGGTAGGGGTCAGGACGATGGGATCGGAAACCGTTACGTTCTTGTCCGCGCAGCCATACTTGCCGTTATCGAATGCCACCGCCATCACCCTCAGGCTCCCCTGGAATTGAGGAACCTTGAAATGAACCATGGCCCGACCGCCGGCATCCACCTTCACCATGCCGGACCAGAGCGCCACCGGTTTGACCCTCCTCAAGGTGACCGGCATCAGATGCCGGGCCATCTCCTCGGCCCTCCCTCCGCCGGGGGAGGATTTCTTCTCGGTTCCCTCCAATTGAGGAAGGATGAAAGAGTAGATGTCATAGGTATCCACGGACAACCGTTTCTTCTGATAAAAATGCTTGAAGGGATCGGGCGTGGCGAAGTCGGTGATCTGCAGCACCCCCTCATCCACCGCCGCCACGGTGAGATAGGTCCTCCCCGTGCCGCCGGTGACCGCCACCGAGACGTCCAGGGTGGTGCGGGGGGTGACGTGATCCGGCGCCTTCAGCTCCACGGAGAGCCTCTCCTGCTTGCAGTCCACCATGAGCGGATAAGCACCGTAGGCCCGAACCGGGGCATGCACCTCCAGAGATTGGTTGGATCGAATCAAACTGCCCACCACGTACACGTTGGGCTTGTACTCCTCCCGCACCGGCAGGGTGATGGTGGCGGTGTTCTCCGGCATCTCCACGATCCTCTGGTCCAATATGCCCTCTCTTTCGACGGTGAGAACCAGCTTGCCTGCAAAAGGCGAGCGCACTTGAATCACCGCCTGCTCGCCCGCCTGATAGGAGTCTTTGTCGAAATCCAGCATCAGCTTCTCCGGCTCGGCCATGGCCCAGGGGGCGTAGCCCCAGCCGCTGGCGTAGAACTGCAAACTGGAGGAAGCGCCGGACTCCGGATCTTCTATCACCACCCGGTATCGACCGTAATCATGGGGCGTAAAAGACACCGACGACGCCTCGCCGTTGTAAGCCAGCTTCTTGTGATCCACCAGCTCCAGAGATTTCTCTGAGACATAGCGGTAATAGCCGGAGCTCTCGCGCCTCAGGATGCTGTGCCAATTCACCCGAAAGAAAGAACATTCCAGTTCGCGCGGTCCGCCTTTCTTCCCGTCCGGTTGGACCACCACGAAGTCGATCTGCGTCGGCTTGTCGACATCGGCGTATCCCTTCTGGCCCCGGCGCATACCGATATAGAAGGGATAGGCATGTATGGTCACCTCCGCGTATTTGGTCACGGCCCTGCCGCCCAGTTCATAGACCGAGGCCTCCAGCAGCCCGGAGAGAGAGGCAGGCGGTCTGATATCCACCGGAATCTGAACCTGATAGGTCTTTTTCCCCTGATCGTCCAACTGGGCTTGGCCCAACTCCTTTTCCACCCGATCGAATTGCTTTTCGCCGTCCCCGAAGCTGAAAGTGGAGAATCCGGCCGGCGCGAAGGGTTTGGGGCTGATGGTCAATTTGGCTTCCACTTTTCTTCCTGAGGCCGGCGGCCCGAAGAGCATGGTACCTTGCACTTCGAATTTCAATTCCTCTCCGGTGACGTAGTTATCTTTGGGCAGGGACAGGTCCACCTTGATTCTCTGGGGCATGAACTCTTCCACGTTGAATATCTTCCTGCCGATCTCCACGCTGTCGGCGATCAGCGTTTTTGCCGTGTAAACTCCGGTCAAGGCATAGACGGGCGTGGGGATGCTGAATTCATCCGCCCCGGCCTCTCCCACCCAGCCCCGGTACTCGTCGAAGATGCTTCCGTCGGGACCGATCACCTGCAGCTTTAGCGGAAAGTCGGGCGGTATCCGGTTGTCGGAATCGCGGATCACGGTTACCACGTGCACCGTATCGCCGGGCCGGTACACGCCCCTATCTGTATAAAGGAAAGCCTCATATCCTTCCTTCAGAACGGGAGCGCCCCCCACCTCGAAGTCGGACAGGGAAAGCCGGCAATCGGCCAGTTTGGAGAAGGAAAGGTCCTTTCCCTTCCGCGCGGTGATTACGAAAGGCTCGAATCCCTCGGTGGCCTGGCGAAAATTCTCAAAGTTGACTATTCCTTCGGAGTTGGTCACGCCCTCCAGCAGAACCTGGTTGTCCCGGCTGATCAGGCTGACCGCCACCCCCTCCTGAGGTCTGGTGTCCTCTAGCGAGTTGATGTACACCCGCATCTGGTCCCGGCCCATCTTGGCCATAATCCCCAGATCGGTTACCCTCACCCATTTGATGCTGGCGTCCCAGCGGCGCTCCGGCCTTCTCAAGCTCAGAACGTAGATGCCCTCCCTCTGTTCGTCCAGATACTGGCGCATGTCCACGGTGGTGGTCACCTTGACGTTGGCCTCTCCCTGGACGTGGATCTGCTTTCGGGCCACGTGCCTTCCCAGAAAACCCCGGCTGAACCATCTACTGTAAATGTTGTTGGTGTTCAGAAAATACACCAGGTTGTTCACGAATATCTGGTCTACGCTCAACTCCAGGCTGTCGATGTTAGTAGTCTCGATGCCCACCAGAAGCTGCCCCTTTCTGGGAAGAAATATTCCCTGGGTGACGAAGTCGAAATACGGCTCGTTCTCCTGCATTTGCACGGCGGTGGAAAACTCGTGCTCCAATTGTGTGCCGTTTAGCGCCAGAAAACCCTCCTTTAAGGTCACGACGTAAGTCTGCCCAGGCAGTAATTCTCCGTGAATTCGCAGGTAGCGATGATCTCTTTCCAGCCGGAAGCTGATCTCCGGCTCGACCCGAATGAAGTCCTTGACCGCTGCCATAGCCACCGGCGTGGAGAATTTCACGGTGATCCAGTTGGCCTTGCCGGAACGCTCCGGGTAGGCGGCCTCCACCACCACCCTTTCTCTGGCGGGCATGGCAAAGGTCATGTCGTAATCCTCAGCCAAACCCAGCACGGCATCCTGCGGCATCAGGCTTTTGTTCAGATGCAGCGCCACTTTCCGGTCGGCATCCTCCAGGGCCAAAGGTTCGCTCACCGCGGTGAGGATGGGAGACGGGCCTTTTTGCTCGATCTGGAAGCTGATGTGATCGCCTTTCTCGAAGCGGAGCCCCAGCCGCTGCTCCAAGTCCGAAGGAGAGATTTCGTAGTTGAACTCCAGGGTGACATACAGGTTGGCCATTCCGGGTTTGACCTCGTCCACCCGAAAGTCGTGCGAAAACCTTGCCACCCTGATTCTCTCGGTGTAGAACGCAAATGAGGTCTGGCCGGACAGGCGTCGGCCTTCGGCCTTGACCACTTCCGGCGAGACGCTCAGATGATACTCCGTGGAAGGTCGCAGCTGTTGCTCCGGATAGAACCGGAGGTCGCTGGCGGAAATCCATTTGCAGGTTCCCTCCAGGGGAGGCTCGATCTTCAAAAAATCGCAGTCCGTCCACACGTCCACGCTTTCCGGGGGAACCATATCTTCCGAGAAGGTGATGGTGAAATTGGTCTTGCGGGGAACCTGGCCTTCCGGCGTGAAGCGCTTTATGGTGATTTTGGATTTGGTCAGGCTGCATCCCAAAAGCAGACAACCGGCCACAGCAAGCAGAAAAAGACATGCCAGGTATCTCTGAATCAGCCTTGTGAACATATCAGGCTCCTTTCGGATGTTGGGGTTTCTTCCCCGGTGGACTTGCTTCGAAATGACATCTCAACTCGTTGTCTTTGTCTGGATTAAGCCGTGAAGTCACGGAAATATGGCAGAGCGGTAAGACAAAGACCACACTCCACAGCTTCGCGTCCCCTGTGAATCTCTGTATGCATGGAAACATGAGGCCCGAGTCCCACGCTTGAGATTATTGTTGGCTCAAGGCGCAATATAACCCTGCAGGATGTGGAAGGCAAGCGATAGTTCGCTCAAGAGAAAGACCCATGTGCCTGAGTAGAATCTTTTAGCTCAGACCGCAGGGAGACGATCACCTGTCTGGGATCAACCGCAAGCTCATGGTCCAGCCTGCAGGGCCTGCAATCGAAGGATTTTCAGGGCTTTTTTGCTTAACCGCCCACCGCCCGGACCGAAGAGACAACTCTGGAACTTGATTTTTGATCGTTTGGCCCCGGTGACGCTATGCAAACTCATGTTAACCCGCCTTGGAATGTGCCGATAATCAAGAATGCCAACCTGCGTTTGCGAAAGAATAGGGGGGAAGTACCGCATGCTGGAAAATGCCCTGGCGGTTCTGCAAACTATACCCATTTTCTCCAGCCTGGATTTCGACAGTCTGAAGAAAGTCGTGCCCCTCTTTCAGGGGAAAGCCTATGAAGAGGGGGAGATTCTCTTTAGGGAAAACTCCTATGGCGATCGGCTCTATATCATCGTGGATGGTGAGGTGGCCATAAGAAAAAAGGAGAAAAGCGGGGAGGAATCCACCGAGTTGGCTCTCCGAAGAAAAGGAGACATCTTCGGGGAGATGTCCCTTCTGGACGAGGAACCGCGATTCGCCACCGCCCGGGCGATTAAGCCCACCAGCGTTCTGGAACTCTCCAAATCGGATTTCGTCAGCATGCTCAACAACCATCCCCTGATTGCCTACCAGATAACGAAGACCCTCAGCTCGCGACTCAGGCAATCCGACCTCCATCTGGTGGGTCAGCTGAGGCAGAAAAACGAACAGTTGGAGGAGGCTTACCAGAACCTCAAAACCTATGCCCAAGCCCTGACCGACTCCAACCGGGAGATGAACAAGGCCAAGGGCTTCCTGGAACGCATAGTATCCACCTCTCCTTTCTCTATCATCAGCACGGACCCCAACGGCACCATCACTCTATTCAACCGGACCGCAGAAAGGGAGTACGGGTACCTCTCGGTCGACGTATTCGGCAGAAACGTGGAGATGCTCAGAGGAAAGGCGAACCTGTTGAATCTGGACGAACAGATAAAGGAGGCTCTCAAGGAAGAGCGAATGTGGAGGGGAGAGATCATAGCCACCAGGAAAGACGGCGGGCACTTCATCGCCGACACGGTCATCTGCGAAATCCGCGACGAAAGCAATGCCTCCTCCTCCATCCTTCACATAAGCAGGGACGTCACCGACGAGAAGAATCTCAGTCGGCAGGCGCTGGAACTGGAGAGGATGGCCACCCGGGGGGAAATGGCGGCGGAGGTAGCGCACGAGCTTAACAACTACCTGCAGATTGTGACCGGCAACCTGGATCTCCTCTCTCGGGAAATTGAGGCCGACCCCCGAAAGTGTCTTTGCCAGCGCATACCCAGGATGCAAACCGAACTGGAAAATATCGGTTGCCTGGTCAATAACCTCATGGACTTTGCCGTTCCGCGCGGATCCAAAGAGCCTCTGGATCTGGTGAACTTTATTCAGAAGGAGCTTTTCTTCCTCCGACCGCAGAACAGATTCGACGATATCGCCTTCCAAACGAACTTTAACCAGGACCTTCCCCTGATTGAAGCCGACCACGCCCAATTGCAACAGCTTTTCTACAACCTCATGAACAACGCCGCCGATGCCCTAAGCCCGGTCTCCGATCGCGACAGAAAGATCGCGGTAACGCTCCGCCATTTGAAGGATCAAAAACAGGTGGAGATCACCGTCGGGGACAACGGAACGGGCATCCCCAGCCAGAAGCTGTCAAAGCTTCTCAAGGAGCGTTTCACCACCAAAGAGAAAGGTCACGGATTCGGGCTGCTTTCTGTCCGCAGGGCGGTGGAGAACCATCATGGCCGCATCCAGGTTCAAAGCGGGGAGGGAAAAGGAACCAAATTCACCATCACGCTTCCGATAAGACAGCCGGACCAAACCGAAGGAAGCGATTTCCCATCCAAGCCGGAAATGGTGCGCAAGGAGACTTAGGGGGCCGTATGGATCTGATAATGTATCTTCTCCTGGGGCACTTGGTGGGGGATTTTGCCCTGCAGTCCGACCACGTGGCGAAGAAGAAGACCAACTCCAAGAAGACTCTGACCTATCACGTGCTGGTTTACGTGTTGGTCATCGCTGCCGTGTTGCTGCTTCATTCGCTAGCCACGCAGAGGGGTTATTTCTTTTCATGGACTGTGTTGGGACTTCTGATTCTGCTTTTCGCGGTGCATTGGGTCCAGGACTATCTCAAGGGTCACGTTTTGCCCAAGACCAAACAGATGTTCTATATGGATCAGATACTTCACATTTCTCTTCTATACTTAGTCAGGCTTCTGCTGCTCTAGCCACAGGACAAAAGGGTCGATCGATGCGCAGAGACAACCAGCGCAGGATTCTAAAAATCGTCTCCTCCTATCTCCCAGACCTTCTTTTGCACCGGATGAGCTCGGGCAAATCTTATCACTCCTTGGAGGTTATGTCGCTTTCCGGTGGCTTGCTGCAGGCGGATGCCTCCGGGTTCACCAAGATGTCGGAGCAGCTCTCTCAGCTGGGGCCAAAGGGGGCGGAGGAGCTGACCGAAATCTTCAACCGCTTTTTCTCCTCCATGCTCAGGATCATATTCGCCGCCGGCGGGGACGTGCTCAAATTCGGAGGGGACTCGCTTTTGGTGTTCTTCAAGGGAGAGCAGGGCGCCAAAAGAGCCGCAGCGGTGGCCGTCAGAATGCAGAAAGAGATGAAACGCTTTGAGCGTATCTCCACCTCGGGCGGAACCTTTTCGCTGGCCCTGCATGCGGGCATCAACGTCGGTGATTTCTGTGCCCTGAGCCTGGGGGATCCGACCGGGAAACTGGAGTTGGTCATTCTGGGCCAGAGCATCAATTCCACCATTCGATGTAACGAGACGGCCGAAGCAGGCGAGACCCTGCTGACCAGAGAATGTTATACGCAAGTCAAGAACTCAGCGCGGGTCTCGGAACGGAGAGACCAATTCCTTAAGCTGGAGAAGCTCACAAAAGTTGGAAGCCTCAAGCTCAAGCCGACGAGCACTCAGATCCGAAGCAAAGACGCGGGGGCGCTGGTGAATCGGCTTCTCCCCTATCTGCCCCAAGGGATATATGAGAAGATGGAAGCCGATCCGACCAGAACCTCTTTAGACAGCGAACACCGACAGATTACCGTTTTCTTCTTGAACCTGGTTCATTCCGACAAGCTTCTGTCCGATATCGCCGGGAGTAAGAAGGAAGCCTGTTTGGCTCTAAACGAGCATTTCAAGGCGATACAGCAGGCGGTGGCCGACCATGGCGGGGTAATCGCCAGAATCGATCCTTATTCGGTTGGAGAAAAAGTGTTGGTTTTGTTCGGAGCACCGGTGGCCCGGGAGGACGACGAAGAGCGGGCCATCCTTTGTGCTCTCAAGGTCCGGGAGAAGCTAAACTCTCTGAACGCCGACTTTCCCTATCCCGTCAGGCAGAGAATCGGAATTAACACCGGATATGCGTTCTGTGGCGAAGTGGGGTCCGCGCGTCGCAAGGAATACACGGTAATGGGAAAAGAGGTCAACTTGGCCGCCCGGTTGATGTCCCAGGCCGATTCCGGAGAGATATTAGTGGGCCATTCCACCTTCCAGGCCGTCCGCTCGAAGTTTGAAGCATCCCGGATTAGGCTTAGGGTCAAAGGCATAGCCCGGCCGGTTACGGCTTTCAGGGTACAGGGAATCGCCAAGTCTCAGCCGGCTTCGACAGAACGCAAACCGGACCGGACGGGCAGGATGGTCATCGTCGGCAGGGAGAGGGAAATCCGGCAGATAAACGAACTTCTGGGAAAGCTGACTCATCACCAGGGTCGATTGCTTTCAATCGTGGGAGAGCCTGGAATCGGGAAATCTCGCTTGACCGAGAAGCTGGTGGATCTGTGCTCGCAGAAGGGGGTAAGGGGGACGCTGGTGGATTGCCATTATTACGGTTCGAACACGCCTCTGCTCCCCTGGGCCGAGGCGGTAAAGGCTTACCTGAACATAACCGAGCCGGACCCTCCCCAGGCCAGGAGAGTAAAACTCATCCGGGCTTTGGAGGGAGTCGATGCGGTCAGATGGGCCCCCTTGTTCAACGATTTGTTGGGGCTCTCCGTTCCCCAGAATGAATGGACCCAGTCTCTGGACGGAAAGACCAAAAAGGAGAGGCTGTTCGACACCATAGTCAAGTTTTTTCTCCAGCGCACCGCAAAAGCCGCCGGCTATTTGATCTTTGAGGACATCCATTGGATAGACCAGACTTCTTTAGAGCTGCTTCTGCTATTGTCCAAAAGGATGGCCGACCATCCGCTACTTTTGGTCCTGGTGCACAGGCCTGAGTTGAAGACGGATATTTTCGAAAGCCTGCCCCACTACCACCAGATCCGGCTGAGGGAACTGCCAAAGGAAGACGCGTTGAATTTAGCATCCCTCCATCTGGAGAAGTCGACATTGCCTGACGAAATGAAGAGACTCCTCTGGGAGAAATCCCGGGGAAATCCCCTCTACCTGCAAGAGCTGATCGGCTCCCTTCGCGACTCGGGTCAGCTGGCTTTCGACCAGACCAGCGGACGTTACGAACTCTCCTGTCGACCGGATCAGATACAGATTCCCGACACAGTGCAGGACGTGATAATGGCCAGGATAGACCAACTGGACGAGACCGGCCGAAAGATCATAAAGATCGCATCGGTGATAGGCCGGGTTTTCTGGTTCGACACCTTAGCTTCGGTAGTCTCACCCTCCCTATCCCCAAGCAAGCTGAAATACTGGCTGGGTTATCTGGACAGGCTGGATCTGGTCCCCCTAAAGGAGACCAAACCGCATTTGGAATATATGTTCAAGCATGCACTCACTCAGGAGGTGGCATACGGTTTGTTGTCATTCGCCCGTAGGAAAGACCTGCATCTTAAGGTGGGCGACCACTACGAGCGGAAGTTCAAAAACGCCCGGGAGCAAGTATGCGAGCTTCTGGCTCATCACTACGAGCACAGCTCCAACCTGAGCAAAGCCTTTGTCTACCTGATCCAGGCTGGTGAGAAAGCGAAGCGGACCTATGCCAACCAAGAGGCCGTTCGATTCTTCGACAAAGCCCAGAAGGTCTATGAGCAGGATTCGACCGAGACCGGACGGAGCCGCCTCCCCAAGCGGGCTTCCTCCCTGATGCTGAAACTGCGGGAAGAGCGAGGAGAAGTTTACAGGCTTATCGGCGAATACGGCCAAGCGGAGAAAGACTTTCTGGCCATGCTCGACCTGTCGAGACGAAGGCGTAATCGGGCAGACCAAACCAGGGCTTTGAACCTGCTGGCGGAGATCCATTGGCTGCGGGGCGACTACGAAGCATCCCAGTCTTATGCCCGGCAGGCTCACGGAATTTCGCTTAAACTGGACGACGATTTGGGTCTGGCCATGAGCTGCAATGTCTTCGGAGATTTATACCGACGCCAGGGTGCCTTCGAGAAAGCCTGCCAGTCCTATCTCTCTTCTCTGGGATACTACAAGAGTTTGGACCATGGCGAGGGAATTGCCCGCGCGTACAACAACGTGGGCATCTGCTATTGGAGCTTGGGATCGCTAAGTGAGGCCGCCGGATATCTCAAAAGAGCATTGGAAGTCCGAAAGCTGGCCCAGGACAAGCTGGGGGAAGCTAAGACGCGCAACAACCTGGCCTTGATATACCAGGACCGAGGTCTGTTGACCAAGTCTTTAGAGATGCTCACCAGCGCGCTTGTGATCTTCCAGAGGATGGGCGACAAGCGGAATTCCGGTTACTGCCTGGGAAACTTAGGCACCATTTACCGGAGTCAAGCCCGATTCTCCCAAGCCTTGAAGGCATTCCGGGATTCGGTGAAGACCTTCTCGGAGATCGGAGATCAACACGCGCTGACTTACAGCATCGGAAACATAGGCGACGTGCAGCTGAAGATGAACAATCCGGAGGAAGCTAAGACGTGCTACCAGGCAACCCTATCCTCTGCCAGGGAGCTGGGCGACCAGGAGTTGGAGAGTGAGACCCTTTCTCGCTTCGGAGAGTTGTGTTTCTTGCAGGGGGAGAGGGAAAAATCCGAGCAGCACTTCCAAGAAGCTCTGGCCCTGGCGCGGGAGATAAAATCAGACGAGTTCACAATGAAGGCCCAAGCGGGCTTAGCAGAGCTTGAGCTTGCTGCCGGGCGATTCCAAGACGCAGACAAAAAGTCGGATACACTTTTGGGTATGGCGGGAAAGGAGAACACAAGGGAATATCTGGCAAGGGGCTATCTGCTGCGAGGAAGGGCAAGATCAGCCATGGGTTTGTTTGGCGAGACCGAATCTGATCTCAAGGAAGCGCTGAAGATCGCGGAGGAGGTCGGATTTCGCGAAGTGGCATACAAGGTGCATCAAGAGTTAGCCGAGCTGTATACCCGCCTGGCCGAAACCGAGGGTGCACGCCGACTGACTCAGGCTAAGGCTCATTCGGTCCAAGCTCGTGAGATACTGGAGGAGATTGCCGCCCAGATCGAAGATTCCGGCTTGCGCAAAAGGTTCTTGGATTCGCAGTTGAATCGAATCCACCAGGTAAAAAGGAAATCGTATTGTAAAAGAGGATAAGCTCTGTTGATTGGCCTACTTGATCGAGGCTGCGGGGGATTGGGACTTCTCCTTCTTCGACAACCCGAACTTTAACATCTTCTCTCTGAAGGTGTTTCTGCTTATTCCCAAAAGGCCGGACGCCTTCACCTGGTTCCCCCGGCACTCCGCAAGCGCCATGAAGATCAAGGTCTTCTCCAGCGATCCCATCAGTTGATCGTGAATCCTCCCTTTAAGATCTTCAAACAGCCTGCCCTTGAGCGGTTCCAAGCTCTGCATGAACAAGCGGTAGTAATCTCCCCCTGCCAACTGTCCATCCGGCAGGACCGGCAGCGAGTGCTCGTACGCCAGGGGAAGGTGCTCGGGCAGAATCTGGTCGCCCTGGCACATGACCACTGCAGAATAGACGTTGTTCTCTAGCTCCTCCACGTTTCCCGGCCAACTGTAGTTCATCAGCAGCTTCATGGCTTCGGCAGATATGGCCCCTATGGTCTTGCCGTTCTGCCGACAATATCTCATCAGAAAATGTTCCGCTAAAAGCGGTATGTCCGATCTTCTCTCCTTAAGCGCCGGAACGTGGATGGAAATCACTCTCAGGCTGTAAAAGAGCTCCTGCATGAAGGTGCCCTGGCTGGCTTTCTCCGACAGGTCTCCCCAGGAGGAGGCTATCACCCTGACTTCCTTTCCCTGAGTTTTGCTATGACCGGCTCTTAAGAATTTCAGAAGTCTAGCCTGAGCCTCCAGGCTCATGCTCTCGACGCTGTCTAAAAAAACGGTGCCGGTGCTTCCCGGCTTGCCCTCGCCGGTCGTATTGCGATTGTCGCTCTGAATCCTGCCCGACCCATATAGTTCCTTCTCCAGCATCTCCGGCGAAAGATAGGAACAGTTCACCACCAGGAACGGCTTGCCTTTTCCAGCGCTGTTCTGGTGAATCAACCTGGCGATCAGCTCCTTGCCGGTTCCGTTCTCGCCGGAAAGCAGAATGGGAGCACCGGATAAGGCGGCCTGCCCGATGATCTTACCTATCTTCAACATCTCCGGACTTCTTCCCACCAGTTCCTTGGGTCTCTCGCCGGAACCGGCTTGAGCCGGAGAGACTGATTCTATCGAGGGTTCCACTTTTTTCGCCAAGAGCTTGTCCACCAGCTTTCCCAGCTCGTCCAAGCTGAAAGGTTTGGGGAGATACTCGTAGGCTCCCTCCTTCATGGTCTCCATGGCCATCTCGGCCGACACGTTGCCCGTGATTATCACCACCGGCGCCCGGGAGCCCGCCTCTTTGAGATTCCTCAGTACTTCTATGCCGTTGACGTCAGGCAGGGTCAAATCCAGGAGTATTACGTCCGGCTTTATCCGCAAAGCCGTCTCCGGCACCTTCTCTCCGCAAAGCATGGTACAGACGTCATAGTGGGAACGATCGAAATATTGCTCGATCACCTCTGCAACGTTGGGATCGTCGTCGACCACCAGAATTCGTCTCATACGAATTTCATCCTCAGCGCTGAGCAACCAGTGGTTAAGAGGTTTTGATTCTAAGAAAAGTGGTGCTTTCTCTCTGGTGAATCCCACTTCCTTTACATTAGTTTTGTCGACTGGCAATGGGCATTCCTTAATCCGGCCAGATCCCTCATCGGCCTGACAGTATACCAGAACGGGACAACGGAGTTCCGCCACACCCGTGCAAACCGGAATCGATTAAAAAGCGGGACAGACGAAAGCGAATATCCATCTGCTCCTTCCACCGACGAAATAAAGGAGTTCAGCACTACCGAAGTCCGAGCATCGCCAGCTCTAAGGCACCAACAATAAGGCATCACAGGGATCGCACGGAAGGAAGCCGGTTGGAGCCGGAAGCCTCACCCTGGAGGGTCCTTTTCTTATCTCCGCGCCAATTGTCTGCTGGCTACAAACGAAACAGGGTTGACCGACGGCAGATATCTATGGTGGCGGGTGGAGATGAAGTTGTCCATAAAGTATGGGAGCAGGCCGATATGGTATGGGGTGATGCCCACATTTTTCTACAGAATATCGGCTTTGGCAGAAAACAGGACAGCTCCGCTCGAATAGCTTACACGGGCCTAACTAATTAGGAACCAGCGCCTTGTGTACGTGGTGTATCTTTTGTTGTCAAGCAGGCAGAGCTATTGCAGGATTTTCGATCAGAAACGAAAGACAAGAGAAGGTGAAACCTCTGGCAGAAAGGGGGTTCCCATGAAGGACAAGCGGTTGTTGAAAGCTCTGTTGGGAGCAGTGTTTGTGCTGGCACTGGGGACCATGACGTTCTTTCCCTTGGGCTGCAACAGGATGTTGCCCACCGCGCCTGAAGACTCGGTGAACGAATACAGTGCGGAAGAGCTTTGGCCGAGTCCGCCCGCCAACTTAGCACCCTGGCCCAGGACCTGCTCGGGAGAAACCTCCGGGCTGTGTACCCCAAGTGGAGGTGCCGAGTTCGAGGTGAATACAGAGTGTTTCTCCCTGGTTTTCGATGTCCCCTCCAACGCAGTTCTTGGGAGCGTCTTGATTTCAGTGAAGGTGATACAGTTCAACTACATGTCCGACGGCGAGTTCGAGAAAGGGCTCTTCTTCAACTTCGGGCCTGATGGACTGGTGTTCTCCGAGGATGCCAGGGTCGAATTCGAGGCGGAAGTGGTAGGGGCAGAAGACGGAGACCTGGTGAGGCTATTCTGGTTGAATCCTGAAACTGGCCTATGGGCGGTCGAACAGGAGGTGATGGTAGAAGACGAGATGGTCGAGCTGGAATTCTACGTGTCCCACTTCTCGCGCTACGCCATCTCATAAAAGTGCGAGTTTTTCCCCTGACTGCAGAGGCAAGAGGAAAGAAGCCCCGCCGGTGACGGGGCTTCTTTGTCTTTTCCATCCTGAAATCAGCAGAATCCTTAATCCATCAGGCCGGTATGGGGGTAAGTCCATACTCTGTGGGGTCGATCCAACACTTCGGAGTCGAAAAAAGTACCTGCTCAGAAAGGGGGCACCTACAAAATGCACTGGATATACGGCCAGCCTGTTGTCTTCTAACTCGTTGGCCGATAGCCAAAAGCTCCATGTGGGGACGGCAGGGTAGTTGCTTAAACAAATAGTGGAACGATAAAGCTGTATGGCAGACACCTAGAATAATGCAGTAAGGAGGTGGCGCGTGAGAAACAAGAAACTCCCTTCGAGGCAAGTGAAGATCGCAATCTCGTCCGCGTTGTTGTTTCTGGCACTCATGGTGGTCGGTCTTAGCTGCAACAGCCTGCTACCCACGGCACCGGACACCAAAACGGATTTGATTGAGGAAGAAGATTGGGGCACACCCTGCAATCCCATATCGCCGGACGACGTGCCGTTCGAATGGACCGAGTTTAGCTCGATGGAAGATGCGGGATGGTTCGGCCCGGCCGGCGCCGTGATAACCCAGGTGTTGGATTGTACTCAACTGCAATTCCGGGTTCCGCCGCAGGCTCTGAGCGAATCGGTTTACATTACGGTCCAGTCCTCTTTCTTCGCCCGCAACCTGCAGGGGAAGGTTTACAAAAAGCTTGAGCTTGTGTTCGAACCCGACGGCGTGGTATTCTCCGTACCTGCACGCCTTCAATTCAAGTCTGTGCTGCTGGGAGCGAAAGAGGGAGATGAACTGATACTACGCTGGTTCGATCCTGAAACCGAGTCCTGGGTGGTGGTGCAGAAGGTTAAAGTGAATCCAGGCCTGTCAATGGTTACCTTTGAGATATCCCACTTTTCTCGATACGCCATCTCCACCTCGGTTAAGCCAGCGAATGACAAGTAGGTAATGGGGAAGCCGGCTCTTCGGTGCCGGCTTCCCCTCTGGGCCGATCCAATCTATTCGTCCACTGTCCACCGTCGACCATCCACCGCTAAAGCAGTTATCCACTTAATCCGTCCTACGGACGCCCCCGGACGGGCCCGTCTGGGCGTCTGGGCGTTACATCCGTTGACCGGTCTTGATGTCCGTAGTCCGCGGTCCGCAGTTCGTGGCTAAAACCTAATTGCCCACCTGTGAATCCGTTCCATCCGTTTCATCCGTTGACAGCTCCTTGCCCGGCACCTGTCATCTATACACCGGGGCTGGTCGCAGATCCCGCCATCGGCGGGAGAGCCCCCGGCTACGGAATGATCTATTCACAGCAGATCAAACGGATTAAGCAGATACAAATCGCCGATGATAGACCCAGCTAGATGAACTGGCCGGGGGCCACCCAACCCTTAATTACTTCTTCCCGAATAGGTCTTCATCCCCATCAATGTTCAACGGGAACTCTTTTAGGACGGGATATTCTGCAATCATTTCCTTCCGGAATGGGGCAACGATGGGAAGATTCAGCTTGAAGCGGAACATCGTGGCGTTGGCCACCGCTTTTGCGGCGAAGTGGTTGTTCAAATAAATGCGGAA
>CAYMNI010000012.1:0-21973 GCA_964391755.1 uncultured Ignavibacteria bacterium
AAATACAAGCACTTAGATTATTATATAAGCCGCTGGGTTTTCCTTCAGATCGGATTACGGGCAATAAGAGTTAGACTGTCTCATCTGTGGTGCTCCTTTGTTCTGCTATGAGTCATCCGACCCAGAGAACAGATGAGGTCACGACGAGAGAATGGAGTGGAAGATGCCCGGTTGTCTCAGAGATTATGGTGCTCTCGAGTTGAAGCGGAGCTATCAAATAAATCTCATTTTAGGGACTGCCATCTCCGCAGCCATTCTCATAATCGTAACTTTCAGCCTCGGTTTTCTGGGGAAAAGCGGTGATGATACAGACGGAAGAAGAATGGTCGTGGTAAGGACCATTGCTCAACTTATATCGCCACCTCCACCGCCGGTAATTAGTGATCTCCGGCTCAGCGGGCAAACGTCGGCCGGGGGATACTTCCAACCGGTGGCTAAGGCGCGAGATACTGAAAGGCTGTCCAAGGGTCGGTATTACGGAGAGATATACGGCATGGTTTACGACAGGAGCGCCGAAGGGTCGGTGGGAGGGGGCGACGTTTCGGGATACGTGCACATCGGCGTCCCTTCAAGGCAGTCGCTTTCCAGGATAAGACTGGTCGAGACGGACATGATGCCGGAGTGTATCAGTGCGGTACTGCCGCCATACCCAAGATCCGCGAAGGAAAACGGAATCGAAGGGGAGGTTTGGCTGCAGGTCTTGGTAGACGAACACGGAGACGTAGGCGAGGTCCGCGTCTTCCGAAAATCGAACAGCGACGTGGGATTCGAACAGGCTGCAATGGATGCCGCCCTGAAGTGGAAATACCGGCCCGCGCTCTGCAACAGAAAACCGGTGGCAGTCTGGATATTGTATACACTGAAATTTCGACTGACGTGAACAAACCAAAATCATGCCGGGGTGACCCGCAGCTCTGCCGAGGCCATGCATGCAACCACTTAGAACTCACCCCCGTACCCACTCTTCCCGTCTCCGATGATTCAACATAGCTAACCACCCCGATCTTGTCGAATAGCTGGATCCTCGACTTAACAAGAAGGGTGGTCGGGTGCCTTACCACTCAACCGTGAGAAAACCAACAAATCTTTGAGCCTTTGACCTTACCAGTCAATGGCTTTTTGCTGTCCGGCGGAACTTTTGATTGAATTCACATTTATCTTACTCTATATTGGGGTATGGTTTGACGTTTATATTGAAGTTATGACTGGAAAGAAGAAACACGATGGGTGATTCTCCGAAAGCTCTGGTGACAGGGGCCAACGGCTTTGTGGGCAGCCACCTGGTGGAGGGGCTCCTCCAGAGGAACTACCAGGTGAGATGTCTGGTCAGAAAGACCAGCAATCTAAGATGGCTATCCGATCTGAACGTGGAATACGTTCATGGCAACATAACCGAGAAGGATTCACTTAAGGGCGCGGTTCAGGGCGCGGACGTGATCTTTCACTGCGCGGGTCTGACCAAGGCCAGAAGCAGGGGAGAGTATTTCAAAGCCAACGCGGAGGGAACGAAGAATCTGGTTTTGGTTTGCCTGGAGAGCAACTCAAAACTCAAAAAGTTCATTTATGTGAGCAGTCAGGCAGCAGTTGGTCCCGGCACAGATGACAAACCCTTGGACGAAGAGGCTCCTTGTCGGCCGATCACCTATTATGGCGAGAGCAAGCTGGAGGGGGAGAGAATCGTTCTGGAGCACGCTTCCAAATTGCCCATGACCATAGTCCGCCCACCGGCAGTTTACGGGCCGAGGGATGCCGACATTCTGGGTTTCTTCAAAGTGGCCAAGAGCGGATTTCGGATCTCTTTCGGATTCGGCCAGAGCTTCCTGTCTTTGGTTTATGTCAAAGACTTAGTCGAAGGTATAATCCTGGCGGCAGAGAATCCCCAAAGCATAGGACAAACCTACTTCATCTCGGATGATAGAGTATACTCCTGGAAAGAAACCTTTCAGATCATCGCAGGGATCTTGGGCAAGAGAACTATACCATTGAGGATTCCCAGGAGCCTTGTTTTCTCCCTGGCTTTCATCTCACAGAGTTTCTGCGGACTCCTCGGCAAAGCAGCGGTACTGAATGTCCAGAAGGCAAGGGAGATTACGCGAAGATATTGGGGATTGGACGTCTCCAAAGCCAAGACTCAGCTTGGTTTCTCGCCCGGACACGATCTTGCCAGAGGTGCGGAAGAGACAGTCAAATGGTACAAGGAAATGGATTGGCTGTGAAGAATCTGTAGTTGTTAGATTCCCGGACGGGACCGTCTGGTTATCGAGCAAGAAAACGCCCAATGAATTGGGCAACTACCAAAGCGCAGGCTGAAGCCTGCGGCACGACTACATCCTCAAGTCAAACCAGTAGCTATTAATCTCAGCGAGAAGCCTTATGTTAGAAGGTACACATTTCGAAACGGAGCGGCTGTTGATTCGGCCCTTTAACCTACAGGATGCCAAGCCTCTGCATCGGATATTGAGCCAAAGAGAGGTATTGGAGTACCTGCCTGAGGACGTCATGTCCTTAGAGGAAGTCAAGGGCATTCTCACTTGGCTGAGCGAATGCTACGAGCAGAATACTCCGGAGCGTATCGTCAAGCTCACCCTTGCCGTAGTTTGGAAGGAAGATCGGAAACTGACCGGTTGGTGCGGACTGGGACCTCTCGAATTCGCCACCCAGGAAATCGAGGTTTACTACGGATTTTCCAAAGACTGGTGGGGTCGGGGCATCGCCACCGAAGCGGCGCGGGCGATGCTGGACTTCGGATTCAAAGCCACAAAGCAGGAGAGGATCGTAGCCATCACCCGGCCGGAGAACTTCGCGTCGGCGCGGGTCATCGAAAAAATCGGACTGGCCTACGAGAAGGTTCTTGAGAATCTGCCGGAGAAATATCGCTGGTTTAACGGATGCCTCTATTATTCGATTTCGAAAGACAGGTATCTTAGAACAGTCGAGCCCGGATGATTTCCGCCGATTGCAGTTGAATGATTCCTCGATGGGAATATTCGTTTGTCGAGCTTGAAAGCGCCCGATGACCAGACTGTCCCATTTGGGAATCTTGCGGCTATCAATACGCATAAGACCAGAACCTAGCTTAAGCTAGGTTCTGGCCTCCATGCAGATTCATCTTTTTTCCCTTGACATCCCTCCCCGCGCGTTCTATACTTCGGTTGTAAAATTGTTCTTTGACAAAACCTAACTCGATTTGGTGTCCGTACGGACGCAAGAGGGAAGGCGGTGAGATTCCGCCACAGCCCCGCTACTGTAAGTGGCTACGAAAGCTTTCATCCAGGCCACTGTCCTGAAACGCAAAGGACGGGAAGGCGAAAGCAAGTAGGCTCGAAACCACAAAGTCAGGAGACCTGCCAAATCAGATCCTTCGAAGTTGAGGCCGGATGATGAATCCAGTTCAACTAAGGGGATCATTATCCAGTTACCCCGGTATTCCGAAACTGGATAGCTCTTCGCGGGAAGAGTTCTTGGGGAAACGATATTCGACCCGGCTTTTCCGTGAAGGCTGGGTTTTCTTTTTGCATTAAAAGGTGTCCGTTCCTCGGAGAACGACTCAATTATTCGCTTCTTGGAATCGGATGATAGTCGGACTTTTGATGTCTCTGGAGGGACACTAAATCGAGAATGGAAAATCGGGAATCCTCTCTTATCAGGAGGAAACCTGTTAAGGTGATCGGTTGTTGTTCCCTTCACCTTCAAGCTTTTGAACTCTTAAACCTTTAAACCCTTGAACCTTTGAACTCTTGAACCCTTAAAGCAAGGAGCAACAAGTGAAAGAGGTTTTTATTCTATGCCTGAGCCTGCTTCTCTCCGTGGGAGCTTGGGCCGAGGAGACAGCCGAGCCGGTGGCCAGTGGAAAGACTTATCTGCTGGAACCGGTTATCGTGACTGCCACTCGATTCCCGGAACATCTTAAGGACATTCCTGCGCATTCCACCCTGTTAAGTGCCTCTAGATTGAAAAATTTCAATTGCCTCTCGCTGGGGGAGGTTCTGAGGAAATTCTCCGGCGGAGAGATGACCTCTTCCGGATCCTTGGGTCAGGTGCAGACTCTCTCTTTTAGGGGTCACTCCTCTTCTCAGGTTTTGTTTTTGTTGGAGGGGAGAAAACTGAATTACCTCTGCAACGGTATTTTCAACTTAAGCGACCTCTCATTGGTCAATCTGGACAAGGTCGAAATCGTGCGCGGTCCTCTCTCCTCTCTATATGGCGCCAATGCCTTGGGCGGGGTGGTCAATCTGATACCCTCTGTGCCTTCTGAGAGGAGTTTTTCCTCCTCCTTTCTGTATGGGAATGATAACACTTTCATCTCGAACGTGGATTTTGCCGCGGGAATAGGAAATCTCAAATTCAACTCGGGTGTGGAGAGAAAACAGTCTCGGGGAGAAAGGGAGAATTCGGATTATTCGGCTTTGTTCTTCCATTCCACTCTGCTTTATCCCCTGAGTTCCTCTGCCGATCTGAAACTTTACCTGTCGACACAAAACGACGATTTGGGACTTCCAGGCCCCATGCCTGATCCTTCAAATGTCCCTACCTTTGGCAACTCATCGGTTTCTGCACTTTTCGACCATCAGAAGGACAAGAACTTATCGCTAGATGTCACTTTTCATCTCCGCTCCGGGGAAGAATCCCGCGAATCCGCAGGGCGGGAGGTGTTGATGCGGGTCTTCCTCGACCGAAGGAAGATGAACTATTTCACCAGGTACGACTATCTGGGACAAGTGGACGAAGACTACTCCTATCTGACCAGAAGCTTAGGTGGATTCGCTCAATATTCCTTCCCGCTCGAAAAGAGGAATCGCATCACGCTGGGATTGGATTTTTCCTCGGACCGCCTTGAAGCCGGAATGGAATCCTACTCCGTGTCATCCCAGACCGGCTCAAGCTCGTCATGGAATCCTAGTTCCACCTCTTTGGGGCTGTGGGGGAACTGTTCCTGGAAGCTAAGGAAATTGACTTTTCAACTCGGCACCAGATATGATCTGCCCAGTGATTTTGAAAAAATCCTCTCTCCTAATCTGAGTTTGATCTATCATCTTGTAGATGTCTTCTCCCTGAAACTGAGTTACGGAAAAGCCTTTAGAGCACCGACCTTCAACGATCTCTACTGGCCCGACGGTGGGAATGAGGATTTAGAGCCAGAAAAAGGGGAGAGCGTCGGGGCGGGTCTGCTTTTCACCGGCAGGAGAATCTCGTCTCAGGTTTTCGTATTCCATCGTAAGGTGAAAAACCTCATCTCCTGGCAGCCAATGGGCGAAAACGGATTATGGCAGCCTTTCAACCTGGATCGCACCTACTCTTCCGGGGTGGAACTGGAGATGGATTACAGGATTCTTGAAAGACTGGATTGTGTGGTGAATTACTCTTACAACAGAGGAAAGGAGATAAAAAACGAGCTGGTGTATTACGATTACTTCTCCGGAGAGAAGAAGTTCGAAGAGATGAAAAGGAAAACACGTTTCCTGCCCGAGAACGTTCTCAACATCAATTTAGACCTAGAAATCCTCTCCTCCTCATCTGTCCAAATCGCATTCAATTTCCGCAGCCAGAAGCTGAATTATTACCCGGATTATTCATATTATCCGGAAATAAGATATGTGACCAAGAAGATCAAATCCGCCACGAATTTCGACATCGGTTTCAATCAAACGGTTAAAAATCTGACTTTCTTCTTGAAAGCAAGTAACCTCTTCGAGGACAAGACCCCTACCCAGTTTGGCAACTCCATCTCGGATTTGGACTATCCCAATCCAGGTAGAAGGTTTTTTGCCGGAGTAAGACTGAAAATGCCGGATTAGATTCTAAGCGACACACACCGGTTTGGGATCAATCAAGCTTGCCGCAACCACCGTGACACCGCGTTGAAAAAGACTTGACAAAAGGGCGCTGGGTGCTTATAATCCGCAGGTTGTACGTGAAAAAGATCACAAGCTTGCGGAAGGCGGACAAATGAAAAAGAGCTTCTTACGTGCCTCAACTTTGGCTTTGTTTTTTCTCTTTTGGATGAGCTCGACAGGATTTACCCAGGATGTGGAAGAATGTCTGATGTGCCATTCAGATAACAGCCTAACCAAGGAGGATTCCACAGGCAAACAGATTTCTCTTTTTGTCGACGAATCCGGTTTCTCCGGATCGATTCACGGCATGTTGGGTTGCGTGGGCTGTCATGTGGGAGTGGCAGCGGAGATGCACGAGACGCCGCCGGGACCGGTGGATTGCGGCACCTGCCATTCGGGAGCACTTGAGCTTTATCAGTCGGGATACCATTGGAAAAAGAGAGCCGAAGGAATGGCGGATGCTCCCACCTGCGGCGATTGCCACGGCTACCATAATATCCTGGGGTCAGACGATGAGAAAGATCCGGTCTACCGGGGCAACGAACCGAAGTCATGCGGAAAATGCCACGGGGGCGAGAAGAACGTAAATCTCAAGTGCTCCGGCGAATGTCCCGGTCCTTATGCCCAATACATGGAGAGTGTCCATGGGAAGCAACTGGCTGAGCAGAATCTGGGAGTGGCGGTTTGCACGGATTGCCACAAAAGCCATGATTTGAAAGCCTCCACCGATCCGGAATCGAATTCCTATAGAGGCAATATCGCCTCCACCTGCGGACAATGTCATCCCATGGAGCAGGAGGAATATGATCAGGATGTTCACGGTTCCGCCGTCAGCAAGGGCGATCCGAATGCTCCGGTGTGCACCGATTGCCACACCTCCCATGCCATAAAGTCGTCTTCAGACCCGAGCTCTTCCACCTTCATCGCCAACCAGTCCAAGTACACCTGCACTTATTGTCATTCCAAAGAGAGGTTGTATCTCAAATATGGGTACGTGACTCAAAGGGAAACGCCCTACCTGGACATGTATCACGGAGTGGGAGCCAGGTCGGGAGACACCACCACCGCCGGTTGCGTGAACTGCCATACCAGCCACAACGTCAGACCCGCGGATGATCCGGCCTCCTCGATCAACCAGGCTCATCTGCCTCAGACCTGCGGTCAGTGCCACCAGGGGGCGGGGGAGAACTACGTCAAAGGCTCCATACACATAGACTATACCGACAAGAAAGACATCGGCGTATGGTGGATCAGAAGAATCTACCTGGCGCTGATTGTGCTGACCATAGGCGGGATGGCCGCTCACAACGCCGTGATCATGATCAGGTTCGCCCGAGAAAGGTACCGGGAAGCCAAGAGCGGACGGGTGGTAAGGTGGAAAACCTCAGAAGTCTTATGGCACTTCCTCCTGTTCTTATCCTTCGTTACCCTGATCATCACCGGATTTGCTTTCAGATATCCGGACAGTTGGTGGTCGTCCTGGATGACCAGTTCTCCCAACGCGTTCGTATGGCGGGGAGTGGCGCATAGGGTGGCGGGCGTGCTGATGCTGGGACTTTTCGTCTACTCCGTCTTGCGCTCCGTCGGAACCCGACGCGGATGGCAGCAGCTCAAGGCTAAGTTCCCCGTACCTGCGGATTCGACCCAGGTGGTTCAAAATATCCTATACAGTGTGGGTCTCTCTTCCGAGCATCCCGAGTTCGACCGCTACGATTACTCCGAGAAGGCGGAGTACTGGGCCTTGATGTGGGGTGGGTTTGTGATGATTCTAACCGGAGGCATCCTGTGGTTCGAAACCTTCTTCTTGGCTTTCATCCCCAAGTGGCTTTTGGACGTGGCCAAGGCCATTCACTACTATGAAGCCTGGCTGGCCACCCTGGCCATTCTGGTGTGGCATTTCTTCTTCATGTTCATACATCCGGAGAACTATCCCATAAACTTCACCGTGGCCACCGGCAGGATGACCGAAGAGGAATACATGGAGAAGCACCCGGCCGATTATGAGAGGATGATCGCCCGGGGTGAGTTGATAGACGAGGGTTCGGAGGAATAGATAACAGACAACAGACATCAGATAGCAGACGACAGATGGCGGATAGAAGACTGAAGACGGAAAACAGAAGACCAGGAGTTGTTCCTGGTCTTTTTTCGTTTAACGTTTAACGGACACGACAGGGGCGGTTCATGTAGCACATCCCGCCGAAGGCGGGGAATTGCCCTCGCCGCGTTATTCCTCTTGCCGGGAGCGAATCTCTCCTATTGCCGCTTCAGTCAGGGCGGCACGATAATGAAGTCCACCAGAATCCTGCTTAAGTAGCTTCTCCTTAAGATCCGACAGTTCCTTCAGGCTCAACAGATTGACCTTCTCGATTTCTCTGGTGTCTATGGGATGAGGATCGCCCGACAGATATGCGGCGGTAAATACATGGCTGGTCCAACCTTCACTGTTTCCTCCACAGGTAAACGTGACGTGTATTCTCAACAAGTATTTCTCTAATTGGATTTGTACTCCGGTCTCCTCGTAAGCCTCCCTTTTTGCGGAAAACTCCACTTCCTCGCCCGGCTTGATTCCTCCGCTGGGGGCGCGATACAATCCTTCGGGATACCAGGGCTTGGCAATCACAATGACTTTTTCATCCTTGAAGATGAAAAGGGTGGCGTCGGAATCTCGTCCGTCTTCTTTGCTCTCCCTGAGCATCTCGAATTCAGACGGATTCATGGGGAAGGACATAACCAGTTCACGGGGATGTCCATATTTGTTTTCGATTTTTTGAAGCATCTTTTGATATTCAAAATGATCGTGGAAAACAACGCTAACATCTTACCCCCCCTTTTGTCTCTTTCCCCTATGGAGAGGGAATTTAGGGGGAGGTTATCTAAGAATATGCTCTCTCATAGTGAGACTACTTCTCGATCGGAACCATGCACAGGAAAACCAGCGTCTCTTCCGAGGTATTCTTGAACTGATGCTTTTCCCCTCCCGGCACGAATATGGCGTCACCCTGCTGGAAGGCGTGCGTCTGTTTTTCCTCTACCAGGCTCCCCGCACCCTTGAGGATGAGCACCTCGTGCTCGGAAGGATGCTGGTGGAAAGGGGTGAATCCCTCCGGCTCGACCTCGAACAGACGCATGGCGAAATGCGGAGCGCCGTCTTTCTCCGAGATCAACCATCTGATGGTGACCCCCCTGGCGGCCGGATCGTCAACCTTCTCTGCCTTCACCTTCTTGAAGTTCATGATCTTCATGTTTTCTCCTTCAGGTGAGTTTGCCCGGAGGAAACAGGCTTTGCCCCGGCGAATCCCATTTCCCTTCAGGCCAGCTTCCTGCTCCCCGGCTTGGTCAGCGGATCACCAGCTTTGCATAAGGGGCATTCTTGGGGAGGATATTTCGCGGCTTTGGTTATTGCCAGGGGTCTCAACGGATAATCGAACTTTATTTCGCCTCCGCTTCGATCGAGCAGCACGCCGATCCCCTGAATATCGCCCTTACATTTCTCCACCAGCTCGATCACCTCCCGGATGGAGCCTCCGGTGGTCAGGATATCGTCGACTATCAAAACCTTTTCTCCCGGATCGATGGAGAATCCCCTTTTGAATATGCGACCGGTTTCTCCCGGCTCGGCGATGATGGACCTGGTGCCCAAGCTCTTGGCCACCTCGTAGGCGATGATGACGCCGCCGGTGGTGGGGCCCACCACCACCTGAATTCCGTCGTCTTTGAAGAGAGAGGCCATTTTTCGGCACAGAGTTTCCACATATTCCGGATACTGAAGCACCTGGAATTTCTCGAAATAGACGTCCGAATGAAGTCCTGAGCTCAGCAGGAAATGCCCTTTCAGCAGGGCTCCCGCCTTCTCAAATATCTCGAATATCTGTTTCTGATCCACGGCATCCACGGAATCCGCCATAGCTGCTCCTTTGCTTTACAGATTATCCCTCGGGTCTCCGACGCCCGGATGTCAGGCGGGATGAATCTTCGCCTACTTAAGAGATAATAAATTTCGAAGCCGAGGGCAAGCTTTAACTTCCATCGCCTGGTCGACTGGATGTTCCTTGCCTGTATCCGTGAGTAAAAAGATGTTTTTTCAGTCGCGTAGGAAAATCCGAGACCCATGGTTGGCCGGGGATGGAAGCGGATGGCGTGGGCGTAAAGCAGAACCTGACTAAAGCCAGGTTCTGGTCTGGCGGAGGTTATGATTCGTCTTCCGTCAAGACCGCCTGGGCAATGGCAAATTCTTTGGTGTGGGATATGCTCAGAAGAACCTTCTTATTTCCGATTTTCCGGACCAGGGCCGGGCTCAACTTCACCTCCGGTTTACCGCTTTCGGAGTTCACCACCTCCACGTCGGTCCAGTTCACACCACCCGAAAGTCCCGTGCCCATAGCTTTGAGCACTGCCTCCTTCGCAGCAAAGCGAGCCGCCAGAGACTGGCCCGGGTGAGCCTTACGGCTGCAGTAGTCCCACTCCCCCGGCGTGAAGACCCGCCTTAGAAAACGTTGGCCGAACCGATTTAAGGTCCTCTCGATTCTGGCCACTTCCACTATGTCTATTCCCACTCCTTCAAGCATACAACCATTTCCCTGTCTTCCGGGAGAGCAAAACACCTGCCCGGTTTCCTTCTGCCGATGGACTGGCTCAACTATTCTGCTTCAGGCCAAGAGAATTGTCTTGCCTTTTTGACGTTTCGGATGTAATATACGAATGGAAAGGGTCCATTTGAAAGACCTTTAACAATCGACTGATGAAGGTTGTCCCCTGAAGTTGAGCGTACGCCGTGACCCCCGCCGCTGGCGGGGCTAGCGAAAGCGAAATACGGAAGGTGGCTATAAAAAACCTTTATTGGTACGTGTTCACAGAGAGAGTCCTTTCAAATCCATACCCTTTCCAACGAACCCCTGCCTTTAAAAGCGGGGGTTCTTGCTTTGAAGTCAGCCCCCTCAGACCAGTTTTCTGGTCACCTTGCTGTAAAGATCGTAGAATCCGATTCCCTCCAGAGGAGCGCTGATGCGTGCAGTCAATGCCTTGATATCGGTCAATCGATCGCGTGGCGGCGGATGAGGGGCGTGGTTCACAAACAGATCTATCCACTTGGCCAAGGCTAAGGGGGTTTTCCTGTCGAACATCTCCCGGGGCGGCTTAAGAACCGACACCTTGCCGTGGTTGTCCACGTAGAATCCGGAGACTAAGGGGAACTCCTTGATTACGTCATCTTTGGCTCTTCGCAAATTCTTGGTCACCCAGAAAACGCCCCTGTCTTTGACGTAACCTTGGGCCACCATGTTGATGGCCTCAATCAACAAGTTCAGGCCGTCTTTGTCAACCACGAAGGAATCCGTCTTCACCACCTGCTCTTTTCGGTCCTTCAAACTCTCCACTCTTCTCTCTATGGATTGAAGAGCGGATTTCAGCACCAGCCCCAAGAGGGAGAAATCCAGATCCCGGCGCCCGAAGATCAATACCACGCTTCTGTTCAGGTTGTAGACCAAGCCCATCCCGTTTTCGAACTTGAGATTCAGCCGGCTGTGCGGAGGCAGCCTCTGAGCAAGTTTGGAAAGTCTCTCTCCCACGTCTCTGATGGAACGGGAGGAGAAGCTTGCCGGGAGCAGATGGTATGATTCCAAAGAATCTTTGGCCAGCACCATGGCTCCGGTCACTCCGGGAACCGCCTTTATGTCGCTCAGTATGCTCTCCATCTCGAACCTCAATCAGATCAAGCCTTTTATCCTGTCCGTCAAGTCCTGGGGATCGGCCCTGCGATCCAGCTTGATTCCCAAGAAGTGATCCTGAACCGGCATGAAGACGGAGAAACCGTCCGGCAGATGGAGAATGCCCCCGCTGAAGCTCCCCATGCTGGTGGTCGCGGAAAGCAAAGAGGAGAAATCCTCGATCTGCTTGAACTGCTTCTTATCCTCCGGATCTGAAATCCGATGAGTCAGTATCTGTCCGTCTTTCAGTAGAAAAGCCCATCCCGTCACCCCCTCCGTCTGGGACAGCTTTCGATCCACCTTCAACACCAAATCCTCGGCGGCCGGTTGGTGGTTGTCCCGGTCGTCCGGATACGGATCCGGCTGGTCGTTTTTCCGTCCTATCTTCTGCATCACCATCTGATGCTGTTTCTTCAGAAACTCCTCGATATCCCGCTTGTCCTCCTCGGTCAGAGGCGATCTGGCCCAGTTGGTTTCCACTTTTTCCACCACCTCTCCGTTTAATGAGATGGTCGTCGTGACCCTGGGTTTGGGCCTGTGTGCAAACTCGGTCTGCACGCAGAACCTGCTTTCTTTAACCACGGCTTCACTGGATATGCCGCCGGGTATCACCATGTCGTCTCACCTCGATTTATCGTTCGATCCAAGCGAAGCGTAACCACCCTCTGGTACTGCTCAGTTTCAAGCTTGGTTTTTCCACCGGACTGGTGCCCACTTTAGCAAAGCCGACCGAAGGGTGTGGTCGGTTGATCCATATTCCTATTATCGTTCGTTCTGGTGGCAAAATTTATCATTTCATTGCAGAGAAGTCGGAGTTTTAACTTCCCATCGGCCGGACTACCCCATCATCCACTGTTCCCAAGTCAAACGGATTGTTTTGTGGTGATGGTCCTATCCTGGTGAATGGCAACCTATTGTCTACAGGAGGGTGCGGTTAGCTGAATGCCCCTTTGGCCCAGGTAGGCTCGATCTACTTTCGGTTTTGCACTTGATAAAAGGCTTTTTCTTCGTATATTACTTTGCGAATTATGGTTAGGAAACTCATCTTGCTTGCAGCTTGTCTGCCCATCTGCTTTGCTCCGGCGTACGGAGCGAAGTATGCCGGAGAATTCCTGAGCCTGGGAGTGGGAGCCAGGGCTTTAGGCATGGGGGGAGCCTTTGTGGGAGTGGCAGACGATGTCACGGCCTGTTTCTGGAACCCGGCGGGACTTTGTCAGCTGACTCAGAGGGAACTCTCCCTGATGCACGCGGAGACCTTCGGATCGCTTTTGAATCAGGATTTCGCCGCAGTGGTCTTCCCCTTGGACAGAGAAAACGACAAGTCCGCTTTGGCTTTCAGCCTTCAGCGTCTGGGGGGTGGTGGAGTGAAGATCACTGACCTGCAGGACAGAGGGCAAGAGATCAGCGACAGCAACCTGGTGGTGTTGCTTAGAGAGGAAAGTCACGCGGACTATGCTCTTTTCGTCTCCTACTCACACCAGATGCGGTCCGGGCTGTTGGGGGGAGCGAATCTGAAGCTGATTTATCGGGATGTGGTCACCACCTCGGCCTACGGACTGGGTGCGGATCTGGCCGTTCTGGTCAAACCCTATCCCTTTCTGGCTCTGGGTGCAAACCTGACGGATCTGACCTCCAGCCTTTTGTTTTACGACAACGGAACCACGGAGACCATCAACCCGACCACCAAGCTGGGTGCGGCGATCAACCACCGGATGGGGGAGATGACATTAACCTTGGCTGCCGATACAGATTTGAGGTATGAGAACAGAAGGTCCGCCGCCCAGTACTGGATAGGAGAGGTCTCCGCTGATATGCATTATGGCTTGGAGCTCTCGTACAAGGGAAGGCTGGCCGGCAGGTTGGGATATGATCAAGAGGATTTAACTGCAGGCGCAGGTGTGTGGATCGACCAGTTTTGCCTGGATGCGGCTTTTCTATCTCACGAGGAGTTGGACAACACTTATCGCATCTCCCTGTTGGTGAGATTTTAACAGGGGGCGTAATCAGAAAAACCGGGGAAGGAACGAAGATGATAAAAAAGCTGCTTTTGTCGTTGTTCTATGTATGGGCGATCCTTCTTGCGGGCGACCTAAGTGGGGCGGCATCGTCTGAAACCGGCATCTCTCCGGATAGCATCCTGGCTAAAGTGAATCAAGAAAGCGTCACCGTGGGCCGGTTCTACGATCATCTCATCGCCCAGAGGATTAAAGCCCGCACTCCTGAGGAGGACGACAAGACCAAACAGGAGGCGCTTCACGAGTTGATTCGGGAGGTATTGATAGATCAGAGAGCCGCATCTTTGGATATGGAATCCGATCCCAGCTTCGTGACCAAAAGAGACAAGTACATGCTGGCATGGATTCTGGACTATATGTACAAGAAGGACGTGGAAGAGCCGATCGAGGTTTCGGACCAGGAGGTGACGGAGCACTACTGGAAGTATCGAGAGGCAGACTTCGTCATCCCGGGGCAAGTGGATGTAAGAGAGCTTCTGATTAGGGTCTGGGCGGACTCTACCCAAAAGGACTACAAGAAGAATCTGAAGAAGGCCGACAAGGAGGCGAAGAAAAAGATCCGCCAGCTGCACAAGAGGATCGAACGGGGTGAAGACTTCGTTGATTTGTGCCGGCAGCATAGCCAGGCAAGGGCGACGGATCGGACCAGCCGCCTGGGATTTGTTGAAAGAGGTAAAAGATCTGCGGAGTTCGACCATACAGCATTTTCATTGAAGATAGGAGAAATCTCCGAACCTTTTAGAGACGATGAGGGTTACCACATATTGCAGCTTCTGGATCGAAAGGATGACAGTTATCACGAACTGGACGCGTCTCTTGCCGATAGGATCAGGGAGTATCTGAGAAACGAAAAGGTGAAGGCGGCTTCCGCCGTCTTCGTGGACTCGCTCTTCAAGGAGGTGCAGTTTGTACACAACCGGGAGGTCCTCAACTCCCCCCAGCCTCCGGCTGACCAAGATGTGTGGGTTCTGGCCTTCGGCCAGGGAGATACCATCCGCTACCGGGAGTATGCAGAAGCGCTGTCGAAGTATAAGTTTGAGGTGGGATTGGACAGCGTGGGTATGGATCACAAGAAGTTAATTCTGGAGAATCTTCTGGCGTTGCCGGTGATCTTGCGGCGGGAGGCGGAGAAGCGGGGCTACGCGGATTTGGTGGAATACCGGGCAGAGAAAAGATCTTTTACCCTGGAGGAGGCCGAGAAGAAGTTTTTGTCCACCCGGGTGAAGCGAGACTTCCCTCCGGCCGGCAGAGAGGAGTTGGAGGAGTATTACCAGGCCCACAAGATCGATTTCCCTCCCCTGGGGGTGCCGGTGCACGTCTACCATATAGTCTTTGACGATTCGGTGAAGGCGGCGGATGTTCTGAACCAGATAAGGCAAGGGCAAGATTTCGAGACGATGGCCAGGATGTATTTCCCCGGCGAACCGGAGATGAGGAATGTAGCCTACGACTTGGGCTTCATCACCGAAGGTGAGATGCCGGATGAGTTTTATCAAACAGCCCTGAACTTACAGGTAGGCCAGGTGAGCGATCCGGTGAAAACCAAGTGGGGTTATCATCTCATCCAGGTGGTGGAGAAGAAGACGGAGGGTACTACATTTGAAGACATCATTCCTTCCATCCAGAGAGCTATAGACGTGCAGAAGGGACGGCAATCCATAGCCGATTGGGAAGAGGTGTTGTTCGATGAGGCGGAGGTGTGGATCGATGAGAAACTTTTAAAGGAACTGAAGCTTCCCAAACCGGAAGGCTAAAGTGAGGTCCGGTGCCACTCCGGTAATATAAACCATCCCAACCTGCGAAGAAAAGTCAAGACTTGGAAATCTCATTTTACAACGAGCTAAAAAGGAAGGCCATTCACCTGTTCGCCCTCTGCATTCCTATCGGTTACCATCTCCTGCCCAAAACCCCCTCGCTTCTGATTCTGGCTCCCTTTGTGATAGGATCCATTGTAATGGACGTAATCCGACTTCGTCGGCTTCCTCTTCATGGAGTTTTGAGCCGGTTGGTGGGCTCCGTTTTGCGTGAGCACGAGAGTCAGGATTTCGCCGGAGCCAGCTACATTCTCTCTGCCTCTTTTTTCTGTATCCTTCTCTTCACGAAGACGGCAGCCGTAGCGGCCATCTCCTTCATTATATTGGGTGACATCGCTGCAGCCATGATAGGAAGGAAGTTCGGAAAAACCAAACTACCGTTGACTTGGCCCAAAGGTAACAACCGGAACAACCGGAAATCCCTGGAAGGCAGCCTATCCTGTTTTGCGGTTTGCCTGATAGTGGCAGCCGTGGCACCGCATCTTCCTCTGTGGATCGGGATCGTGGGAGCACTGACAGCAACCGTGGTTGAAGGGGCCAATCTTCCCGTCGATGACAACTTCTCCGTACCTTTAGTAAGCGGACTGGTGATGCATCTTCTGCTTAGGCTGTGAACGTCCAACTCACTTATCCCCACACGCGTCGCACAGGCGCGGTCTCTTCTGGCAATTGTCGAATATAGGAACGAGCAATCGCAGTTCTGCCCCACGTGGCGATTTCTGACCATCTCTCCGTCTACACCGTAATCGGTCCGCAGACCGAAACTCGGAGCCTCCCCCTACTGTTCCACAAATCGACCTCTTTTAGCACCGAAATGTAACAAATCGGAATAGATGTAACACAAACGTTTCGCAAGGCTACGAGGCCACGGTTACAACATGCGATCCATAAAAGGGTTAGTCACAGTTACATTATTGTTACACAATCGGAGGCTGTTTCTGTCATTGATTTGGAGACCGAACGGATATACCGCAAAACTAAAGGGCTGACAGCCACATAGGAGGGATCGCGGTAATTGGCACGGATATTGCTCTTATCAGAAGAGAAAGAAGTCACGTCCTGCAGTGTAACAGAGTTATGACAGTCGGCGCGTTATTCGAAGAGGCAGTAACGGAACATGACTCTAAAGGAATTACAGGATCAGATTCTGGAGGCGGCGCTTGAGGTTCACAAAAACATGGGCTTGGGATTTCAGGAATCCGCTTACAGCCAGGCTCTGGCGGTGGAGTTGGACCTCCGAAAGATCGAATATGAAAGAAAGAAGGACATCAAGTTGTCATACAAAGGGAGTGTGGCGGGGGAATACACTCTTGAGTTTGTGGTGAGTGATAAGATCATCGTTATGGTCAAGGCGGGTGAACCTATAGATGATATGGATGAGTCTAAGATGCGAAGTTTCCTGAAAGCCACCAAACTTTCTCTCGGAATGATCCTTGATTTCGGAAAAGATACTTTGGAGTTGAAGAACGTCACGAGGTAGAAGTAAGGGCACACCTCAAAAGTCAACCTCAAAGCTTGGAAGGAGGTGAACATAGTGCCAGCGAAGAAGAAAGCAGCTAAGAAGAAGACCGCCAAGAAGAAAACCGCCAAGAAGAAGACCACCAAGAAAAAGGCAACCAAGAAGAAGAAAAAGTAAGCATCTGAGATAGGTGTGCAAGACCAGGAGACCCCGCCAGGGACGGCGGGGTTTTCTGTTGACATTCGATCGGAAAAGTCTACTTTTCATTTTCATGCAGACTGAATTGGCTCTGATAGTCCTGCTGGGCGGAGTGGTGGCCCTGGACAAGACCGAGGCGTTTCAGACCATGCTGTCCCAGCCCCTGCTCATCGGCCCTTTGGCGGGTTTGTGCCTTTCCGATCTCCAAGGCGGTCTGAGGATAGGCGTTTTGTTGCAGTTGGCATACCTTTGGATGATGCCCATAGGCACTGCAAACTTCCCCGACGCCTCGGTGGGATCGGTGGCGTGTACTTGCTCTTTTATTCTCCTGGGCCGCCTGTTTCCACACCGGCTTGATCTGGTGCTGGTGACGGTAATCCTTTTCTCCGTTCCCTTCTGCTTTCTTTCCGGGTGGAGCCTGACAATGCAGAGACGCTTGAACTCCAGGTTGCTGCCGAAGGCGGATCTCTATGCGGAGCAGGTTCAGACATCGGGGCTGCGCCGGATTTTCCTTTTGGCGCTCGGCGGATCGTTCCTGCGAGGAGTGGTGGTGACTGTACTGGGAATCGCCTGCATTCTTTTTTTATTGAAGCCGCTGATCGACCTTCTGAACTTCGTACCTGAGATCCAAGTTCGGAGTACAGAACTGCCCATCTGGGGCTTGGGGCTGGGAACCATGATCTACCTTTTTTGGAAAAAGGCAAATTTCCGCTGGAGCGTATGCGGGATGTTGCTGGGCATAATCCTGCTTTTGATCTGAGCAGCACGGTGAGAGGCGTAACATGAGGGCTGTATCCAAACCGGATCTTCTTCGTTTATATCTGAGAAGCTTTTTGGTTCAGACCGGGTTCACTTACGAGCGTTTGCTGGCCTTGGGATTCGCCTGGATATTGATTCCTTTGGTGAAAAGGATACTTCCTTCTACAGAATCTACAGAAAAGCGAAGGGATTTCCTCAAAAGACATCTCTTGAGTTTCAACGCCAATCCCTATCTTGCCGCTTATGCCGTCGGTGCGGTGGCCAAGATGGAGGGGCAAAACGCGGCTCCGCAGCAGATAATCAGATTCAAGGAACTAATGCGAGGTCCTCTGGGAGCTGTGGGGGATAGCTTGATCTGGCAAAACCTGAGACCGGCCCTGTTAATTTTAGGCGTGGTTCTGACCAGCGGCTTCGGGGTATACGGCGCATTGGTGGTCTGGTTGATGTTCAACCTGTACCAAGCATATCTTCGTGCCCGGGGAATCCACAAGGGATACGCCCTGGGCTTGGGGGTCTCATCCGATTTAGGCCGGGGGCATCTGCAGATGGTGGCGAAATGGAGCGGGCGGACGGGAGCAGCCCTGACCGGGCTGATCCTGGTGCTGGTTCTGGCAGCGGGCGGAGACTTCAGTGAAATCGGCGGGATCAGACTACGCCCGGAAGACTCCGGTCTTCTGCTGGTGTTCGTCGCTCTGTCCGTCCTCGGATTCAAGCGATGCATCAATCCGGGATATGTGTTGTTGGGTTTGATCCTGCTTTGCTTATTACTGAAACCGGTTCTGGGCATAGGCTGAAAGAGCACAATCCGCAGGCAGCGCAGGTAGGGAAAAACATCGACTGTCCCCCGGGAAATAAAAGCAATTCTCTTGCCCCGGATATACTCTCCGGACGTATTAAACGAATGAAAGGTTCGGTCGATATCTGATGTATGCGGCGGTCACGGAAGGTCGCCTAAGGAATCTGACGGCATTTCCCATAGAAAGATCCAAGGCCAACCGATGAAACGGATGAGATTGATAAATCATACGCGGGCCAGAACGGTCGGGGAAGGAACGGTTCTTAGACTAAAGCTGCTTTGTATGGGTCTGGTGGCTTTCTTTCTTTTCCTGTTAAACTGCGGAGATCTGCCGGTTTTTCGGGAGGAGGTGTTCCATCCCCAGATCAGACAACCTTCGGTTACCGTAAGGCTCCTCGAATCGAAGAACAGCCTTACCTTGAGCTCCAACGGACCGTTTGTGATCAGGTGCTTCCCCCGCCAGGGCGAAAAATCCATCTACTACGCCTCTGCGGAAATAGTGGTGAAGCTTGCCGACGGCAGAATGATTTTGAGCGAGAAAACCCAGGGAGAGATGGAAAACGACCTGCAGAAGCTCTTGTTCGTGCCCAAAGAAGGCGACTTCTGGATGTATCTGAACGGGCATCCTTACCGGGGCGTGTTGGAGGTATTAAGGAATGATGAGGGGGAGTCGCTGAGGGCTTTGAATCTGGTATATCTGGAAGATTACTTAAAAGGCGTGGTTCCGGCCGAGATAGGGAAACTGACGACAGACGAGATGGAAGCGTTAAAAGCCCAGGCCGTGGCCGCTCGAACTTACTCGCTCTCCCGGCTGGGCCAGTATGAAAAAGAGGGATACGATCTGGAGGCGACGGTGGCGGATCAGGTCTACAAAGGCGTGCAGGGGGAAGATCCGCTGGGAAACCGGGCCATCGAGCTGACCCAAAGAGAGATATTGGTCCACGGGGGAAGGCCGGTGCATGCTTACTATCACGCCAATTCGGGAGGTAAGACTGAAGACGTAAACCAGGTATGGGGAAAATCCAGGGAGCCCTATCTGACATCGGTCGATGACGTTGACTTCTGCTCATGGTCCGAAAGCTATAGCTGGGAGGAGAGCTGGACCGCAGAGGCATTGAAAAGAAACGTGGAGAAATACCTTCGCAGCACAAACGCGCTTAAGTCCGGTCAAATGGGAAGGGTGACGGACCTGCGGGTAATCCGAAGAACCCCCTCCGGAAGGATCGAAGCACTGGAGGTGGTCACCGACAAGGAAGTCTATCAGATCACAGGTGACCAGATCAGATGGGCTTTGAGAAGGGGAAGCAATTCCAGTTCGATTCTGCCCAGCACGCGCTTCAGACTGCGAATTCAGAGGGACGAAGACGGCTCCATACGACTGATCAGCGCCACGGGCAGCGGGAACGGCCACGGAGTGGGCATGTGCCAGACCGGCGCCATAGGAATGGCTCGAAGCGGTTACTCCTACAAAGACATCCTTACCTTCTACTATCCCGGAGTCAAGATAGTCAAGTGGAACTGAGACGCTGACCGCCGGTGCCGCTCAATCCCCGTACCATACCGGCGCCTGCCCCTAAACTTTCCCAACCGAAGTCACCTTCTCTGGTGTGGGAGTCGAGGGATGGATCCTCACCACCACGATTCCCCCCAGGACCAGGACGGCACCCACGATCTGCAGGAAGGTTAAAGTTTCCCCAAAGATCATGAATGCCAAGACCGACGCCACCACCACCTCCCAGGTGGCGGCTATGCCCGCCCGTCCGGCCTCCAGGTACCGCAGTCCCCGGGTGTAGAGAGAATAGCCCACCAAGGTCGAGAAGAAGGCCAGGATAAAGATCCACAACCAGGTCATGGCCGGGTAGCTGACCGAGACTAAATTCCTGGTGCCCCGAATCAGCATGAGGAAGAAACTGCCGAAACCCAGCGCGTAGGTCACCACGGTAAAAGAGCTGTATCGGGCTACCCCCTTCTTGCCGAAGATGCTGTAAAGCCCTGCCCCCAAACCCGCCCCCAGCCCGTAGATTACTCCTCTCAGATTGGGCCGGAATGCGTTCGGATCGTAGACCTGAACAACCAACACGCAGCCCAGAAAGGTCAAAAGCAGTGCCAAGATCTTGGCCCGGGTGAATTCCTCTCCCAAGAAAAGCCGGGAAAACACCACCACGAAAGCCGGATAAGTGTAAAGTAGAATGGTGGCCGTAGCCACGGTGGTATACTTGATGGCATAGAAAAACAGCAGGAAGCATAAACTCACGCTGATAAGTCCGTAAACTGCGAAGAACAGGAAATCCTTCTTCCTGATCCTGAGCCAGCTGGGATTCACCAGAATGGCATAGATCAGCAGAAGCAGGAATGCGATCAAAGCCCGGAAGGTGACTACGGTAAGTGGGTCCGGCTCACGCTGGTAGATGAAGCGGGCCGCGATTCCGATGGTTCCCAGAAAAGTGGCCCCCAGAATTACAAAGAGGTATCCTTTGGTTTCCCTTTTCATCTATTCGGAATCGAACGGCAAGGCCCTTCGAAGTCTCCAGTCATTGTGACGTCACAAAGAAAACGGAACTTCCAGACAATATATGAACCCGAATCGGCCAAACCAAGGCTTTTGTTTCGGGCGGGTCGCAGGAACGGGACAGCGCATTAGGAGGCGCCGGAAAGGGCTGCCTGGACCTTAGATCTAACGTCCTTCTTCTTCATCGCCCCCACCCACAGGAATATCTTAAGAACCAAGCCGGCGTACAGAGGATCGCTTTTCTTTAACCAGTATGGTCGAAAGCCCCCGTCCTCTTTTTGTATATCGATTATCGCCTGCACCATCTTTTTCACTCTTTTATCCTTGACCGTGTATCCCGCATCCACGCCCCTCTTACCGGAGAAGAAGGATTGTCCCAGAAGATGAGTCAGGTGGTAAACATCGTTTTCCCTTTTGTCTCCGGTGAAATAATTGAAGCCCTGTTCTGCGTCCTGCGCCATCCGGTCCAAGTGTTTCTCATACAAGACCAGACCCCTCTTGTATAGAGTATCCTCCGGTCCCAGAAGATCCTTCATCAGAAAGGTTATCTGTGCGCTGGAGTCGGGATCGACCTGCTCCTCACCTTCGAATAATCCCCATCCTCCTTCGGGAAGCTCCATCTTTCGCAGCCAGTTGATGGCCTTCTGGCAGGCTTTGGTGTTTTCCTGCCCCACCAATCTGAGCAGGTCCACCATGTCGGCGGTCAGGTAGGTTACGCATCTTTCGTTGGACAGATCCACCACCTCCGGAGGGATGGTCAGCTTGGCGCTCTCCCGAAATCCGCCGTCTCCGGTCTGATTCCTCAACAGAAACCTGATACAGGCGGTCAGAGCCAGCCCGTCCTGAGGCATCTTGCATCTCAGCAACAGACGGGCGATCCTCTC
>CAYMNI010000013.1:0-21461 GCA_964391755.1 uncultured Ignavibacteria bacterium
GTATTTGCATACCTTGGGATTGGTGGCTATCTGCTCTATCAGCTCATCGGTGAAATGTGCTGGATGGGTGTAAAGCAATCGAATCCATTCTATCTTGGGGATCTGTGAAAGCGATGAAAGCAATTGCGGCAGTCTTGTTTTTCCATACAGGTCCGTCCCGTACAGCGTGGTATCCTGGGCCACCAGGTTGATTTCTCTTACTCCCTGCTCGGATAGCTGGCGCGCCTCCTTTAGTATATGGGCTGACCTTTTGCTTCTGAACCCTCCCCTTATCCCGGGAATGGCGCAGTAGCTGCAACGGTTATCGCATCCATCCGCGATCTTGATATAGGCGAATGGGCTGCCCTTCGGGTTCCTCCTCATTCTTCTTATACCGTCGCCACTGTGGGGCGTTCCAACCTTAAGAACTCTCTCCCCACCCAGCAGAGCTGAGCAAACCAAAGGGAGTTTGTCGATCTCGCCTATGCCCACCACCGCATCCACCTCCGGTATCTTGCTCCATAATTCGCGGGGATATCGCTGGGCCAGACAGCCGCAGACTATGATCTTCTTGTTTCCGTCACGACTTTTAAGGGCGACCAGTTTGAAAAGCTCCTCTATGGACTCCTCTTTCGCCGGCTGGATGAACCCACAGGTATTTAGGATGAGTATGTCCGCCTGGCTTTCGTTCTGGGTAATGTGAAAACCTTTCTCCTGCAGAATACCTTCTATACTTTCCCCATCCACTTCGTTTTTGGGACAACCTAAATTCTCTATCCAGACGTTTGTGATCATAGACATTCTCTTATGGTGAAAAACCCGCAGGGTCAATCGTCAGCCAAGCTGCGGACTGAGATTCGTAATCCACCCTGGGGCCACCCCGCTTTATTGGCTGAGATCCACCTCTTCCACCCCCGGAGGGGTTTGGTAGGTAAATTCCGAGTCTTTGATTTTGCGGTTGATTTTTATGTGCCGGAAGGTCAGGGTGACGTGGTTGTCGTTCGAATCCTCGTACTCAAGTCTCTTCGCCAGCAGGCTCTTCTTATCCACCCACACCATCATCTTTCTGATGAAAGCATCCTTGGTCTTGGCAGAAAGCAGGAGTTGGAAACATTCCGTGCGGTCGATTCTCTCCTCCCCGCTCAGCTGGGGAACATACCTCGATCGAAAGTCCGATAGGTACTGGTAGGGTTTGAAAAAATCCTGCGAGCGGTCAGCCCGATTTTTGATGACCTGCTTGTTCTCGGCCGAGTAGCTCCAGACGAATTTCCCGTCGGAGATGATGGCCTCATCTTCGGTTTCGATTTTAAATTTGTCCGGATTCTCGAAGAGCATCTTCCCTTCGGTGGCGTTCTCCGTTTCGAATATCTCCGACCGGACCACTTTGACGAAATCCATGGAAAGGCTTTCGAAGGAGCGGTATTTGTTCTCCACCTGCAGGGCCAGCTCTTCAGCGGTGACGCATCCGGCCTTTGGAGCCAAAGCTGCCAACATCAAAGCGAACAACGCCCAACACAGGCTAATTCTGGAGCCATTCATCTATCTGCGCTCCCTGTTGGTTTTCTCTTTCCAGTCTATGCTTTCCAGGTAGGAGGCATCCACCAGCACCTCCCGGGCCTTGCTTCCGTCGTAGGGTCCCACAATTCCCTCCTCCTCCAACTGATCGATCAACCGGGCCGCCCTTTGGTAACCGACGGCCAGTCTCCTCTGCAGAAGCGAAACCGAACCCTGCTTATGTCTGACCACCAACTCCGCCGCCTTGCGCAAAAGATCGTCCTCCTGCTCGGAGCTCTCCTGGATGATTACCTCCTCCGGCTTGGTGGAGATGATATCCATCGGCTCCACCGAGTATTCCTGTCCCTTTATGAATTCTACGATGCGGGAAGTCTCCTCGCTGGAGATGTAGGCTCCGTGAACCCTTCGGGGCTCCGGATGACCGGGCTGGATGAATAACATGTCGCCGGACCCCAACAGCTTCTCCGCTCCGTTGGCGTCCAGTATGGTTCGGGAGTCGATCTTGGAGGCAACCTGGAAGGCTATGCGGGCGGAGAAATTGGCCTTGATCAGACCGGTTATCACGTCCACCGACGGCCGCTGGGTGGCTAAAATAAGATGAATCCCCACGGCCCGGGCCATCTGAGCCAGCCTGGTTATGAGGTTCTCCACCCGGGTGGAGGAGGACATCATCAGATCCGCCAGCTCGTCGACGATTATAACGATGTAGGGAAGTATCTCGCCTCTCTTCTGCTTCCGGTTGTAATCTTCTATGTTTCTCACCCCGAATTTCGCCAACTTCCTGTATCTTTGCTCCATCTCCACCACGATCTCGGCCAGCACGTGCTCCGCCACCTTGGGATTGGTGATCACTTTGCGCTCCAGATGGGGAATCCCCTGGTAGATCGACAATTCCAACATCTTGGGATCGATCATCACGAACCGGACCTCCTCCGGCGGAAGCCGGTACAGCAGGCTGGTGGTTATGGCGTTGATGCAAACGGATTTGCCCGAACCGGTGGACCCGGCGATGAGAAGATGGGGCATCTTCCCCAGGTCGGTTGCGAACGGCTCCCCGGCGGAGGTTTTCCCCAATGCCAGGGAAAGCTTGGCTCCGGATCGCTGGAAGGCGGGGGAAACTAAAATCTCTTTCAGATAAACGGTTTGCGAGTGTCTGTTGGGAATCTCGATCCCCACGGCTGCCTTTCCCGGAACCGGCGCCACTATCCTCACCTTTCTGGCTCGCATGGCCAATGCCAAATCGTCGGATAGATTCACTATCTGGTTGACCTTGATACCGGCAGCCGGTTTGAATTCGTACCGGGTTATCACCGGACCGGGGTATATCTCGATCTTCTCGTCGTCGATCTCCACACCGAAAGTGGACAAAGTTTCCCTGAGGACTCTGGCGGTCTCGCTCAGCTCCTCCTCGGACACCGAAGGCTCGGTAGCCGGTGGATCATCCAAAAGGTCTAAATCCGGGAACCTGTATCCCCCCGCAGCCCTCCTATCCTCTCCCCTCACCAGCGTAAGGGAGGTTTTCTGCTCACTGCCGGCCGAAGGCCTGACGGTGATTCTCTCCTCCCGTTCCGATGCCGCGGCCACCTCCTCCGTCGGCGGCTCGGGTTCTCTGCGTTTTCTCTTCGGTTTGGCTTCTCTCTCCCTCTTGATCCTCTGCCGATTGATTCTCCTTAGCTCTCTCCATTTGCTCCCCTTGATCAGAAGCCTTTCTATCATGCGCTTGAACAGAAGAACGAAATCGCTGGGTTTGAACGGGGTGATCAGTGCCGCCAGCACGACCAGCGAGGCCATCAGCACCACGTAAGTGCCCGCCGTCCCCACCAGCCTTAAGAATCCCTGCGCCAGATTGGTAGAGAGCCATCCTCCCACGGTTATCCTGGAGAAATCGATCGTCTCCTGGTTTCGTATGGCTGGCAGGCTTAAGAAGACGCCCAGCACGAACACGAAAACGAAGACGAACAAAACCTTTCTGAAGATCGGACCGAGCCGGATTCCGGGAAAACAACTCAAGCCCAGCAAAATAACAAACAACGGTACTAAAAATCCGGAGTAGCCGAAAGCGTAAAGCATCAAGTAGGAGACCGCCGCTCCCACCGGCCCGCACTGATTGCTGAAGTCATGGGAGAACGTTTGAGCCAGGCCCTTGGCACCCTGGCTGAACTGTTTCAAAGTTAGGTTGTCCCCGGGGCCATCGTAGCTGAAAAGCGACAACCAGATGAAAAGAGCCAGGGCTATCAACAGGATACCCAATATCTCCTTTTTACGTTCGTCCGATATGGTGCTTGAGATTTTCATGTAACCTGTATTTCACATGTGGCTGGATGTGCCCTGATTACCAGACTGTAATTTAAGACTGCAACCCACCATGTCAATAGAAATGTAGCGGTCTAAGCTCCGCTCTGCCGTTCCCCATGAATCCGGGCATCTACCCTGAGCATCAGGGATTTCGGAGTCAAGGCAGATCGCAACATGGGCGGGACACACAAGAGAGGTTGTCTGTCGTCAGACCATCCGGGCATAAACCAAAAGGCAGGTCTCACCTCAATACCGGTGTGGCCTGCCTTCAAAAACGCTTTTCCGTCAGCCGGGTTCTACTTCACTGCATCCTTCAGTTGCTTGCCGGCTTTGAATTTCGGAACCTTGGAAGCGGCGATCCGAATAGGTGCTCCAGTCTGGGGATTCCTTCCCATCCGAGCCTTTCTCCTGGCTACCGAGAAGGTCCCAAATCCAACAAAGCTGACCTTCCGCCCCCGCTTCAAGGAGCTGGTGACACCATCAAAGAAGCTATGGATCGCCCTGTTGGCCTGCGCCTTGGTGACCTTCGCCTCCTTGGCCATTTTGTTAACCAATTCCTCCTTCGTCATCTACTCACCCCCTTCACGACTTTGAAGGTTTACCTACTTGTGTTTTTCATTGACAGGTCGAGAATATGATATTTTCAAGGGTTTGTCAAGAAGTTTTTTTGTTTTTTCGAAAAAAAAAGCATAACCATGCACTCTCAGAGAATACAGGGAGGACCCCCACCCGACCGATTCAGCCTGCAACCCCGTCTGAGAAGCTCCCAAAGGTAGTGCTGCAGGTCTTCGGTTCGGTCGGAGAAGCCGGGATAGGTGATCGAAGGGTGCAGAGACTTGCGGCATCTATGGGAGATCCGTTCGGGCGTCCCAAGCCGGCTGGGGGCTGGATTCGCCCCGGCTGGTCCCGTCAGCTGGCAGGATGTGTTTGACAATCCATTCTGTAAGGCTTATCTTCCCCGGCGTGTGAGCATAGTATGGCAACCCCGGAGAGAACATAAAGCCGAGGAGGAGACGGATGGAAAATGAAGTTTTGAAGATTTTGGGCCTTCTGAAAGTATGGGCCTACGCCCACCTGCCCAGAATCATACTAATCATCGTGGGTGCCTGGATCGTCACTCGGACCACCAGGCTGGCAGGCAGAAAGATCATCCAGTACACCGAGGACGACGATCCCGCTACCAAGAGCGAAAGGGAAAAGAGGGCCGAGACTTTGGTACACATCGCGAGGAACGCCATAAAGGTCTTTATCTACGTGGTGGCTTCCTTCATGATCTTGAAAGAGGTGGGGATGGACATCGCCCCGCTTCTGGCTGGGGTGGGCATAGTCGGTTTGGCCATTGGATTCGGAGCGCAAACCCTGGTCAAAGATTTTCTTACCGGATTTTTCATTATGATGGAGAACCAGTATCGCGTGGGGGACGTGGTGAAAATAGGAGATCACTCCGGCCTGGTGGAAAGGATAAAGCTGAGAACCACCGTGCTCAGGGACCTGCAGGGGGTGGTGCACATCATACCCAACGGCGAGGTACAGTCGGTAAATAACATGACCTACGAGTGGTCCCGGGTGGTTCTGGACATCGGCGTGGCATATAAAGAGGACGTGGACAAGGTAATCCAGGTGCTCCGGGAGGTCGGCTCGAAGATGAGGCAGGAGGAGCCATACAATCAGATCATGCTGGAGGAACCTGAGATACTCGGGGTGGATAGCTTCGGCGACTCTCAGGTGACCATAAAAATGTTGGCCAAAACCTGTCCCTTGAAACAATGGCAGGTCGCCCGAGAGCTCAGGAGAAGGATCAAACATGCCTTCGACCAACAAGGGATCGAGATACCCTTCCCTCATCGGACCCTGTTTATGAGAAAAGAGGACTAGTCAGAAGGCAGCACAGGACCTCAGCCTTCCAGATGCGCGGCCATCGAATGTCCCCAAACGTGGGGAATGGATGCTAATTTGCTTGACTTTGGACGTATACGACGCTTAATTCAGAAGCGAAGGTTGAGAGACGGATCGAATTCAGCCATTCCGAACGATGAAACAGCAACGCACCATAAAAAAACCGGCTTCCTACTCCGGGGTGGGACTGCATACCGGCAATCGGACCACGGTCACTTTCAAACCCGCCGCCGTGGGTCACGGCATTGTCTTCGTCAGGACCGATCTGCCCGATATTCCCCAGATCCCGGCGGACATAGATCACGTCACGGACATAACCCGGGGAACCACGCTTAAAAAAGGCTCGGCCAAAGTCCAGACGGTGGAACACGTGCTGGCCGCTTTGGCCGGTTTGGAGCTGGATAATCTTCGCGTGGAGTTGGATTCCGGCGAGCCGCCGGTGGGTGACGGAAGTGCTCTGCCTTTCGTTCAGGCCATACTCCAGGCCGGAATTGAGGAGCAGGATGCCTCCAAGGACTATCTGGAGATAGATACTCCTTTGTTCTATTCGGAGAAGGAGAAGGGCATCGACTTGGTGGTGGTGCCGTCGGACGATTTGAGGATAACCTTCATGGTGGATTACCGCAACCCCGCTCTGGGCACCCAGTACACTTCCTTGGTCTCCCTGGAGAACGAATTCGTGGAGGAGTTTGCTCCTGCCCGCACCTTCTGCTTCTTCCATGAGCTGGAACATCTCTATCAAGAGGGGCTGGCCAAAGGGGGCAACATCCACAACGCTCTGGTTATCTGTGATGAAGACCGCTGTGAGGACAAGATCGACAAACTCAAAACCATGTATGGGATCACCGAAGAGATTTTCGTCGGCAAAACCGGTATACTAAACGACGTGCCTTTGAGATTTCCCAACGAACCCTGTCGGCACAAGGCGCTGGACCTTTTGGGCGATTTGTATCTTCTGGGAGTTCCGTTGAAAGGACACGTGCTGGCAGCCAGGTCCGGACACGCGGCCAACGTAGCCCTGGTGAAGAAGCTGCGAGAGCAATACGAGAAGAAACTGATAACCTCCAGATACCAGAAGAGGGCGGGGGGGGACTATCTTCTGGACATCAACGCCATCCTGGATATCATGCCCCACCGCTATCCCTTCCTTTTAGTCGACCGGGTGCTGGACATTCAGCCCAGAAAGAAGGTGGTGGCCATCAAGAACGTCACCATGAACGAGCCTTTCTTTTCCGGCCACTTCCCCGGTCATCCCATCATGCCGGGGGTGCTCATCGTGGAGGCCATGGCTCAAGCCGGGGGGATCCTGTTGCTCAACACGGTGGACGATCCGGAGAACAAGTTGGTCTATTTCATGGGCATCGACGGAGTGCGATTTCGAAAGCCGGTCCTGCCCGGCGACCAGATCAGGTTTGAGTTGGAAATGATTCAGTTTCGTCGGGGCACTTGCAAGATGCAGGGAAAGGCCACGGTGGAAGGAGTGGTGGTTACCGAGGCTACCCTTATGGCAACCATCGTGGACCGGTGAGGAGTCACCCTGCTTTAGAAAATCGAATCTTCAAAAGTCAGCTCCCATGTCCAATGACATCGAGCAAGTTTTATCAACCAGTCCAACACTCTCAACCATTTGACTATGAACGTCCATTCTACCGCCATCGTTCACAAAGACGCCCGGTTGGCACAGGACGTGCGCGTGGGCCCATATAGCATAGTAAATGAAAACGCACAGATCGGATCGGGGTCCGAAATCGGTTCCCACGTCTTGATTGATGCGGGGACTATAATAGGAAAGAATTGTCGGATTCATCACGGGGCGGTGCTGGGCACCCTGCCCCAGGATTTGAAGTTCAAAGGCGAGAAGACTTTCGTGACCGTGGGTGATGGCACGGTCATCCGCGAATATGCCACCATCAACCGGGGAACGGAATACCGGGGAAAGACGGTTGTAGGCAAGGACTGCTTCATCATGATCTATGCGCATCTGGCTCACGACTGCCTCTTGGGCGACCACGTGATTCTGGCCAATTCGGTCAACGTGGGTGGTCATGTGGAGATAGGTGACTGGGTCATCATCGGAGGCGTGGTCCCGGTGCATCAGTTCGTGAAGATTGGCGCGCATGCCATCATCGGGGGCGGCTTCCGGGTGCAGAAGGACGTATGCCCCTATGCTCTGGTAGGAGGCTATCCCCTGAAGACCATGGGGCTAAACAGAATCGGTCTGAAAAGGAGAGGTTTCCCGGATGAAACCCTCAAGATACTGGAGAGGACCTTTCGCATTCTCTTCAAATCCGGGTTGAACACAACCCAGGCAGTGGACAAGATCAAATCGGAGGTGGAATCGACACCCGAGGTTCAGAGCATATTGGATTTTATAGCCAACAGCGATAGAGGAATAATCAAATAATCTACGGATTAAGCGATCTCACGCCCGAACGCCCACAGGCGCCCGTTTGAGCGCACCTCTTTGAGGGGCGTTCGTAAGGACGGACTCAACGGATTTCTGAGCAAACGACCAGAACCTAGCTTAAGCTAGGTTCTGGCCTTTCTCTTTAATGTAGCGAAGACCTTCCCTCCCCTGAGTTAATCGAAGGGAGATCCCCATCTCTGGTGGAAAGCTGAAGCTTTCCGCTACACTTATTACCCACAAAACAGAACAGTCTGCTTTTCGGAGAAAATTTAGCAACAAGATTAAAGGACCTGTATTTTCTGATACGCAAGCAATTCACGCTCCCTTCAATAAGTCAGGTTCAGGTCAGCAAGTGGCTTTTTCCAACTTCTCCCGGCAGCGAGCTTTCTATTATTGACTATAACTTACCGGGTAGTTATATTCCGACCAATTCCGGTTGCTCGGGTTTCCCGGGTCAATTGTCGCACAAAACCGGTTCGCCACAGCTGCCTGAGTCAAATAGTGCGGAGCTGAAGATGACTAAAATGAGAATCGGAGTCGTGGGCGTGGGGCATCTGGGGGAGCACCATGCGCGAATACTCTCCCAGATTCCGGAGGTTGAATTGGTGGGGATAAACGACGTCGACATACAGAAGGGAGAGAGCAAGGCCGAGAAATATGGTACCAGGCACTTCGAGGACTTAGACGAGTTGCTGAATCTGGTGGATGCCATCAGTTTGGTGGTCCCCACTACCGCTCACTGCGAAGTGGCGAGCAAGATACTGAGGGAAGGCAAGGACCTCCTCATAGAGAAACCCATAACCGAGACCGTGGAGCAGGCGGAGAATCTAATCGATCTTGCCCGAAAGAAAGACTTGATCCTTCAGGTGGGGCACATCGAGAGATTCAACCCTGCCTTCTTGGCCATCGAAGAACGCCATACCCATCCCAAATTCATCGAATCCCACAGGCTGGCGCAATTCAACCCGCGGGGGACCGACGTGGCAGTCATTCTGGACTTGATGATACACGACATCGATTTGATACTGAGCCTGGTCAAAGCCGGGGTACAAAACATCGAGGCGGCAGGCGTGCCGGTCATTGCCGACAGCCAAGACATCTGTAACGCCCGCTTGACCTTCGAGAACGGCTGCGTGGCCAACGTCACCGCCAGCCGCATTTCCGCCCGGGCTTTAAGGAAGATGAGGCTGTTCCAAAAGGACTCTTATATATCGCTGGATTTTCTGCAGAAATCGGTGGAAGTATACAGTCTGGTGGCAGCAGACAAGCTACCGCAGGAGTTGAAAGACAAAAAGACCGTGGTGGGAAACATTCCGGTGGAGCAGGCGGGGAAGACCATAGTTTATGAGAGACCGGCCGTATCCGATCACGACATGCTGACTGAGGAGATAAAATCGTTCCTGGATTCAGTTCGCAACAGAACTAAACCGAAAGTCACCGGAGAGGATGGAAAAAACGCTTTGGAGGTGGCGCTGGAAATCAAGAGGAAAGCTGAGGAACATCAAAACCGGAGTTCCAGCAACTAGACCGGTGAATGCGGACGTGAACCTGCATGCCGTGTGTGGACTGTGGCGAAGTACAGAGGATCGACCACAGTTCGTCTGAGGTTATACGACCTGTGAGTGCGAATACGCGATCATTTCCCCCGGAGATTGCCCCTCGTGAACATGAACCAGCCCAATGGAATTCTGATAGTTGCCGGCGAGGCATCCGGCGATTTGCACGGCTCCCACCTGATCAGAGAACTCAAAAAGATAGACTCCAGCCTCCGATTCTTTGGCATCGGCGGCAGCAGTATGAAAAAACAGGGAACCGAGCTTGTCTTCCACATAGACAAACTGGCCTTCATGGGCTTCTTCGAAGTCCTCAAGAACCTGGGATTCGTCAGGAAGGTGATGAAGACCATGACGGCCGAAGCGGAAAGAAGAAAACCCCATCTGGCCGTTTTGATCGATTATCCCGGCTTCAATCTGAGGTTTGCCAGGAAGCTCAAGAACCTGGGCATCCCAGTGGTCTACTACATCAGCCCCCAGGTGTGGGCTTGGGGCGGCAACCGGGTCAGGAAGATGCAGAATCTTATAGACAAGATGATAGTGGTCTTTTCCTTCGAGAAAGCCATCTATGACAAATTCGGCATCGATTGCGAGTTCGTAAGCCATCCTTTCCTGGACACGGCAAAACCGATTCTCTCCGAGGATGACTTCCGGAGAAAATTCGATATACGGAAAAACGAGGTGGTGATTGGATTGCTTCCCGGATCCAGGTGGCAGGAGGTGGAGAAGATCTTGCCCATCATGCTCGACTCGGCTAAGCTTCTGAGCCTTAGAATCAAGAACTTAAGATTGCTCTTGGGACTGGCTCTCACCATAGACAAAGAGAAAATCGAGGACTTGCTGAAAGCATCCCCCCTGAAGGTGAGAATCGTGGAAAATCTGACCCAGGACTTGATGCAGCACTCCCAACTTCTCTTAGTCACCTCCGGATCGGCAACGTTGGAGTGCGCCATTCTCGGCACTCCTTTTTTGGTTCTGTACAAAACCAGCTTCTGGACCTATCTTCTGGCAAAGAGTCTGATCAGCATACCGAATATAGCCCTGGCCAACGTGGTGGCGGGGAAGAGAATCGTTCCGGAGTTCATCCAGAACAAGGCCGTGTCGGTTCGAATCTCAGACGAGATGTATGAGATTTTAACCGACAAGCAGAGATACAGAGGGATCCAGGATGAACTGGCCAAGGTCAGAGGAAAACTGGGAGAGCCGGGCGCGTCCAGACGGGCGGCACAGATCGTGGCGCGAATGCTCGGGGGCAAACAATCCTCACCGGAAGTGAGCTGAATGAGCAACCGGTTCAAGCGACTTAAGGATAAACTGGCCTTGTTTCTGGTCTCCTGGATGGGTCCGGTTTTGGTCTACCTGCTGGGAACGACGTTGAAGATTGAGTTTCCGGGCCGGGGAAAATTAAGTCTTATCAAAAGAGAAAGTAAATCTGTGATCCACACCTTCTGGCACGGGCGGATGCTCATTTTGGCTTATACCCATCGCTGGAGGAAGATTCACATTCTCATAAGCCAACACCGGGACGGGGAGTACATTGCCCGGATAATAGAAATGCTGGGATTCGTCTCGGTGCGGGGTTCCACCACCCGGGGCGGCACCCAGGCCATCTTCGAGATGTGCCGGAAGGCGACCGGCGGATACGACGTGGGCGTGACACCGGACGGACCTAAGGGTCCGGGATTTAAGGTTCACCCGGGAACCATATATATAGCGCAGAGGAGCGGGCTTCCCATCGTTCCCATTACCAGCTCCGCCGAGCATCGCTGGACCCTCCCCACCTGGGATCGGTTCATAATCCCCAGACCTTTTTCCAAGGCGGTTGTCATGTTGGGAGATCCTATTCTGGTTCCGGCCGATTCGGGTGCTCAGGAGTTGGAGGCGATAAGAACCGATCTTGAGAAACGACTGAGGCAACTCACCCAGAGGGCGGATGATTATTTCCGGAAGGTGAATCATAAGAGAACCGGAACCTAACTTAAGTTAGGTTCCGGTTCTTACACAAAGGACAAGCGAACGAATGTGTATGCTCTATAATTTTATTTTTAATACAGACAGCCGTATAATCTCTTTCCGAGGCAGAGAACAAACCAGAACCTGACTTAAGTCAGGTTCTGGTTTCTAACTCACGACACATGTACACGGTATACAACCTCCTTCTCAATCTGGCATTCATTATCTCCTTCCCCTATCTTCTTCTGCGAGCCGCCTGGGGGAGACACGGAATCGCCGAGAGAATGGGGAGACTGCCGGAGCGGAAAGTGTCAAACCTGCGTGGAAAGAAAGTCGTCTGGTTTCATGCCGCATCGGTGGGCGAGATGAAGGCTCTCTCCGTCATAATCCCCCAGGTTCAAAACAAATATCCGGGCTACGATCTGGTAGTCTCCACATGGACCAAGACCGGGAAAGCGGAGGCGGAGAAAACCCTTAAGGGCGTCAGGATGGTTTTCTTTGTGCCGGTCGATCTGAGGCGATTTTTGAGACGAGCTATAAGAAGCTTAAGACCGGTGGCGTTGATACTGGTGGAGACGGAGCTTTGGCCTAATCTCATAAAGGAGGCCAAAAGGAGTGGATGTTTCGTAGCGCTGATAAACGGACGCATTTCGGAACGCTCCTTTCGCAGATATCGATTGGTGAAGAGCCTGTTTGAGGAAACGCTTTCGCACGTCGATCTTCTTTCTCTCCAGTCCCGGGAATACAAGGAAAGGATGATGCTTCTGGGGGCAGATGAAAGCAGAATATCGGTCACCGGAAACCTCAAATTCGACCGCCTGCTCCTGGCAGCTGAGCCGGAGGAGACCGGCCGACTGAGAAAGAACCTGCATATCCCCGACCGCTTCAGGGTGGTGATCGCGGGAAGCACCAGGGAAGGTGAGGAATCCATCCTGATACCGGTTTTCAAAAAGCTGAGCCAACGATACGACGACCTCCTTTTCATAATTGCCCCCAGACACCTGGATCGGCTGAATCAAGTGGAGAGGATTCTTTGCGATTCGGGGATGAATTTCGTCAGGAAAACCCGGTTGGATGAACTTGCTTCGGAGGAGTCGGCGGAGGCAGGAAACCGTTCGGACCATAATCGCCTGATTCTACTTGATACTATGGGCGAGTTGTCCAAGATATATTCAGTGGCGGACGTGGCTTTCGTGGGAGGAAGCTTAGTCCCCGTCGGCGGACACAACCTCCTGGAGCCGGCCATATACGGCGTCCCGGTGCTTTTTGGAGTCCATGTGAACAATTTCAAGGAAGAGGCAAGGATTCTGATCGAGTCCGGGGGGGGCATCCAGGTCCAAAACCAAGAGGAGCTTCTTCTCAGACTGTCGGATTTGCTTTCGAACGATGAGCAGAGGCGAAACTTGGGACGGAAAGCTAGGCAGGCGATCGAGAAGAAAACCGGGGTAGCCGGAAGAACAGCCGATCTGGTCTTCTCTGCCCTGAAAAAGCGCTGATCAAGTGAGAAGCAATATTCAACTTATCCACTGCCGCAGGGGAGGTCCGGTCTTACAACTGGTTCGAGGGGTTCTCTGGCCTCTTTCACTGCCCTATGGTCTGGCCGGCCGCATAAGGCTGCTGTTGTACCGGCACGGTTGGTTCAAGCAGGAGAGACTGGCAGCCAGGGTGGTCAGCGTGGGAAACATCACGGCTGGCGGAACGGGAAAAACTCCCCTGGTAATCTATCTGGCCCGAAAGCTCAAAGAGCGAAACCGAAAGGTGGCCATACTCACCCGAGGGTACAAACGAGAGAGCCAACAGATGGTGGAGTTGACATCAGAGAACAAAGCCGGAATACCATGGCAGGACGTAGGGGACGAACCCTATCTTTTGGCAGGACGGCTTCCGCACGTGCCGGTGATGGTGGGCAAACATCGCGCCGTTTGCGGAAAGCACGCCGTGGAGAAGTTCGGATCTGAGATTTTGCTTTTGGATGACGGCTTCCAGCATCTGAAGCTTTTCAGGAACTTAGACGTGGTGGTGATCGACTCCACCAATCCCTTTGGGAACGGGAGGCTTCTTCCGGCCGGCATCCTGAGGGAGCCGATCAGTTCCTTAAAACGGGCAGACGTGTTCGTTCTCACCAAGACCGATCAAACGTCCGACAGAGATGAGCTAATCGGGCTGTTGGAATCGCTGAATCCCAAGGCACCGGTGGTGCAATCCGTCCACCAGACCGTCGGCATGACAGATCTGTTCGATGGCTCCCTGACGGATCCAAAGGACTTACGGAGCGGAAAGGCTTTCATCTTCTCGGGCATTGGCAATCCTCTGTCATTTGAAAAGACATTGGGGCAGTTGAACATAAAGATTTTGACACACCGGATCTTCCCGGATCACTTCCGATACAAAGAGAAAGACGCGGAAGATCTGATGGCACAGGCGCAAGCCGCCGGCGCCGATTTTATTATCACCACGGAAAAGGATTCGGTGCGTATACCTTTGGTAAAACAGCCCGGCATTCCACTCTACGCCCTGAGAATCGACCTGAGGGTGACCAGCGGGGAAGAATTGTTGTTGAACGAAGTTGAGGGAGAAAAGTAGATGGAGATGGAAACCGATTTTTTGGTGATAGGATCGGGTATCGGGGGCTTAAGCTTCGCCCTTAAGGCCAGCCAGGTGGGGCAGGTGGTGATCGTCACCAAGAAGGAGGATTCCGAGTCCAACACCAACTACGCCCAGGGCGGAATCGCCTCGGTTGTGGCAAAGAACGACTCGTTCGATCTGCACGTCGAGGATACCATCAAGGCCGGGGCGGGGCTGTGCGATGCCGAGGTGGTGCGAAAGGTGGTGGAGGCGGGCCCGGGGTGCATTGACGAGTTGGTAAAAATAGGCGTGCAGTTCACTACAAAAAGACAAAAGGAGGACGAATTCGACTTGGGTTTGGAGGGGGGACACTCCAGAAACAGGGTGGTGCATGCCGCCGATCTGACCGGCAAAGAGGTGGAAAATTCTCTTTTAAACGCGGTGAAGGCCAAGAAGAACGTGACCATCCTGGAAGATCATCTGGCCGTGGATCTCATCACCCAGCATCATCTGGCAGATTACGTGAGGGAATCCGGCGAGAAGATCAAATGCTGGGGCGCCTACGTTCTGGATAAAGAGAAAAACCAGGTGATCACCTGCTTAGCTAAGATCACCCTCTTGGCCACCGGAGGCGCCGGCAGAGTCTACCTGCACACCACCAACCCCTCCATAGCCACGGGCGACGGACTGGCCATGGCTTATCGAGCCGGAGCCGAAGTAGCCAATTTGGAGTTCATTCAGTTTCACCCGACGGCGCTCTACCACACCGACGCCGATTCTTTCCTCATCTCCGAGGCGGTGCGCGGTGAGGGGGGCAAGCTGCGTTTGCAGTCGGGAGAGACTTTCATGGAGAATTATCATCAGCGCAAGGAACTTGCCCCCCGGGACGTGGTCGCCCGAGCCATAGACCATGAGTTGAAGAAAAGGGGCGATAACTGCGTTTATCTGGACATCACTCACTTAGACCAGAAGTTCATCAAGCTTAGATTCCCCAACATATATGGAAAATGCCTCTCCCTGGGGCTGGACATCACCAAGAATTGGATACCGGTGGTTCCCGCCGCGCACTACATCTGCGGAGGTGTGCTCACCGATCTTCAGGGCAAAACCGGAATAGAGAACCTGTATGCCTGCGGCGAGGTGGCCTGCACCGGCATGCACGGAGCCAACCGGCTGGCATCCAACTCCCTTCTGGAGGCGGTGGCCTTTGCCCATTTTGCCGGTGAGAGCGCAAAGACCAGGCTTCGCTCGATGAAACGCTTCTCTTTTCCCCCCATTCCCTCCTGGAGCTTGGTCGGGGTATTCGACCAGCAAGAGTGGATCATCATTTCTCACAATCGCGACTGGATACAGAAATTCATGTGGGACTACGTGGGGATAGTTCGCTCCAATCGTCGCCTGGAGCAAGCCCGGCGAAGGATCGACATCCTTTTGGACGAGATCCTCGACTTTTACAGGGTCAACCCGGTCAACTACGATGTGATAGAGCTGAGAAACATCGCCACCGTGGCCAAGCTGATCATCGAATGCGCCTTGCAGAGGAAGGAGAGCAGGGGGCTTCATTACAACGTGGATCATCCCGGGAAAGACGACGAAAACTGGCTGAAAAACACCATCTTAAGATCAGAGAATGGGTGAGACGGATGGAACACCAGGAAACCATCGTCATACTCGACTTCGGCTCGCAGTACACCCAGCTGATCGCCCGGCGGATAAGGGAGAACCGGGTATTCTGTGAGATACTCCCCTTTGACCGGAATCCGGAAAGCTACAAGCACCGAAACTTAAAAGGAGTGGTTTTATCGGGGGGGCCTTCCAGCGTTTTCGACCGGAATGCTCCCTTGTGCACGGACGAGGTTTTCCGGCTGGGCGTGCCGGTTTTGGGAATATGCTACGGGCTGCAGGTGATCGGAAGACTCTTGGGCGGTGAGGTGGAGCGATCCGAAAGGAGGGAATACGGCCGGGCCGTCATTCACGTCGACCAAAGCGGGGGTCTGTTGTCCAGAGTGCGGGATGAAACCGTGATCTGGATGAGTCACGGAGACCATCTCTCCAAACTACCTTTGCGATTCGAGGCTTTGGCTCATACCGAGGACATTCCTTTGGCGGCCATAGCCCAAAAGGAAGACAAAATCTTCGGATTACAGTTCCATCCGGAGGTTGCTCACACCCAGGAGGGTAAAAGGATTATTCGAAATTTCCTCTTTGAGATTTGCGGCTGCCGGGGAAACTGGACTACCGAGTCGTTCGTTCGGACCACCGTTTCCGGCGTTCGAGAGCGGGTGGGCGATGCTAAGGTCGTGCTGGGCCTAAGCGGCGGTGTGGACTCATCCGTTTGTGCGGCTCTGCTGAACAAGGCCATAGGTAAACAGCTTTTCTGCATCCTGGTGGACAACGGTCTTCTTCGAAAGAACGAGGCTCAGGAGGTGGTTTCGGCCTTCCGGGAATATGATCTGAATCTTAAAGTGGTGGATGCTTCCCAGAGATTCTTGAAGGGACTGGAGGGGGTGGTCGATCCCGAGGAAAAAAGGAAGATCATCGGAAGAACCTTCATCCAGGTATTCGAGGAGGAGGCGCACAAAATCAAAAACGTCGGCTTTCTGGCTCAGGGAACCCTTTATCCCGACGTGATCGAGAGCACCTCTTTTAAGGGACCCTCTGCCACCATAAAATCGCACCATAACGTAGGGGGGCTGCCGGAGAAGATGAATCTAAAGCTGATCGAGCCATTGAGGGAGCTGTTCAAGGATGAGGTCAGGGAGTTGGGCAGAAAGTTGAACTTGTCGGAAAGCATCATAGGACGGCATCCCTTTCCCGGCCCCGGTTTGGCGGTGAGAATTCTGGGGGACATAACCAGGCAGAGACTCTCCATATTAAGGGAAGCCGACGACATTTATTTGTCCGAGCTGAAGAGATCGGGCATGTACGACCAGATATGGCAGGCTTTCTGCATCCTTTTGCCCGTTCAGACCGTGGGTGTGATGGGAGACGAGAGGACCTACGAGAATGTGATAGCTTTACGAGCGGTCACCTCGGTCGACGGCATGACCGCCGACTGGGCCAAGATTCCGGCGGAAGTTTTAGGCAAAATCTCCAGCCGGATCATAAATCAAGTAAAGGGAGTAAACCGCGTGGTCTACGATATCTCCTCCAAACCCCCCGCCACCATTGAGTGGGAGTAATCCTGAGGTTGTCGATTTGTATGAGTGATATAGTCTAGCTTTCTGCCAGAGATGGAGACCTGAGAGTCTCTGCTTCATCAATTAACAAGACCAGAACCTAACTTGAGTTAGGTTCTGGTTTTATCCCATACCTGTCAAGGAGAACATAAAGCTTTTTGCGTATCAGAAGAGACAGACTCTTAGTTTTCGTCATTAACCTTTTCCCAAGAGTAAACCGTTCTATGCTCCGGGTAAAGTGTCAGTATCACCGTTGAAGTGGGAGCTTGAGACATATGAAACAGAAGAAAGATAATCACGCCGTTCCGGTTGATCCGGGCTCATCATTCACAGAGAAGAAGAGGATTATCTTTTACCTGGTACTGTTTGTCGTCGCTTTTGTCCCTCGGCTTTTGCATCTTTTGTCTATCGCCGATAATCCGTTTTTCAATTTTCCTATAATCGACTGCCACACCAACGACATTCTGGCTCAAAGAATTTCAGGGGGGGATTGGCTGGGGTATAAACCCTTCTTGCAGGCTCCCCTCTACCCCTATTTCCTGGGAATCCTCTATACCGTATTCGGGCGAGACCTGTTTCTGGTAAGATTCATCCAGATATTGTTGGGCTCGGTGAATTGCCTGCTTCTGTACCGCATCGCCAAGACCGCTTTCAACCCTAAGGTCGCGCTGATCTCCTTTCTGATAGCCGCCTTCTACGGACCCTTTCTTTTCTTCGATGCCGAGCTTCTCAACCCCGTTTTGGTGATCTTCTTCAATCTGATGGTGGTGTCGATTCTGCTCTCATTTCAGCAGGAACCCAAATGGGCTAAGCTGTTGCTGGCGGGGATCATGTTAGGTCTCTCCTCCATTACCCATGGTCTGGCCATGACCTTTGTGCCGTTTGCAGTCCTGTGGCTGGTCATACTTTTGATCAGAAGCAGATCGTCGCTCCCCAAGATACTGGCATACAGCCTTTGCTTGATACTCGGCTTTCTTCTGGTGATCTCCGCCACCACGGCTAGAAATCTGATCGTGGGGAAGGACTTGATCTTCGTCTCGTCCAACGCGGGCATCAACTTCTTCATAGGCAACAATCCTGACTACGACAGGACCACATCCATTCGGCCGGGAATAGAATGGGAGGAGTTGATTCAAAGGCCCATGCAAGAAGGTTTAGAGAAGCCGTCCGAGAGATCGGGGTATTTTTTCCGCCAGGCGTTTTCCTATATCACCGGCCGGCCTCTTTCCTATTTGAAACTGCTTCTGCGGAAGACGTTCTTCATCCTGGATGGCTTTGAGATCAAGGGGAATCAAGATCCATACATGTTCAGAGGCTACTCCGCACCGCTTGGATTCCTGCTGTGGAAATGGGTGTTATATTTCCCCCTTGGGCTGTTGCTTCCCTTCAGCTTGGTCGGGATGGTGGCTTTCTTCCGGGAAAGGTATGGAGCCGAGGGGAGAAACCCCAAATCGATTCTGCTTTTTTACTTTTTGATCTCTCAAGCTGTAGCCTTGATTTTCTTCTTCGTTTGCGCCAGGTATCGCCTTCCGCTGGTGCCGTTTCTGATCATCTTCGCTGCCTTCGGCCTCAACGCCTTATATCGAAAGATAAAGACCAAGAACTCCAAAGAGCTCATTCTTTTTCTTCCAATATTGCTGGTCTTCCTGTTGATCTCCAACCTAAGCAGTCATCAACTTGGGGTCAGGGATCTGGCCGAGGAGCATTACAACCTGGGTATGGTTTATGCACAAGAGGGCCAATACGATCAAGCCTTGCAGGAATACACCGAGGCGGTCAAGCTGCAGCCGGATCATCTGATGGCGCATTTCAAAATCGCGCTGGTTTACGACAACCGGGGTATGCTAAATCAAGCGGAAAAGAAGTATCTGGAGGTGATAGATCTCTTTCCTCGCGCCGCCTTGGCCTACAATAACCTGGGGTTGATCTACGAGAAGAAGGGGGATTTCCTGAAAGCTGAGGAGTACTACATAAAGGCCAGTGACGCGCATCCTTTGTTGCCCGATCCGGTGTACAACTTGGGGAACGTGTTTTTGGAACAGGAAAGCTACGATTCGGCGAGGGAGAAATTCGTCACCTGCATTTCGCTGGACCCATACTATTATAAAGCCTACAGCGCCCTGGGTGACCTGAACTACAGAATCGGCAAATTGGATGATGCCATAGAGAACTTCAAGAAGGCCATTCAGATTGAACCCAACTACGCGGTGGCGCATAATAATCTGGGGGCCTCGTACGCGGGGAAGGGACAGCGGCTGTTGGCCTTCGGGGAGTTCGAAACCGCTTCAAAACTGGACCCGGATTACGGCTCGGCTTATCTGAATCTGGGCAACTGGTACCTGGAGGACCGCAAACCAAAAGAGGCCATTCCCTACTACCAGCAAGCTGCCGAACTCATGCCCGACGATCCGGCAGCGCATTATCATCTTGCCATGGCCTACGGCATCACCGGACGTGAACGCGACGCAACTGCCGAGCTTTACCGAGCCCTGGCTGCGGACTCTTCCTTTCTGCCCGCCAAGGAACTGCTTCAGAAAATCACGGGACAGACAACAGGTCCATAAGCAGTGCCCCACCTCAATCTTCTGGGAGAGTCACCGTCGAAGACAAACCTTGAAACGTATGGTTCAGGGCAAGCTCCGACGCTAAAGCCCAGACCATGGCTTCGCAACTCCGTCTTCCTTAAGCGAAGTCGAAAGGTGTGCAACGAATCCGCTGGAAAGTTGACTTTGAGCGATTTGAGTGTTAACTTCGCTATTGACTGGAACTCGGAGACTCAAGGAGCACATTATGATCAAGAAATTCAAAGGGAAAGCCTGGGTGGTGGGTGACGACATCGACACCGACCAGATCTATCACGGACAGTACCTCCCCCTTACCGATCCTAAGGAGATGGCGAAGCACGCCATGGAGTTCGTTCCGGAAATGGAGAATTTCGCCAAAGAAGTAAAGCCGGGCGACATAGTAGTAGCCGGGAAGAACTTCGGATGCGGTTCCTCACGGGAACATGCGGTGGTGTGTTTGCAGGAAAACGGCGTAAGCTGCGTGTTGGCGGATTCTTTTGCGCGGATTTTCTATCGAAACGCAATCAATCTCGGCTTTCCGCTACTGGAGTGTCCCGGCATATCCAAAATAGGAAAAACCGGCGATCAGATGGAAGTGGATCTGTCCACGGGCAAGGTGACCAATCTGAAGACCAAGAAGACTCTAAAAGGGCAGCCGCCATCCGGTTTGGAGTTAGAGATCGCCGAAAAGGGCGGACTTCTAAACTACCTCAAGGATTGAGCTGCAAGTGCGAGTTCGATCCGACAACTTCTCTTCTGCGACCGCCTGTCTTTGTGATTCCTGATTCCTTGGCCGAATCTGTCTCGATAGCCGGACGGCCCCATCCGGGAACCCGGCGATTACGTCTCCGCCCATCTGCTTGCGGCTGCACCAATAGCGCTGCTCCCCCCAAGTGAGGCTTCGAGATGCGGCAAGAGTGAGATTCTCGAATGGGAAAACGAGCTTGACACCTGGCGCGAGACAGTTTAACTTAACCGGTGAATCATTCTATCGGACATCAGGACTTCTGAAAAAACCGACATCAGGTGGGAAAACCGCAGAGAACGGAAACGGGGCGAACCGGATTCCTCGGCCCGGTTGATGCGTTGTGAGACCGGGAGAAGTTCGTGTTCTAATCAGGCGCCGGAGAGCAGACATGATTTGATGCGCGGCGTGACTCCGATCATGAAAAAGGAAAAGACCGTAAACGGGAACACTTGAAGGAAAGGAGTCTTAAAATGGAAAAAGGCAAGAAAAAGCTGACGACCAACTTCGGCACGCCGGTGCCCGACGACCAGAACAGCATGACCGCCGGCGTCTCCGGGCCGGTTCTGATGCAAGACGTTCACCTGCTGGAGAAGCTGGGCCATTTCGATCGCGAGCGGATTCCGGAGCGGGTGGTTCACGCCAAAGGGGCGGGTGCCCACGGGTATTTCGAGGTGACCCAAGACGTGACCAAATACACCCGGGCCAAGTTCCTGTCCCAGGTGGGCAAGCGCACCGAGATGTTTGCCCGGTTCTCGACCGTGGGCGGTGAAAGAGGCTCGGCAGATGCCGAGCGTGATCCCCGGGGCT
>CAYMNI010000014.1:0-6293 GCA_964391755.1 uncultured Ignavibacteria bacterium
TCAGCATAGTCGAGCTGCAAACGGACGAATGCATCGGACGATGCATGCTCTTTGCGATGGATCAGGTGGACAGAAGAGCCATGCTGGGGATTGCCATCGGCGACAAGACTTACTGGAACAAAGGATATGGTCAAAACGCCACCGGATTGCTGCTCGACTACGGGTTCAATCTTCTCGGCCTCAACAGCATCATGTTGGGGGTTTATTCATTCAACAAGCGGGCAATAAACTGCTACAAAAAGATAGGCTTCCGGGAGATAGGAAAAAGGAGACAGGCCAGAATTATCGGCGGAAAGAAGTATGACGTTATTTTAATGGACATCCTGGCTGAAGAATTCCGGTCTGTTTATGTGAACAAGTTTTTGAAGGATCAGAAACGCAAACAGGAAGGGTAAGCTGCGGGATGAACAACAATCAGAGCATCAGTCTTGAGATACGAAAACTACACAGTACGGAAGAAGCGGCCGAATGTGCCCGGCTCATGTCTACTTCGGAGCCGTGGATAACCCTGTGTAGGAATTACGATCTCTGTTTGAAGTCGCTGACCGATCCGGCAAGAGAGGTGTATGTAGCACTCTTTGGAGGAGAGATCGTCGGCTTTATGATCCTGCAGATGCGGGGGCGTTTCATTGGTTTCATCCAAACGGTGGCTGTTAAGCCGGAATGGAGAAACAACGGTATCGGAAGCAGGCTGCTGAAGTTTGCTGAGGACAGGATATTTAGAGTAACTCCGAACGTCTTCCTGTGTGTCTCCTCATTCAACCCGGAAGCCCAGAAGCTGTATGCGAGACTTGGATACCAGGTGATCGGCGAACTAAAAGACTTCATTGTCTCCGGACACTCCGAGATTTTGCTCAGGAAAACCATAGGTCCTTCGAGGGATTTCAAACCGGCCGACCACGCTCGCAAGGAGTGTATTTCGGATGAAGTGGATATTCGACCGGCAGGGACAGACGACATCGAGGCACTCTGCAATCTGTATATAGAATTCCACGAGTTCCACGTGCGCGGAGTTCCGGATAGGCTGGTCAGCGTCGAAAAGATAGATTCTCATCATGGCCACAAGTTGCGCCGCAATCTGGAGAAGATCGTTAAAGACGGCAAATCGGAAATCTTCGCAGCTCTCATCGGTGACCGGATTGTGGGATTTGCAGAGGTATATCTTCGAAAAGATGAACCGCATCCCGCCAAGAAGTCATACACCTATGGACACCTGCAAAGTTTGGTCGTCATGGAGGCATCCAAACGGCAAGGCGTCGGCAGACAACTGGTGGAATTCGCGGAAAAATGGTCCAAAGAAAAAGGTGCGTCCGAGATGCGGCTTGATATCTGGGAGTTCATAGAAGGGCCGTTGCAGTTTTATGAGAAGCTCGGATACCGCACTCTAAGGCGAAATTTGGTGCGCGAGCTTTGATTGACAAATAGCTCCGGAGGAACACATGAAGTGCAGCAGGTGTGGAAAAGAGTATCCGTCCGAGTACTATTTCAAGAGCGGCTCTCTTTGCGAAGCGTGTTATGACAGATTGACTCCGGAGGAAAAGAGATCGGCAGAGGTAGCCGATCTCAAGTTGGCCAGGCACGAGGCCACCACACACGAAGTACAAGGACATTCGCTTAAATGCCCCATATGTGGATATGACAGGTTTTGGACCCGGCGGACTCTTATGAACACTCCGGGGATGACCTTCTTGGGAGTCGAGTGGGCGAACAAGCAGGCGGAAAATTACATCTGCAACCGCTGTGGCCATATTCTGTGGTTCTTCAAGGAAGAACAACATGGTTAATTCGGGCTGGATACATCCAGTCCCTGCAAACACAACATTATAGGGTGCAATTCATGGCGCTCAAGGAGTGGGGCTTTAGATGCGCGATTCATCGCGCTTGGTTGGGCGGCTTACAGAATTCACCCAGGCTGCAGGGGTGCTGTAGTTGCACGATTCCCGAAAGGGAACGTCTGCTCATCGCGCTTGGTGGGGCGGTTCTACTTATGGGATTCGCCCAGCCCGCGGGGGGGTGGTTGTAGTTGCGCGATTTATCGCGCGGTTTTGGGGGAGGAATCTACAAATGAAACCCAATGAACTTGGATTCGAGATCGTCAAGCCCACTCTGATTCTGGACAAAACCAGAGTACTGAAAAACATCGAGAAGATGGCGGGCAAGGCCAAAGCTTCCGGCGTAATATTCCGGCCGCATTTCAAAACGCATCAATCCGCTGAGATAGGCAACTGGTTTCGGGACTTCGGTGTGGAATCCATCACCGTCTCCTCCCTGGACATGGCAAGGTATTTCGCGGACAACGGATGGACGGATATCACCGTGGCATTCATCGTCAATCTACCGGAGATTGACAAGATCAACTCTCTGGCCGGAAAAATCCAATTGAATCTCCTTGTCGATTCAGAAGAGGTTCTCTCGGCGTTAGAGAAAAAACTTCAACACAAGGTCGGAATGTGGATAAAGGTCGATACCGGCTATCACAGAACCGGGGTACTGTGGGATGATTTCAAAACCATTCAAGCTGTCGCAGGCAGGATCAAAAAGTCACCGAAAATCACTTTCAAAGGACTGCTCACCCATGCTGGGCACAGCTACAAGGCCAAATCTGTCTCCGAGATTAGAAAGATTTACAACGAGACGCTGCTGCGACTGGCAGTGGGCAAGGAACATCTGGAGATGAGCGGCATCCAGGCTTGCGAGATCTCCATCGGCGACACGCCCACTTGCAGCCTAGTCGACGATTTCACAGGAGTAGACGAAATCAGGCCGGGCAACTTCGTCTTCTATGATTTAATGCAGGAGAAACTTGGTTCATGTACTGAAGATGAGATAGCTGTTGCTGTGGCGTGTCCGGTTATTGGCAGGTACAAGGATCGAAATCAGATTGTCGTCTACGGTGGAGCAATACACTTATCGACGGCATCCATTCCCGATAAGAGTGGCCAGCAGGTATTCGGATATCTTACTTCGCTGCAAGACAGCACTTTCGGTCCGATCAACAGAAACGCGCCTGTCATATCTTTGTCGCAGGAGCACGGAATCATTCAAGTCGACGGAATTGCGGTCCGCAAGATAGAAATCGGAGATTCCGTGCTCGTGTTTCCGATCCATTCGTGCCTGACCTGCGAATCACATAATGAATACAGGATGTTGGAGGGTAAGTCTCTTTCCCGATTGTAACTGACGTAGGAGGAGCTCCCAGCTCCGATTCCCTCGAGCGGGCAAGGGTACCCGCCCTACGTCCTGCCCACCGCTGTCCTGAGTGAGCCTGTCGGCTTTGCTCTTCTGCGGCTCACGATAATCAGAAGACATCCTCCAACAACGAAAAGCCCGCCGGCAACCTCACGTGGTGCTGGCGTCTGGCTCAAAGCAACAAGAGCCAGAATCGCCACGAAGACCGGTTGGCTCTGGTTAACCAATGCAACTTTGGATACCTCGAGATGCTTTAACGCATATAGGTAAATCGGCCGCACCAGCACCGGTCCGGCAAAGACCAGGATGATCAGCGCCCACCAGACCGACCTTGCTCCTTCGAACGAAGTCCCCACAACCGGTACCGCAATCCAGAAAAATATAGCGGTTATCACAGTACGCAGAAAGCTGATGGTCAGAGGATCGACGTAGCGAACGGCGATTTTAGCGAAAAACTCGGCGGTCCCGAAACAGACAGCGCTGAACAGGACCACCCAAAAGCCCAAGGAGTACTCTGCGCGGAAGGTGAATCTCATCAAAACGATGCCGCCCAACACCAGCAGCGCTCCCAGCCCCTCCCTCTTTGTGAACCTTTCGCCCAGAATCGCAATGCCCAGGGAGATCGTTACTAAAGTCTCGAAGCGGTTCAGAAAGGAGGCCAGGGTGGGGTCCATCATCTTGATTCCTATCCAGTGAGTCCAAATCGCTACGCAGGCCAGAACCGAGAAGGCTGTGGTCCAGCCCCAAGCCCTTCGATCCATCCTTGCGATTCGCTTCCACCTCTTTCCCGGAATCATGGCCATGCCCAGTACAACTGCGCCCACCGGAAAGATGATCGCATTCAAAGCCAAAGGAGAGATGCTGTAAAGCACAAACTTCCCGGTGACGATGAGCACGGCCCCCATCATGGCGGAAACCGAGGCATAAAGATAACCCATGGACGGGTTTGCACTGCTCTGTTGACTTGAGGGATTACTCATACTCATACGGCATTAGATTGCTTTCGGGCTTGATAAATCAAGCCCCTACGAACAGTCCGTAGGGGCGATCGAACAGTTTGGCTCGCCTCACGACTTCCTAAAGACTCTTTCTGATCTCATCCAGCCGCTTTTTAGCATCAGGCACCATACCGAAGAACTTGGTCAGCTTCTCGCATCCGTAATCGTCGCAGTGGGCACAGTTGACTACGACTTTTTCTTTTGCGCACTTCCGGATTCCACACACCTTGCAGTAGTTGAAGACGTTTTCGCCGTCCACCAGACATCCGTCGCAATTGATGTCCTCCGGCTTCAGTTCCACTTTGAACTCCTTGGACCACGTCTCGGCCACCTTTTTTCTCTCCGCATCGTCGTCCTTCTGTGTGGCGATGAATGCCGGGCACTCAGAGCAAATCAGTCCACAATAAGCCATCATCTGTTCCACGACTCACTCCTTTCTATACAACGTTGACGTTATGCATCGCTCGGTTGGTTCCAGTTTACTTTGTCCTCCTCACCCTACCCTCTCCCCGATGGGGAGAGGGCAATTTCACTTTTCCGTCCACAGTCCACCGCTTAGAACGTCCATAGATGGTAGTCCGTAGTCCTCCGCCAAGAACATTATCCGCTTCATCCGTTCAATCCGTTGACCGGTCTTCTTCTGTCCGCCGTCGGCCGTCCACCGCAAAGACCACCACGCGGCTTATCCGTTACATCCGTTTAATCCGTTGACCGGCCTTTCGGCACTATTCTGTCTTTTCACACGCTATGATCTTCGACTTACCGTCCTCCGTGCTCGACTTCTCCACCCGGCTGAAGTTCTCTCGGAACAACCTCTCTTCGTCCTTTAGAATCTCCAGGGCTTTCTTCCGACCCATGAAGAATATCCTGGCATAAAAAAGCATTCTAATGAATCTATTCTTTGGGATGTCATGTTCCATCATCAGAAATCGTTTCCCCTTCTTGAGTATTCTGCTTATCTCTTTCAGACATTCATCCGAAGCGTCCCCCTTCAGCTCATAAAAGGCGTGTGAACACGTAACGCCGGAAAGAGCATCGCTTTTGAACGGAAGTTTGGCTACGTCCGCCTCAACCAGGAAGACATTTGTACGAGTGGTAAGTTTCGATCGTGCCGCCTTCAGCATTCCTCTCGAGAAATCAAGGCCGATTACCATCCCTTCCTCTTCTACACGTTTGCTCAGATTGGGCAACATGGCTCCGGTTCCCGTGCAAATGTCCAAAGCTGCATCACCACGCTCCAACTTTGCCTTTTGGGCCAGATAATCTCTCAACTCTCCCCTCTGGTCGCCGGAGTGCAAAGTTACGAAAGCATCGTAGAAATGAGAGAATAGATTATAGTAACAGACTCTGATCTTGCTTCTCATTGTCTCTTCGTCCTAGACCATAGTCCGTGGTCCGTCGCCAAAATCACAAAGGACCCACGCGGCTTATCCGTTCTATCCGTTTAATCCGTTGACCGGTCTTCTTCCGTTGACCGTTCAATCCCATACTCTCTCATTTTCAATCTAAGAGTATTCCGGTGTATGCCTAAGATATCTGCCGTTTTGTTGAAATTCCAGTCTGTCTCATCCAGGACTCTCTCGATGTGCTCCTTCTCCAAATCCTTCAAAGATAGTGAGGCCGGATTTGTGTGTGCGTTCGTTCCGCTCGCTGCCAGCCCGAAGTAAGGCAGGTCACCTCTGTAGATCACGTCGGTTCGGGTGAGAACCACGCCCCTCTCGATTACGTTCTCCAGCTCCCGCACGTTTCCCGGCCAACCATAGCTTGAAATCAGATCTTTTACCTCCGGCGTGATACCCTGGATGGCCTTTCCGCATTTCCGGTTGGCTTTCTGGATGAAATGATCCACCAAAACCAGAAGGTCTTCTCTTCTCTTTCGCAAAGGGGGGATGAAAATGGAGATTACGTTCAATCTATAGTAGAGGTCCTCCCTGAAGGTTTTATCTTCGATTTTCTTTTCTAAATCCTGATTGGTTGCAGCAATTATCCGTGAGTCCACCTTGACAGTGTCCTTTCCCCCCAGCCTTTCGAACTCCTGCGACTCGATCACCCTCAGGATTTTCACCTGCGTCTCCAGAGGGATGTCTCCTATCTCGTCCAAGAACA
>CAYMNI010000014.1:6393-20020 GCA_964391755.1 uncultured Ignavibacteria bacterium
CTCAGGATTTTCACCTGCGTCTCCAGAGGGATGTCTCCTATCTCGTCCAAGAACAGGGTTCCGCCGTCGGCCAGTTCAAACCGTCCTTCCCGTCGGCTGATGGCCCCGGTGAATGCACCTTTTTCGTGGCCGAAGAGCTCGGACTCCAGAAGGCTTTCCGCCAAAGCGGCGCAGGATACGGGTATGAACGGCCGGTCGGACCGATCGCTCAAAGCATGAATACTCCTTGCCACCAGCTCTTTTCCCGTCCCGGTTTCGCCCCGGATGAGAACTGTGGACTTGGACTTGGCCACGCGGGATACCGTGCTCAGAACCTCCCGGATGGACTTGCTTTCGCCTATTATTTGCAGATCTTTATGTCGTTCCTCCAGTTCCTCCTTCAGATATCTGTTCTCCACCAAAAGATGATGGCTCTCCAATGCTCTGTTGATATTTAACTTTAACTCGTCTAAGTTAATAGGTTTGCTGACATAATGATACGCACCGAGTTTCATGGCCTCTACTGCAGTCTCCACCGAGCCATAAGCAGTCATCATGATCACCTGCATATCCGGACTCTTCTCCTTAAGCTTCCCAAGAAGCTCTACCCCGTCCATTCCCGGCATCTTCAGGTCGAGCAAGGCTATCTCGAAGTTCTGCTTTTTGCAGATGTTTAGCGCCGCCGGTCCGGATTCCGCCGTGGTGACGGAAAAGCCTTGTTTTTGGAGGAATCCGGCCAGTTGTTTACGCTGCGACTCCTCGTCGTCGACTATGAGTATTCTATAGAGTGCCATATTGTATGCCTCTATTTTGTAAACGTGAATCTGGTGAGTGGTTTTCAGGTAACCGGCAGTTTTACGGAAAAGACAGTACCCTTTCCTGGCTCGCTTTTCACCTCCACTCTACCCTTATGATCGGAGATGATCCGATATGCTATGGAAAGACCCAATCCGGTTCCTTTCTCCTTGGTGGAGAAGTACGGCTGAAATATCTTGGAGAGTCTCTCCTTTGGAATGCCCTTCCCTGAATCTTCGATCTCGATTGTCAGGACCTTTTGATCGGCTGACGTGCCGGACCGCACATTCAATCTTCCGCCCGAATCGGTGGCTTGGATTCCATTCAGCATTATATTCAAAAGCGCCTTTTTCATCTCCTCCCGATCGATTCGAATCTCCGGAAGCTTCTGAATGCTTCTAACGACCTGGATTTGCCTCTGATTAGCCTCGATCTCGGCTAAATCTGCCAGCTCGTTTAGGAAGGCGTTCATGTCCGTGGGTATCAGGTTTAATTCGTGCACCTTGGCTAAGCTGAGGAACTGATTTATTATGTTGTCCAGTCTTTTGATCTCATCCAAGATCAGCTGGACAAAGGAGGAGTATTCATCCCGGTCCTTCCGAGGGACGAATTCGGACTTCAATCTTTGAGCGGTAATCGAAATGGCGTTCAGGGGATTCCTCACCTCGTGGGCCACGCCGGCCGCCAGGTTCCCCATGGCCGAGAGCCTCTCCGCCCTTTTTGCCTCTTCTTCGTATTTTTTCAATTCGGTAATGTCGTGCACTACAGCCACCGCGCCTTTGAAGTTTTTCTCTTCATCGAACAGGCAGGACGTTCCGATGATTAAGGTCTTTTCCTCGCCCCAAATGGTACGATATTCCGTCTCCACATCCCGCGACGTTTTCTTCTCCTCTTGAGCCAGTTTGAGCAGACAGGGATCGCCCGGAAAGACGGCATTATAGTTGCGGTTGATGGCATGATCTCTGCTCACCCCGAATAGATCTTCGGCAACCCGATTGAGCATGACTATGCTTCCCTGCTCATCCACCACCACCACCGCGCTGTGCATGGACTCCAGGACGTTGCCGGTGAGCGTCTTGATGTCCCGGTAGGATTTTTGCAGAATAAAGTAATTCTGGTTGATGATCACTATGCCGATGATCAGCAAGCCTAAAAAGAAAAGTATCACCGAGAAGAATACCATCTGCTTCTGGTATACCCGGGAGACCTCCTTGTATCCTTCCAGGGACAAGCCCAATCTGAAGATTCCGGAAGGTATCTGCTCCGACTCGAAGGGCTTGACTACTTCCAATACTTCCTTTTCCTGAAACATGGTAATTCTGCTTTTGGCAATCCCCTCTTCCAGCGAAGTCTGCAGGAAAGGGTCCTCCTCAATCTTAAGCATCCTGCCCACCTGTCCGGAGGCCAGCACTATCCCCTCCGGCGATTGCAGGACGATGTAATCCACTCCGCTCTCCTGGCTGATCTCTTTTATCAGGTATCCGATCCCGATCTCTCTCTTGAAGCTCTCCAGATATGAGGCCGAGGCCACCACCACCACCGCTCCTTTGGCCTTCGATCTTTTCACCACCGCCGCGTAACTTTTCTCCGCCAGAAGAGTCTTGGCTTCGATTCCGAAGGTGGCCTCCTGATCCTCTCCCTCCAAAATGCCGGCCAAAGCGGGGAGCACCGATGTGGTTGTGTCTTCGTATATCTCTCTGTCCGACCGGTGGTTGCTGTATGCTAAATTCATCTTTTGATCCAGCACGTCGATTCGAGAGAGATTGCTCTCTTTCACCGTCTTCTCCAGCATGGAGTCGCTCAGCCATCCCCGGCTCTCCATCCGATCGACCAAACGGGCGATGTCCCTTAACCTCTCCCCCACCAGCTCCTGTACCAGGGCGTTCGCTCTGACGGTGTTCTGGCTGGAAAGGATGAGGCTTTCCAACAAGGCTTCGCCTTCTTTCTCCATCACGCTGAGCATGTTGGATTTGCTCTGGCGGATTCCAAAAAGGCCGATCAGAAAGAGAATCAAAGCCAGAAGAAGCGTGATGATGACCACGTAGCGCAGTCTTATGTTAGCCAAAAACCTGGTGGCTGGGAAGAAGGCCATGTCTTCTCCTGTACCCTATGCTCTACAATAGGCTCAATCTATCGAGCGGCACGGAGTGTGTCAAGAGATAAAGCTCCCCGGCACGGCGGTCAAGCCTCGCATGTACCCCGTTAAAGCTGCTTCCGACGGATTTATAGCATCCCCAGCGTGGTGAGAGCAAGAAGCGCACTGAGCATCACCAGGATGGCGACGGTCAGCCAGGAGAGTAAGTTTAAAGCTCTGCCGTTGGTGTAGTCTCCCATGATCTTCCGGTTGTTGATGAGGATCAACATGAAAACCAGAATGACCGGCAGCACTATCCCGTTGATGACCTGTGATATGAACATAATGGGGATGAGAGGAAGGCCGGGCCAGAGCACCACTCCCGCTCCCAGAAATATCAAAAGGGAATACAGACCGTAGAACTGCGGGGCTTCGGAGAATCTCTTGTCTACCCCCTGCTCCCAACCCATTCCCTCGCACACCACGTAGGCCGTCGACAGGGGCAGGATGGATGCGGCAAACAGCGAGGCATTCAGAAGGCCGAAGGCAAAAAGAGTCGAGGCATACTTGCCCGCCAGAGGGGCCAATGCCAAAGCTGCATCCTGGGCGGTCTCGATTCTGATTCCGGACTGGAAGATGGTGGCCGCGCAAGCTACGATAATGAAAAGAGCCACCACGTTCACCATGAAACTCCCGGATATCACGTCCGCTCGGGAGTACTTGTAATCCTCCAATTTAACGTTCTTTTCCGCTACGGCGGACTGCAGGTAGAATTGCATCCAGGGGGCGATGGTGGTTCCGATCAGGCCGATCAACATGCCGAAGCTGCCGGCGGAGAATTCCAAATCAGGCGAAAGTATGCTCTCCTTAACTGCGATCCAATCCGGCCGGGCTAAGAATCCCGATATTATGTAGGTGACGTAGAACAGGCAGGCTGCCAAAAACACTTTCTCCACCGATTTGTAGGTCCCCTTCACCACCAAAAGCCACACCAAGACTGCGCCCAAAGGCACCGAGATGTATTTGGATACGCCGAATATCTCCAGGCTGGCGGCTATTCCCGCGAACTCCGCTATGGTGTTGCCGAAGTTGGTGATGATCAGAGCCATCAAAAGATAGAAGGTGATCTTTACCCCGAAACGCTCTCTTATCAGATCGGAAAGCCCCTTGCCGGTGACCACTCCCATGCGGGCGCTCATCTCCTGGATGATGATCAACGCCAAGGTGATGGGTATTAAAGACCATATCAGAGAGTAGCCGAAGTGCGCCCCGGCTATAGAGTACGTGGCGATGCCTCCCGCGTCGTTGTCTACGTTGGAGGTAATCACTCCGGGACCGATCACCGCCAGGAAGATAAAGGCGGCCCTCCATCGTGATTTCGCAAACAACTTTCTGATCAATCCACCCATGGATATTTCTCTCCATCTGGTTAAAAATAAAAGCGCAGGATCCGCTCCCCGGGGACTTATTCGCCAAACTCGGGAAGTATCGCCTCTACCCCGTCCCTTAAGGTTATGATGCCCTCCAGACGATCCTGCTTGTCGACCACGGGAATGGTCAGCAGTTTGTAATGTTTGAAAGCCTGGGCCACCTCCTTCAGAGAATCGTCGACCCTGAGTTTGATCACTTCCCTCTGCATCAGATCGCTGATCTTGGCCTCCGGCGGATTCAAAAGCAGGTGTCGAAGAGTTATCACCCCCTCCAGCTTTTCTTCCCGGTCTATGACGTAGATGTATGAGATATTGTCCAGAGGATCATCCGACTCACGGAAGGTCTCCCTCACTTCTGAGATGCTGTCGGTCTCCAGGCAGGAGATGAAGTCGGTGGTCATTATCCCGCCGGCGGTTTCCTCCTCGAATTTCAGAAGCTCCTCGATCTCCCCCCTCTTCTCCTTTTCCATGCCCTCGATCAACTCCTGCTTTTTCTCATCAGGCAAGTCCTGAAGCAGGTCTACCGCCTCGTCCGGCTCCATCTCCTCCAAGATGTCCGCGGCGCGCTCCTCGGGGAGGTTCTCGATTATGGACACCCTGGTCTCGTCGTCCACCTCCTCCAGCGCATCCGCCTGGGCTTCCACGTCCAGCGAGCTGAACACATAAGAGCGCTCGTGCTGATCGAGCTCCTCCAGGATGTCCGCCAGATCCGAAGGGTGTATCTCCGAGAGCTTCCTCTGGGTGATGTCCAGCTTGAGTGCTTTCTTCTGAGGATCGGGCGAGAGAGGTTGGATGTATCTCCACGACAAGAGCTTTTCCGGAATCCGGTAGGCAAACAGCCAGTCGGTCAGGGCGTCCACAAATCTGCTCCAGCCCAGCCGACGTATTATTCCTCTTATCCCGAAGTCCACATGCACCACCCGCAGCCGCCCTTCGGTCAGCAGCAGGTGGAGGTCGTTTACCCTCTCCACCCTGGCCCCATGGGTATCCAGAACCTGATCGTCCAGCACCTCGTCTCTTAAGAGTATCTCCCCCGCTTCCAGATCGAGGCCCATCTTCCGTTCTTCCGAACCCTGCTTCAACCACACCCCCCCCTCGTCCATGCGCTCTATCGCACTCCAGGGAAAAGAGACTAAATTTCTTCCGGCTTTAAGCCGAATGCGAACCGAGACTACCGGAGGGAAAAGCTCCCCCAGTTTGATCCGCATATCCACCAGCTTGCCGATGGTTTTTCCCTCCGCGTCGATCACCCTTCGGTTCAGTATTTCGGAGAGAAAAAAGAACCTTTGCGGGCTTTGATGTCCATGCTTCTCTACCATAGTAAAATACTTGCCTCTGACAAATACCGATCGCAGGTCGACCCATCCGTCAAATAAAAAGATGCAATCCGGATCGAAACACATCCCAATAGGATCCCAAGCCGAAGGGCCGATTCAGTCTATCAACTTTTTGATCCCCAGCAGGATCAAGAGCACCGGCCAGTAGCGTACGATTTCCTCCCGGATGTACCCCAGATTGTGAGACAGAATCAAAAGACCGACGATTATCAGTACCAGCGCCCAGAAGATTTTGTTACCCCTTGCGCGTCTTTCCGGTTCAGCCAATCCGAACCTCCTTTTAACTTAAAGTCGAACCCATAATATCCTTGTGCCCAACGGTTGTCAATCAAAAAAGACGCCCCTTCAATTCGTCGTCCGGCAGCGTATGTTAAAAGATAAATGATTTGACTTGCGCATCATTCTCTTTATATTAGAAAACCGTACAGGGGAGGGGAGGGTCGCATTCTCTGCAAGCAAGGAGGAGATTATGGCTACCGAACTGGACTTGGCAATCGACGGCATAAAGGAAAGACTGGGAAAACTTAGGGAGTTTCTTTGATCTGGAGGGAAGGCGGAAGAAGGTCGCGGAGTTGGAGAATCTCTCGTCTCAACCCGGCTTCTGGAATGACAACCAGAAGGCTCAGTTGGTGCTGAAGGAGATCAGCCAACTGAAGAGGTGGTCCGAGAGATGGGAGGAGCTGTCGCAGAAGACCGAGGACATCGTTCTTTTGAACAGCATGGCCCAGGAGGAAAACGACCCTCAGGCGGACCAGGAGGTGGCTGCCGGATTGGACCAGTTGAAAAGAGAGGTCGACGATTTCGAATTCCAGGCAGTTCTGTCCGGCGAGGACGACGCCAAGAACGCCATACTGGCCATTCATTCCGGAGCAGGGGGAACCGAATCTCAGGATTGGGCCCAGATGCTTCTGCGCATGTATACCAGGTGGGCGGAGAGAAGAGGATACGAATACGAGACCATCGATTTTCTGGCAGGCGAAGAGGCGGGGATAAAAAGCGCCGCCCTGGAAATCACCGGAGATTATGCTTACGGCTATCTCAAGAGCGAAAGCGGAGTCCACAGATTGGTACGCATCTCCCCCTTTGACGCCAATAAGAGAAGGCACACCTCCTTTGCATCAGTCTTCGTCTATCCCGAGATCGAAGACAACATCACGGTGGAGATAAAAGACGACGACATCAGGATGGAGACGTTCCGGGCCTCCGGCGCAGGCGGGCAGCACGTAAACAAAGTGTCCTCTGCGGTCAGGATCACCCATTTGCCCACGGGAATAGTGGTTCAGTGCCAGTCCGAGCGCTCGCAGTTGAGAAACAAGGAAAACGCACTCAAAGTGCTCAAGTCCAGGCTTTACCAGCTATACAAGGAGAGAGAGGCCAAGAAGCAGGAGGAATTGGAAAGTCAGAAGAAGAAAATCGAATGGGGAAGCCAGATCAGGTCTTATGTATTTCACCCATACAACATGGTAAAAGACCACCGCACCGAAGTGGAGACCTCCAGCGTTCAGGCGGTGATGGACGGCGAGATCGACGAGTTCATTCAGTCTTATCTCAGCTCAAAGGAGAATCTGGAAAGACAGTAGGGAGACCCAGGCCATGCTTTGTTGGAAATGCGGGCAAACCGTGGAAACCAAAGACAAGATTCTGAGGAAGGACGTCTGTCCCCAGTGCGAATCTGACCTGCGCTGCTGTCTTAACTGCGAGTTCTACGATAAGGCAGCCTTTCATCAGTGCAAGGAGCCTCAGGCGGAGTGGGTGAGATACAAGGAAAAGGGGAATTTCTGCGATTACTTCCGGCCCAAAAGCACATTCTTCAAGAAACGGCAACCCACTAACCGCAAGGAGGATCTGAAGGAGAAATGGAATTCGCTTTTCCAGGACGGGCCGGAGGATGCTTCCGACTCAGACTGAATTTCCGGACCGCCTCACAGAAGAGCTTTTACTAACAGCCCCTTGCGCAAAGGTGAACATAAAGACAGGGCTTGTCCCTGTCCGAACTCAGGTGAGGAGATCAAAGATTTTGGACAGCCCGAGGGCTGTCCCTACGGATGGACAATTGTAGGGACAGGGTTTATCCCTGTCCAAACGAATTTTGCATTTTGAACTGCAATTTTGAACTTTTCATTTTGCATTTTGGATTCTAAAAGAGTTGACCATGGTGAGACTGGAGAGATTCACCGAACGTTCGCAGGATGCGCTACAGTATGCGCAGGAGCTGGCGCAGAGCCACAACAACTCTCAGATAGAGCCCGAGCACTTGCTTCTGGCGCTTTTGGAGCAGAAGGAAAGTCTGACGGAGATCATCCTCAGCCAGATGGGAGTGGACGTTTCCGCTCTGAGTGAGAAGCTGAAGGATGAAATCTCGCTGCTGCCGAGAGTAACAACTACTGGCCAGGCGCCGCAGGTGTACCTCTCCCCTGCCCTGGGGAACGTGCTGGCCCAAGCCGAAAAAGAAGCTAAAGCGTTAAAGGACGAATACGTCAGTGTGGAGCATCTTCTCATAGCCATCTCCGAGGCCAAAGAGACCAAAGCCGGAGCGCTGCTTCGGGAGTTGAACGTAACCAAGGATCGGATATATCAGGCGCTAACCAAAATCAGAGGGAGCCAGAGGGTGACGGATCAGACGCCGGAATCGAAATACCAGGTTTTGGAAAAGTACAGCCGGGATTTGACCGAGCTTGCCGCAAAGGGCAAGTTGGACCCGGTCATAGGGAGAGACGAAGAGATAAGAAGGGTGATCAAAGTCCTCTCCCGGCGCACCAAAAATAATCCGGTTCTCATCGGCGAGCCGGGCGTGGGAAAGACCGCCATCGCGGAAGGTCTGGCCTTGAAGATCGCCCAAGGTGACGTTCCGGAATCTCTGAAAGGACGGCGGGTGGTTGCTCTCGATTTGGGTTCGCTGATTGCCGGATCGAAATTCAGAGGCGAGTTCGAGGAGAGACTAAAGGCTATTCTCAAGGAGATCGAAAAGGCGGAGGGCAACATAATTCTTTTCATAGACGAGCTTCACACCATAGTGGGGGCAGGAGCGGTAGGCGGGTCCATGGACGCCTCCAACATGCTTAAACCCGCTTTGGCCCGCGGCGAGCTGCGGTGTGTCGGCGCCACCACCCTGGACGAATACCGGAAGAACATAGAGAAAGATGCTGCTTTGGAAAGACGGTTTGCTCCCGTATTGATAGGTGAGCCTTCAGTTGAAGAAACCATCTCCATATTAAGAGGACTCAAGGAGAGATACGAAGTGCACCACGGCGTCAGAATTCAGGACTCCGCTCTGGTAGCAGCAGCCAAGCTGTCGGAGCGGTACATAACTGACAGGTTTCTCCCCGATAAAGCCATAGACTTGGTGGACGAGGCGGCGGCGGATCTGCGAATCCAGATCGACAGCATGCCGGAGGAGCTGGACGTAGTGGTCAAGAAGATAAGGCAGCTTGAGATCGAAAAGCAGGGAATGAAAAAGGAAAAGGACGCCCGGGATAGGTTGAAGCCCATCGAGGAGGAGCTGGTCGGCCTGCGAAAAGAGGAGGCCGATCTTAAGGACCATTGGCAGAAGGAAAAGGCGGTGGTGACCCGCATCCGCGAACTCAAAGAAAAGCTGGAACAGACCAAGATCGAAGCGGACAAGGCGGAGAGGGAGGCGAATTACGAGAAGGCGGGGAAGCTGCGATACGGGGAGACCAACCAGCTTGAAAAAGAACTTGAGGAACAGAACGAACTTCTGGCTAAGGTACAGAAGGACAGAAAGATGATCAAGGAGGAGGTGGATGAGGAGGACATAGCGGACGTGGTCTCCAAGTGGACCGGCATCCCGGTTACCAAGCTGACCCAGACCGAGGCGGAGAAGCTGATCACTTTGGAGCAGCAGCTGCACAGAAGGGTCGTGGGGCAGGACTTTGCGGTGCAGACGGTGGCCAACGTGGTGCGAAGCGCCCGGGCGGGTCTCTCCGATCCCCGGCGGCCCATAGGCTCTTTCATATTTTTGGGTCCCACCGGCGTGGGCAAAACGGAGCTGGCCAAGGCGCTGGCGGAGGCCCTGTATGGTGACGAGAATGCTCTCATCCGAATCGACATGTCCGAATACATGGAGAGATTTTCCGTCTCCCGGCTGGTGGGTGCGCCTCCCGGATATGTGGGCTATGAGGAGGGGGGACAGCTTACCGAGGCGGTGAGACGGCGGCAGTACTGCGTGATCCTGTTCGACGAGATCGAGAAAGCGCACGCCGAGGTTTTCAATCTCCTGCTTCAGGTTTTGGACGACGGGCGGCTGACCGACAATCAGGGAAGAACGGTCAGTTTCAAAAACGCCATACTTATCATGACCTCCAACGTGGGGGCTTCCTTGATAGCGGAGATGTCCCAGAACGTTACGGAACAGAACCAGGAGCAGATATACCGGCAGATGCGATCGGAAGTTCTCGATCTGCTGAGAAAAACGCTAAGACCTGAATTTTTGAACCGTATAGACGAAATAATAGTGTTCCGTTCGCTGTCTCTCGAAGAAATAAGAGAGATTGTCGATTTACAGTTTGAAGAGGTCAACCGGAGACTGGCTGACCAGGAGATAAGCGTGAGCCTCTCTGAGGCTGCCAAGGGACACTTAGCCGGCGTGGGATTCGACCCCACTTTGGGAGCCAGGCCCTTGAAAAGAACCATCCAGAGACTGATCATCCAGCCTTTGGCCAACCAGATTCTCAAAGGAAGATTCAAGCCCGAAGATAAGATCAGAGTCGACGTGAAGGACGGCGAGATAGTGTTCAACAAACAGGACAGCCGTGCGGATTGAGATATGGCGACGGCTGTGTACCTTACCCGAATACCGAAGAGTTGAAATCGCTTCGACATTCCTTCAAGGAGGAGGTTCTTGAGTTGAGGAATACTACCAGCATTATGGCCGCGCTGTTGTTGGCCAGCCTGATACTCTCTTGTTCTTCCGGCTCCAGCGACAAGAAGACCGAAGAGGAGCTATATACTCTGGCGCAGGAGTACTCAGAGAAGGGAGACTTCCAGTCTGCCATAGGAACCTACCAGGAGATCTTAAAGGTTTATCCCGACAGCCCGCGATCTTACAAGGCTCAGTTTCTGATAGGATTCGTGTATTCGGAGAACTTAAAGGACTTCGAAAACGCCAAGACCAGCTACAGAAAGGTGATAGAGGATTATCCGGACTGCGATCTGGCGGACGATGCCCGGTACATGCTGGAGGTCATGGAGAAAGGAAGCGTTCCTACCATGGCGGATTCCGGCACCGCTTCGTCCGAATAGCATCGGTTCGGGTTGGGGACGGGAGGAGCTTGATTTTAGTCTGTAGCGAAAGAGACTACAGCTCTCGGGTGACTCCTCTAAACCAAGGCTTTTTTACTTGACAGCGGGGTTTTAGGCATTATATTGCGGGATTTGCGGGAGGAGAAGCAGATGAAAACTTATACACCCAAGGTTTCGGAAGTCGAAAAAAAGTGGTTTTTGGTTGATGCTAAGAACAAAATTCTGGGAAGATTGGCCACCCGGGTGGCCGGCATTCTGATGGGAAAAGGCAAACCCGAATTCACTCCCCATCTGGATGTGGGAGACTACGTCATAGTAATCAACGCCGAGAAGGTGACCCTGTCGGGGAAGAAGCCGAACATCAAAACTTACTACCGCTACAGCGGATATCCCGGAGGATTGAAATCCACCACCTTCTCCAAGTACGTGAAGGAAAAACCGGAAGAGCTTTTCAAGCACGCGGTATGGGGAATGCTTCCCAAGAACAAACTGGGAAGGAAAATGCTGTCCAAGCTCTTCGTGTATCGCGGAGACAAGCATCCCCATGAGGCTCAAAAGCCTCAGCCGCTGAAGGCTTAATACAAGGAAGCCGAGCGGAACAAAACTCAGAGGAGGAGAATTTGACAACCGTCAGTTATCAGGCTACTGGAAGAAGAAAAACTGCCGTGGCCTCGGTCCGGCTGGTGTCGGGAGGGGGCAAAATGCTTATCAACGGCCGGCCCATGCGTCAGTACCTGACCAAAGACGACCTGATGCTTCACGTCCAGAAGCCTCTGGAGGTGACCGGGACTATGGGGAAGGTGGACATCATCTGTATGGCCAGGGGCGGGGGGTTGACTGGGCAGGCCGGAGCCATCAGATTAGGCATAGCCCGAGCACTGGTGAAGATGAGCCAGGAGTCGAAGGCCGCCTTGAAAAAGGCCGGACTGCTAACCCGTGATCCACGAATGGTGGAAAGGAAAAAATACGGTCAGATAAAAGCTCGCAAGAGATTCCAGTACTCGAAGAGATAAAACAACCAAATTCACACATCGGCTGATCCTTGAGGCGGGTCCACCCGGATTTTTTTGGTGGCGTCCGGGGAGTAGAGGTCGATGGAGGCCAAAAACCAAAAGAGGTACCTTCCATGAGCATTACCATCAAAGATCTGTTGGAAGCGGGGGTTCATTTCGGGCATCAGACCAAGCGGTGGAATCCCAAGATGAAGAAATTCATCTTCACCGCCCGAAGCGGCATCTATATCATCGATCTTCAAAAGACCCTTAAATGTCTGGAGATAGCCTGCCAGAAGATCAGAGAAACCTCGGCCTCGGGCAAGGCCCTTCTTTTCGTGGGAACCAAAAAGCAGGCTCAGGACGCGGTGAAGGAGGAGGCTCAGAAGTGCGGGGCCTTTTACGTGACCGAGAGATGGCTGGGCGGCATGCTGACCAATTTCCAGACCATCCGATTGAATCTGAAGCGACTGAAAGACTTAGAGAGAATGAAAGAGGACGGCACCTATCAGAAGCTCACCAAAAAGGAGGGCTTGAAACTGGAGAAGGAGAGGATGAAGCTGGAGAAGGTGCTGGGTGGCATCAAGGACATGACCCGTCCTCCCGGACTTCTTTTTGTGGTGGACGCCAAGAAGGAAAAAATCGCCGTAGCCGAAGCCAATAAGCTGGGAATACCTATCGTCGGCATAATCGACACCAACTCCGATCCCGATCCCATCGACTTTCCCATCGCCGGAAACGACGATGCCATAAAATCCATCCGGGTGATAACCCGTCAGATATCAGAGGCGGCTCTGGAGACCCAAAAGGCCAAAGAGGATAAGAAAGAGGCGCAGGAGAAGGTGGGGACATAACCGGCTGGAGCGGTCAAAGTCGAAGGCGAGCCGGTCAGCGGGAAGCTGTCTTGCCTGAAATCGTCTATACATACGGAGGTTCGGATTCATGGCCATCACAGCAGATCAGGTCAAAAGCTTAAGAGAGAAAACCGGGGCGGGGATGATGGATTGCAAAAGAGCCTTGGAGAAATCAAGCGGGGATATGGAAAAGGCCGCAGACTACTTGAGAGAGCAGGGCATCACCAAGGCCACGCAGAAGGCGTCGCGGACCGCCAAGGAGGGTTTGATCCTCTCTGCCATCGGCGAGCAGGACAGGCTGGGGGTGCTGGTGGAGCTGAATTGCGAAACAGATTTCGTGGCGCGTACCGATGATTTCAGGAAATTGGCCCAGCAGACGGCCTCTTGGATCATGGAAAACCAGCCCGCCGACATCGGTGTGGTCTCCGAGTCGATGAAGGACAGCATCAACCAGGTGATAGCCAAGCTGGGCGAGAACATCACTCCCAAGAGATTTGCTCTTCTGCAGTTGGATGGGGAGTCCAAGGGAACAATCTATAGCTACATCCATCCCGGCGACAAGCTGGGCGTTCTGGTGGAGCTGAACTGCGGTACCGACTCGGCGGCACAGGACCAGCAGTTCAAACTACTGGCCAAGGATGTGGCCATGCAGATCGCAGCCACCAACCCGCTGGTGACCACCCGGGATCGCCTAAAGCCGGATTTCATCGAGAAAGAAAAGGACATATACCGAACTCAGGCCAAAAACGAAGGCAAACCCGATAAGATCCTGGAGCGAATCGTACAGGGCAAACTGGAGAAGTACTTTCAGGAAGTATGTCTGTTGGAGCAGCCCTTCGTGAAGGATCAGGACCGCTCGGTCAAACAGAGGATCAAAGAGACCGAGGACGCGCTGGGCGGAGAGATT
>CAYMNI010000015.1:0-18972 GCA_964391755.1 uncultured Ignavibacteria bacterium
CTTCAGATCGAAACGCTTTATCTGAGACGGAGACACATAGATGTCGTCCGGTCCTGGCAGATAGTTGTAGTCGGGCGATCGCAGAAAGCCGTATCCTTCATCGAGGATCTCCAGAACGCCTTCCGCGAATATGAACCCATCCTTCTCGGTCTTGGCTTCCAGGATTTTGAAGATCATCTCCTGCTTCCTCAAGCCGGAAACGTTGGGTATGCCTAACTGCTCCGCCAGATCCAGAAGTTCAGGCACGGTTTTGCTCTTGAGTTCTACAATGTCCATTTTCTCTCACCTCTGGTTTGATGCTAAGGGTGTCTTTTTATTGGATGAATCAGTAAGAGTGACTGATAACATATTGATGCCAACCTGAGAACGGCAAAGGAGGAAAACTATGATGATTCCAGCGTCCTTTGAGCCCCACTCGTTTTCTTCCGGGTGGTTCGCAGGTTACGAAACAGGAGCCTCAACTCCCAACGACAATATCGGTTTGGTGGCGCTGAGTGAATCGTTCGGCGAGGTACAGATGAGTCTCGATCCTTGGAACGAGTGTGGTAACCCCTCGAAGTTAACGGCCTGATTTCATCCAGTGGTCTCTTCTTATATGGGTTTTATAGACCCCTCCTTTCCAGGCTTAACTTGCTTTCCGCTGTCGGCTTCTCCGGCTTCAAACGGCTCGAGTCTTAATGTCATGGCTCAGCAGCTAGAATCCGTCAACTGTGCAGTATAATGGAAGCCTGCTTAGGCAGCGCGACTTGAGTCTTCGCGGGATGAGAACGCGGTCAGTTCCGTCGGTTAAAGGCTATCTCTTCCCCCTGTCGGTCTTGCTTGTCGCCTTCTCTTCAGAAAGCTCCTCCACTTTGGCATCACCCCAGAGCTTCTCCAGACCGTAGAACTCCCTCACCTCTGGAATGAATATGTGCACAACCACGTCCACGTAGTCCAAAATAATCCATCTGCAGGCCTGATATCCCTCGTTGTGCCAGAAATTGATTTTCCTTGTGCGGAGATTTTCGGTGATCCAATCTGCCACGGCCTTGGCGTGAAGTTCCACACTGGCCGAACAGATCACGAAGAAATCGCATACCGAAGAGAGCTTGCGTAAATCGAGTATTTTAACGTCGAAGGCTTTTTTCTCCAAAGCCAGTTCACCTGCCAAACGTGCTAATCTCCTGGGCGTCGTGCTCAAACGGACCTTTTCCTCCTTGTATTTCCTCTGTCTTTCTAATCCGGATGGCTGGTAGTCCTCAGGTGCCGGAAAAGAGAACTTCCCAATCGCTGCCAATTACTATGGTCAATGAAATCCCCCGGTAGTTGTCCCTCAATTCCTTGCATACCACATTCCGCGCCGGAATACCCAAGGCCTCGGCAGTAAGCAGAGCCACTTGAGACGGTGTTTTATCTCCTTTACCCCCCAACCGATCCAGAATCATACTCTCTCCGCCGTCGAAAGCCTCCAGCTCGCCGACTTCCACGATCTGATGAGCCACGTTGTTTGCCCTCATCCCCTGAAGCCTTTCGGTCACCAGCTTGACTAAGTTCTGTCTGTGGGAGGCGTTCAATATCTGGGTGCGGGAGAACACCAGATCCTCCTGCCGTTTCACCATGGGTCGACGCAGTTCCTTCAGTAGGGAGACTGTATAGACAACCAGAAGTAGGCTCAGCAGGATTATGGAGATGGATACCAGCTTGGAACCCAGATACTTCCTCAAGCTGGTCTTCTTCAACCGCCTTCTGCGGTAGTATTTGTAGTTTTTCTTTCTTTTGGTCGCTTTGGACATTCGCTAACGGAATGTAGGTGTGGTCGATAAAAGAGAAGGCCGGTTCGGGTCAACTTGGAAACTTGATAAACGTTCGGGATAAGGTGCCATCGAGCATTTGCAGAAGGTCAGAACTTCATCTCCGGTGCTCCCGCCAGAGATCCTCATATCCCCAGCCGTAGGAAGAAGGAAGGGTCACCACGTTTATCCACAAAGAGAAGCTGTTGCTCGGCTTGTAGCGCAACTGAAAGTTGGGCAAAATGTCGTTTTTCACTCCCGCATTGTCGTGCCCAAAGACGGAGAGAGGCTGGTGCAGATAGTTCAGACTCAAGGTCAAGCTCAAAGGATCGGATAATTGGTAGTCTAAGGTTGTGGTATAAACCCCCATGCTCCCGCTGTATCTGGAGTTCGAGAAATAGGAGAAGGTATAGCCGTGGTGCAGCTTCAATCTCTGGGGATCGAGAAGGCTCCAATTCTTGCTTTCTGACTTGACTCCCAGAAGATCATTCTGTCCCGATTCGATCTCGGATGCGTATGACCAGCTCGAAATCAGGGGTATGGAAAACCATACCACTGCCAGCCAAAGACAAAGGAATTTGCCGATCCTTCTCATCCAAATCTCCCGCCAGGGTTGGCTCAACGTGAAGAATATAGAATTCGGATTTTGAACTGTCAATGGTTTTCTCAAGAAACTGCTTAGAATCTCAAACTAAACAGGCACCTGTGTATTGACGCCTTAGTCGCTTGCCATCTCGTCCCGGATTTGGACAAGTGTACATATTACCGCCCCGATCTCCTCCACATTGTATTCTGCTTTTGCCTTCCGGACATACCTAATAACTCTATACTGCACAAGACGTTCCTGCCACTGGTTAATACGCCCACAGCGTGGATGTCGTTTGTTGACTTCATCCGGACCTGAGAATTTCCTCCACCTGCACAAGCTCCTCAGGTGAGTTTACCCCCAGGGTCTCAGAAGCATCGGATGCCACAACCGCCCTTACCGGTTGCCCACCCTCCAGCAGGAGCTTAAGCGTATCGGTCAGGTAGTACTCTTTTTGTCGGTTGTCGTTGTTCACCCGTTCCAGAACGGAGAACAGGGAACTTTTGTCAAAGCAAAACGTTCCCGTGTTGATCTCCCCTATTTTCCTTTGATCGGCAGATGTGTCTTTTTCCTCCACTATTTCTTGCACCATGCCTTTTGAGTCCCGAACCACCCTCCCGTATCCGGCCGGATCTCCGGGTATGGAGGTTAAAACCGTGGCGGCAGCTTTGTTGCTCCTGTGTTCCTCCATGAGACTTTTTAAGGTGGTCGCTTTGAGCAGCGGCACGTCGCCGCATAGAATCAAAACCTCTCCGTCAAAATCGGAAAGGAGTCCTTTGGCTTGCATCACCGCATGTCCCGTTCCCAGCTGCTGCTTCTGAACCACAAACTCGACCTTCAGATGCTTAAGGTACCCTTGGGTCTGCTCCCATTTGTGGCCAATCACCAGAATGATTCTCCCGGCACCGGCAGCTCTGGCGGCGTCCACCACGTATTCCACCATGGGCCTTCCGCTTAGTTTGTGAAGAACCTTGGGCAGATCGGACTTCATCCGCTTGCCCTTACCCGCTGCCAGAATGATGGCTACCGGTTTCGTGGAACGCATGAGTGCAAGGAGGTGACCGCTTTGGTGGGATACTAATAGTAGTTCCCGTGTTCCGGTTCAACGGCTCGACAGGATTCTGTTTTCCTGGTCGACGTGAACGATCTTAGGAAAGTGTTTTTCCGCCTTTTCGGACTCCAGGTGGCAATAGGAGATGACGATCAACAGATCCCCCACCTGCCCCAGTCTTGCTGCCGGGCCGTTTAAACAAATGATCCCGGAATCCTTTTCTCCTACCAAGACGTAGGTTTCTAACCGGGCGCCGTTGTTGAGATTAACCACCTGGACCTTCTCGTAAGGCAGGATGTCGGACTCCTCCAGAAGCCGTTGGTCTATGGTTATGCTCCCCTCGTAGTTCAGATCAGCTTCGGTGATTCTGGCCCGGTGTATTTTGGATTTACAGACTGTTCTCAACATGACATTAATCCTTAGCGCTTGCCTCAAGCCCGGTTCTTTCAGCTATCTCGGCCGAGAAGAACACTGACGGAAAGCTGGTTTCTTTTAGCGATCACGCTTCTTATCAATTCTACGTTTACTCTCTTTGCCTTTTTGAATGTATTTGCGGTAACATCATTCCTGCAAATCCAAGGAGCACGCTTTCAAAGCAGCCGATCTGGGGCAAGTCCATCATCCACCGTCAACCGTCCAGCGCACCGTGGTCATCTATTTTCTTTTATTCTCTCTTCCACCAAGTAGATTTGATTACCCTTCACGGCCAGGTAGTTAAGGCTGTGGGGAGAGTCAAAGACGACATCTCCGCCACCGACGGTGATCATCGCATCGTATGACTTTCCCTCTTCCTGGTCCACGACCAGAAACCGCCTGCTTCCCTCCCGGGCGCCGTAAGCCAGCCGTCGGCTGTCCGGACTGAAGACGATGGAGCCGATGCCGCTATGTGCTTTCAGCGTTTTCCCATCCGCAACCACAAACCGTTTCTTCCCCATCTGAGCTGCGTATACCAGACTCCTGCCATCGGGGCTGAAGGTCAGAGATCCCTCAAGGATTCCTTCGTATCTCGGTCCCTCCACTCCATCCACCGTAACCAACAGTCGTTCGCCTTCCTGAGCGGCATAAGCCAGCCTTGTTCCGTCGGGGCTGAAGACCAAGTCGGTTTCCTGCACGTTCTGATAACGTTTTCCCTCTTCTCCATCCACCACCACGGTCCATTCGCTGCCGGATTTGCCCGCATAGGCTAAGTGTCTGCTGTCCGGGCTGAAGATGGGGGGGGTTGTTCCAATGCTATCGTATGGATTGCCTTCTTCTCCGTCTACCACCACCAGATAGCTTTGGTCCGTTTGGACGACGTAAGCTAAACGCCGGCTGTCCGGGCTGAAGACCAAACTGCCAGTTCGTACTCCCTGGTAGTGCTTCTTTTTTACTCCATCTAAGACCACTACCCAAGTATTCTCCAACTGGGCGGCATATGCGATCCTCTTGCTGTCCGGGCTGAAGATAACACTGCCATCCCCTATGTCCTGGTAGGAGTCTCCCTCCTCTCCGTCCACCACCACGAAACGCCTGTCTTCGACTGCAGCCCGGTAAGCCACTCTTCTGCTGTCGGAGCTGAACACCGGATCACCCACGTCATCGTATTTCGTGCCGGGTTCTCCATCCACCACCACGAAGCGTCTGCCGTCTTCTTCGGTTGAGTAAGCCAGCCTCCTGCTGTCGGGGCTGAAGACGGGAACGCTCACCTGGTCATATCGTTCCTCCCACTCTCCGTCCACCACCACGAAACACTTTCCGTCTGTCGTAGCCTGATAGGCGATCCTTCTGCTGTCAGGACTGAAGGCGATGCTGTTTTTGGCTATGCCATCGTATTCTTCTTTGACTTCACCGTCCACCACCAAGGCAACCTTGTCGCCCACTCGAACGGCGTAAGCCACTCTTCTGCTGTCCGGGCTGACCCTGAGAGATTCTTTTATCCAGGAAGGGAAGTCGATTTGGGCGATAAGTTTTTCGGACACCACTCTATTAGAGGGTTGCTGCTGGCAGGCGAACACGGAAATGCAGACGAAGAAAGCAGCCCCATACAGTTTTACGCTCGTTTTAGATATCTCCATGTCTCCTTTCCCGGCAGGCCGGCAAAATGCGATCACTTGGACTGTGCCTTCGGGCAGATCCTCTTTCTCAAACTGCTTCGGCATCAGTCTGCGAGCACCCGATGAATTCAACTCACTTTGATTTTGGTGTTGTCTATCAACCTGGTCTTCCCAAACCGAACCGCCAGAGAGATCAAAACATCACCTCTTAGTTCGGTCAGCAGCTTCATAGAACGGGCATCGGTTATGGCAACGTACTCCAACTTGGCCAAAGGATGCTTCTTTATCAGATTTCTCATCCGGGTGATTATCTTGGCTGCTTTTCTTTCGCCACTGCCGATCAACTTTTCTGCCTCGCGCAGCGACCGGGATAAGACCGCTGCTTGCTTCTTCTCTTGCTGAGAGAGATATTTGTTCCTCGAGCTTAAGGCCAGACCATCCTTTTCTCTGACCGTAGGAGCGATTATCATCCGGGTTCCGTAATCTAGATCCTCCACCATTTTCTTCAAGACCACCGCCTGCTGGGCGTCCTTCTGTCCAAACACGGCCACGTCGGGTTGGACGATGTTAAGTAGTTTTGCCACGATGGTGGTCACCCCCCGAAAATGCCCGGGTCTTGAAGCTCCTTCGAGCTTGCCCGTCAACTCTTCCACTTCCACGTAAGTCAGGTAACCCTCTGGATATATCTCCTTGATCCGGGGAGCGAAAATGAAGTCACAGCCTTCTTGTTCCAGTAGAAGCCTGTCCCTCTTGAAGTCTCTGGGGTATCTGTCGAAGTCTTCTTTGGGTCCGAATTGAGTGGGATTGACGAATATGCTTACAACCACCACATCCGATCTCTTTCCGGCGATGCGCACAAGGCTTAAGTGTCCTTCGTGCAGATAGCCCATGGTGGGGACTAAACTGATGGTTCTGCTCTTGCGTTTGAGCTCCCCGCAGATCTTCTGCATTCTCTTGGGTGATCGGATTATCTGCATCTTAAATAAACCGAAGTTTATAAGAAAAAGCTCGAAATCGGAGTTGAAACTTTCCCCTCGACACCTGAGTCGATCGAGCTGAAGATATGAAACACTCCGTAGAACCGCGCGAGCTGCGGAATGCCGAGGGTTCACCTTAAGGTAAACCGGACAGAGGTCTTTGTGATTCAGTGACTTCTCTTTCTGGTCAAGCTCAAGCTTGATGCTCCGGAAATTCCGCCGTTGCTCTTCCGCCCATGAGCCTTGGATTTTGACTTGGAGTTCCCGCTCTTTCAATGCCCAATTCACTCAGTAACTCTCTTCTTCCGACGGAAACCTGCCCGACTTAACGTCGTCCAGAAAGCTCTTACATGCCCTTCTGATCTCCTTCCCCAACTCCGCATATCTTCTTACGAACTTGGGTTTGAAGTCTTCGAACAGCCCCAGAATGTCGTTTACCACCAGCACCTGCCCGTCACACCCGCTGCCTGCCCCGATTCCGACGGTGGGAACGTCTAAGGATTCGGTGATCTCCCTGGCCAGCTCTTTGGGAACCGACTCGATCAGAACCGAAAAGCAACCTGCCTGTTTCAGTTTTTTCGCGCTTTGCCTGAGATACTCTTTGTCCTCCTCGGATTTTCCCCGGACTACGAATCCTCCGAATCTGTTGATGGATTGAGGAGTCAAACCGATGTGTCCCATCACCGGAATGCCCACCTGGATCACTCTTTGTATGGTATCGAACATCTCCAGTCCGCCTTCCATTTTCACCGCATCCGCTCCACCCTCCTTAAGGAACCTCCCGGCATTGGTTACGGCTTCCTCCGTGCTTGCCTGGTAGGAGAGAAACGGCATATCGGCAATCACCAAAGCTCTTTTGACCGCGGTGGAGACGGCTTTGGTATGATAGATCATCTGATCCATGGTGATGGGGAGAGTGCTGGACGAACCGTAAAACACCATACTGGCGGAATCGCCCACCAGAACCGCATCCATTCCGACCTCATCCAGGATGCGGGCGGTGTGGAAATCATAGGCGGTGAGAACTGCGATCTTCTCTTTCTTTCGCTTCAACTTGTTGAAGCTTCTGACCGTGACTTTTTCCGGCTTCAGGTCGACGCTCATGATTTGCTCTCATAACCGACGCGCTTCACACCCCTCCCATGGGCACGTAGTATTTCGTGCCGGAGAGCGGAGTGGACAAGAGGCTCAAAAGATCCCTCAAATCCTCGTCGTTGTTGACGAAATCCACGCGATCAGTGTTCACCACCAGAAGCGGAGTTCTGGTGTAGTGGAAGAAATAGTAGTTGTAAGCCTCGTTCAACTCTCTGATGTAGTTGGAATCGATGTTCTTCTCATACGAACGGTTGCGCTCCTTTATTCTCTTCAGCAAAACCTCGGAAGAAGTTTGCAGATACAGCACCAGATCTGGCTTGGGCACGTCCCTCTCCAGCGCGGACAGGACCCGCTCATAGAGATACAGCTCCCTTTCGTCCAGGGTAACCGAAGCGAATATTCGGTCTTTATCGAAGAAGTAGTCGCTGATGACCTTCTTGTGGAAAAGATCAGTGGCAAAAAGCTCCTGTTGCTGCCTATGTCGGGAGAGCAGAAAGAAAAGCTGGGCCTGAAATGCATACCTTCTTCTGTCCTTGTAGAAGTCGGGAAGGAAAGGATTCTGTTCCGTCTCCTCCAGAATCAGCCTGGCGCCCAGCCTTTCGGCCAGTATCTTTGCCAGACTGGTCTTGCCGGCTCCGATGGGGCCCTCGATGTTAATGTAGTTTATCTCACCCATCCCAACCTCCAGCTACGGTAGGATCAGCAACCTCATCCGTTAAATATATGCCGCAAGCATACCAACTGCAAAGGAAATTCAGGTTTTCTCTTTGTAAGGTCTGACCGCCGAGCTGTCCTCACACGTCTGTAGAAGCTGGCGTACGGTCTTTTTGAGAACCGGATGACAAAACTCCGGAGCAATCCGGTACAGAGGGACTAACACAAATTTCCTCTGATGCATTCGCGGATGAGGGATGATCAGCCGGTCCGTCCTGACAATCCGATCATCGAAAAGAAGAATGTCTAAGTCGATATTTCGCGAACCGGATTCGATTTCCCTTTTCCTCCCCATCTGATTTTCGATGGCCAACAGACGGTCAAGCAGCAAAAAGGGATCCAGCGAGGTTTGAACTTCAATGACCTGGTTCAAAAACCAACTGCGATCCTGAATTTTCACCGGCTGCGTCTGGTAAATAGGGGAGACCTTTTCCACCGAGATTCCGTCCGATTCTCCTATGTCTCTGACTGCCTGTCTAAGGAACTCAAGTCTATCACCCTGATTTGATCCCAGGCATAGATATGCGATTGCCAAGATAAGCCTCAGATTTTCTCGTCTGTTATCCTTGTACGGAAAAATCAGGGAAGCATTCTGATGGAAATAGGATTGTCAGATCCGCTTGGGCTTGATCCCCTTTCTCTTTCGCTTGACCTCCACCTCGATATGATCCAAATTCCCCGGCACCGGTGGAATCTTCTTTCTCACCCTTATGGTAACCTCCTGGGGCTTGAACTTGCTCAGTATCTGATTGGCCAACCTGACCGCAATGGTCTCAAGAAGGGCGAAACTGTTTTTCTCCACCAACTCTTCGACGGTTCGGTAGACTTGAGTATAATTGACCGTGTCCTTGAGCTTATCGGTCTTAGCCGGCTTATCCATATCCACTACCAACTCCACGTCCACCTCGAACCTTCTTCCGGTTTGCCTCTCCGCTGCCGAGATGCCGTGATAGCCGTAGAAGGTCATGTTATGTAATCTAATAACGCCCATATAGCTTGAGTTCGTGTACTCAATATTTTGTTATACGCACTACTGTTCTGTGATTCCTACGAAACATGCTTCGATTACGGGTGCCGGTCTGAGTCGTGGAGCGACCTGGCCGCACTCATTAAAAACTTCCACCAGAACCTGACTTAAGTCAGGTTCCGGTTCATCAGGTTTTCGGTCGATATTTCCTCTGCCAGACGTGCGAGTGCATTTCCAGTCTCCTAATTGCCTCCTGAATCTGTTCAGCCGGAGGATTCAAAGCTATCCGGATGTAGCCTTCTCCGTGCTCGCCGAACCCGGATCCCGGAGAGACAACCACCCCGGTCTTTCTCAGCAGCATGCGGAAGAATCCCACAGAGGAGTATCTCGGAGGGATCTTAACCCAGGTAAAGGGTCCGGCTTTGGGTTTTTTCGCTTTCCAATTCAACTTGAATAGCTCTTTGAGCAGAGTGGCCTTTCTCAGCGTAAACTCCAGATTGTTCCGATGGGAAATCTCCGCATATCTCCGCAGGATTTCCAGAGCCTGAAGCACCCTGGCTTTTGAATATCTCTCACCCAGAGCTTGCTGTAACGATTCCGTCTGTGAAATCACTCCCTTATCTCCCACTAGGAAGCCGAATTCAATGCCGGTTAATGCAAAAAACGAGAATCTCTCCAGCGCCAGTTTCCTGGCACCCTTGGTCTGGAGAAGAGAAACCGGCGCGTGGTCGTCGTAACATATCTCATTCCCGGAGGCGTCGTTTATCACCAGCACGTTTCTCTTGCCGGCCCATTCCACCACCTCGCGGAAGAAGCCGGAGTCGGCTACCGACGATGTGGGATCGTGCGGGTAGTTCAGAAAGAGAACTTTGGGGAACTTGGCAGCTCGGCCGGACCAGTGAAAGGTACTCAGGTTGGGCAGGTAGTCGTTTCTCTCCAGCAGGGGAAAGGTCTCGACTTGAGCTCCGGATAGAATGGAAGACGTTTTGTACATAGGATCGCAAGGATCTGGTAAGGCCACCAGATCGCCGGGATTGATCAAGCTCAGCAGCAGCTGATAGATTACCCTTTTCTCTCCGAAGAAAGGAAGAATCTCCGTTTCGGGCCGCGCCCTCAATTCGTATTTCTGCTGCAACCACTTAGCCGCCTCCCTTTTGAGCTCCTGCCAGGTCCGCAAGTCGCAGGGAGTGAACATTTCGTCTTTATCCGCAGGCAGGATGAAAAAATCTCTCAAGGATGAGTCGAGATTCAACTCCCCCAAGTCTATCAAACTTACTCCCCTTCGGGTAAGATTCTGTTTCGTCCTTATCGCCTCCGCAGAAAGTCCGGAAGGAATCTTCTGCAGCCTCTCGGCTTTCTCAATGATCACTTTTTTAATCATGATAACAAACCGTAAGATAGAAATCCATTCAACCTGCTTCGTGTGAACGATAAATATAAGCCCGACCGGGTTTCATTGCAAGGCATTTATCCGATTGGCGGGCAAGATTTCGACGATGGCTGTTGTAAGTCGCAAAGAAGGATATCTAAAATCAGGTGAGGAAAAGCAATGAAAGTAGTGGTGCAGAGACGAACTCAGTGCTCTTGAGAGGGAGGAGTTTTGCTTTGCCGATTAGAATAGTAAGGTTGTTGAGAGGAGAAGGGCTGAAATATACCGGTTGGGGCAGGGGTCCAACCCCTGCCCCAAGGTTGTTTTCGTTGCATCCGTTGAACGGTCACAACTAAACGGCTAAGGTTGTTGCTTTCCTCCTTCTCAGCATGATGAAGATAGCACTGCTGATGAGCAATGCGACCAGCACGATGACGCCCCACTGAGTCAGAGTGGGAACGGTGGGATCGGGTATCGACTGAACCAGGATGTCCGTAGCCACGTCCTCAACGTGCCACCATTCAGGATCACCGTCAAATTGCGCATAGTCGCAGGTGCTCAAGATGCCATCGCCGTTGTCCGAAAAGCCGGTGATCTCGTGAGAATTGCAGTACTCTGGCAGAATCTCGTGCCACAGCACGCTAAAGGGATAGCCGAGAGGCGGTGGGCAGGTATCATATCCGCAAACGTATTCGACATACATGGTGTCGTTGGACAACGTGTCCCTGAACACCACCGTAGTGGTCACCCACTCCACTAAGGTCCACAACGATTTTCCCGTGGCGATGTGCTGTAATTTCAACCTATCTCCGGCGCTGAGGAGGCCGTTGCCATTGTCAATCCCGCCAATGCAAGCCCAGTTGTGACAGTAAGTCGTGGGCGGATAAAGAGAGTGCCACTGACTGCCGTTTACATCGCCCCAGTTCGTGATCTGGATATCGCCAGAGGCCAGAGAGTGCATGTGCACCGGCGTCTTGGAGTCCCTGATCGCCTGCACAGGATCGTCTGCTGCGTTTACGACGCTATTCATGAGGCCAAGAACGCCCACCATCAATGTGATCAAAACTATATTCCTACGCATTTTCGCTCCTTTCGCATACATGACTATTGGCGAAGATGGATACAAGCTCCTCTGAACAACGAGACTGTTCGTTACCTTCTGCAGTCAGGCAGTTCTTGCTGAAGTCTGCATCTTCTCCGTGACATTTGCTCCTTCAATGCTTAACTTTTCACGACAAGACTTAGGAACAGAAGGGCGGGGCGCGGTCCTCCGGCACCAGGTAGACCTTCTCGGTGAAAGGACTCCAGGCAGAGATGGCGCCCCGCCTGCTTTGGTTTTCCTCAACAGCCTTCCCCCGTCTACTGACCATCTCGAGGGTCTTGATAACTGCTAATATCAAAAAGGAGTTTAAGAGAACGATGAGGGCCGACGCCGCAATAAATCCTAACAGACCAACCAAGCTATGCAGCAGTTGGGAAGCCGTTCCCGACTCCACCAGCATCCCACCAACAAAGCCGAATCTCAGCAGCCCCATCTCCAGACCCACCCAAAGCACAGACACAACGAAGGGGCTGAATCCCCAATGCTTGCGTGCCCATCCGGCTGCCCATCCGAATAACGAAAATAGGGCCGTACCGGCAATCAGCGTTGGAAGACAAGTGAACGGAGCTGCAACTAATGAATGCCCCAGGGAAGCGCCGAAGAGAGAAAGGCCGAGCAAGAATCCGAGCCGTAGGGATTCTCCCGGTGTGCTGATAATGATCTTGTAGAGAAAAGGTATCAGCGCGAAGAGCGAGAAGTACCAATAATGGGGAAATATCCTGGCTACGAGCAATAGCAGAGCGGAACATCCGGCGAACAGAAAGCTCTCTGCCCACCTGAGTAGCAAAGGCTCGCCGCTGATACTGACAGAACAACGCTCCCCGCACCTAATACCCGGTTTGCGCTCAGCGGGTTGCAGACGTTCCCGAACAACTGCCATGAAGAGTGCTCCTTCAGCGAGCCGCGCGCACGCCCGAAGAGACAAGCCCGATTCGGACGGACTCGCAACCGCTGGCACCCCACAATTTGCTTGGTCCCTTCAGTATTGTCCGCAGAAGAGGGAGCACTACAAGAGAAACAGCAAGTCTAATACCGCGACACCCCTTGGCGCAGCACTGAACTCCTTCCCTTGTTGCTCAGTCTCGTGCTTTATTTTTATGCGTTGGTTTACCCGCTTACAATTTACCTCTCTGTCAACATCTGTCAAGCAGTTTTTTTCTGAGTATAGGGAAAGATCACTAGCTTTATATGACTCGCTGAAGGGCGTTATTCCAGGCTAAATCTGTTAATTCGCCCATTTAGACGCGAGCGAAGGGCGCTGGGGAAATAGGTGTAAGACCCTATTGATCTTCCAATATGCAGGCGTCTGAAAACATCGAGAAACGGGCGAGGATACAACTTGCCATGACTTCGGTTGTCCGGATCGGAGTGCTCGGACCAGAACTCGATGATGATTGGAAGCAACTCGATCTACCGGAACGCTCTTGACACCGAATCGAATCGAGCACCCGTTTTACATATGCTAACTTGCCGGCAGGTCGTACGAGTAGCTTCATCTGAAAAGACAACCCCAAAAAATCGTTGACATACAAGGCGATTTGAATACATTGGACTTTTAAGAGTGAATTTAGATCAGACAAGAGTTCGGACCATGCTAAACAGAAACGTCCTGGTACTCAATCAAAACTACGAACCGTTGTCGGTGTGCTCTGTCAGGAGAGCAGTGGTACTGATATATCTGGGCAAAGCGGAAATCATAGAGAAGCATGATGGACAGATGATTCGCTCGGTTACCGCTTCCTTCCCGCTGCCCAGTGTGGTCCGGCTCGGCTTTTTCATCCATGTTCCCAATAAGCGAATTCTTTTAACCCGCAGAAACGTGGTTAAAAGAGACGGACATCGCTGCCAATACTGTGGTGACAGCCGGGCTCCTATGACGGTGGATCACGTCATACCCAAAATCTACGGTGGCAAGGATACTTGGGAAAACTTGGTCTGCGCCTGCATCAAATGTAACAACATTAAGGGAAACCGCACCCCGGAGCAGGCGGGGTTTAAGCTTCGAAGGCAGCCCAGAAGACCGACCCACATTACCTTCATTCAACAATTCGTGGGAATCTCCGATCAGAGGTGGAGGCAGTACCTGTTTTTGGACTGAGGAAGTGTAGAATTCCAGGGGAAAGGTCGGAGCCGAGAGGTTATGGAGTTGAAACAGGGAACCGACGAGGTGATGAAGTTAAATATGAGGAACTTCGATGACCTGGAGGAATACCGGAAGCTAAGATGGAGGGCGAAACCTCAATAGCTTTCACCTAGGACTTAAAGCGCAAGACCCAGGATTTGAAATCTTATACTTTTTTGATTGAGGTGCCGATGGCAAAACAAGTGATCTTGAGCGGTATGCAGCCCACCGGGCAGTTGCATCTGGGCAATCTCGAGGGTGCGCTCAGACATTGGGTTAGACTTCAGGACGACTACGAGATGTACTGCTGCATCGTAGACTGGCATGCCCTGACCTCAGACTATGACGAAACATCGGAGCTTCGCGGCAGGATAATCGAGGTTGCCATCGACTATCTCTCCGCAGGTCTCGACCCCGAGAAATGCGCCATATTCATTCAGTCGCAGGTCAAGGAACATGCCGAACTGCATCTTCTCTTCTCCATGATCATTCCCACGCCTTGGCTGGAGAGAGTTCCCTCTTACAAAGAGAAGAGTGTAGAGTTGGGACTCGACAGCTACGGCTTTTTGGGGTATCCGCTGCTTCAGGCGGCGGATATTCTGATCTACAAAGCCAACTGGGTTCCGGTGGGAAAGGATCAGCTTCCCCACATCGAACTCACCCGCGAGGTGGCGAGAAGATTTAACGGTTTGTACGGACAGGTGTTCCCCGAGCCACAGGGCAAGTTGAGCCAGGCCCCACTGATTTTGGGAACGGACGGCAGAAAGATGGGCAAGTCGTACGACAACTACATCTTCATGGGAGAGTCGGACCAGTTCACCACCAAGAAGATATCGACCATGTACACCGATCCCACCAAGATACGCATGGGCGACCCGGGCCATCCGGATGAGTGTCCGGTCTATCTTCTGCACAAGCTTTACAATACAGAACATAAGACGATTCACCGGGAATGCCTGTCGGGAAAATTAGGCTGCGTCAAATGCAAGAAAATGTGTGCGGAGAACACCAACAGCGCCCTGAAGCCAATTCGCCAAAAGAGGGCAGAGCTCGAAAAAGACTTGACTTATGTAGAGAAGGTGTTACAATCAGGTGCAGAAAGAGCCAGAGCCAAGGCTGAGAATACTATGCAGGATGTGCGGAAGGCCATGAAGATGTGGTGAGTCGGTCTTAATCGACACCCTTTGCATGGGGATCTGTTGCTCTGTTGCATCGGGACTTTGTAGTCCCGATGCGCAAGGGTTTTGAGAAGCTGGGTTATGAATCATTGGAAGAATATCTATCTGGATGATCATTCTGTCTTGGAGATCGACTGCGTTCATTGTTTGTTCGTATAGGAAAGACTTTGGCGTCGGGATAACAATATCCCGACGCAACCAGGTTCCCACAACTGAGAGGGGGAAATGGAATCGATCGAAACAAAAAGCCAGGAAGGCACTTCGTCCTATTCAGTCAAACTGGACGTCTTCGAAGGCCCTTTAGATCTTCTTTTGTTCCTCATCAAGCGGGACAAGATAGACATCTACGACATTCCCATCGCCCACATTACCAGACAGTATCTGGAATATATCGAGCTGATGAGGGAGCTGAACCTGGAGTTGGCCGGGGAGTTCATCGTGATGGCAGCTACACTGATGCGAATCAAGGTGAGAATGCTTTTGCCAAAGTCTCAGGATCAGGAAGAGGAGGAGGATCCGCGCGAACAATTGGTGGCCGCCCTTTTGGAATACCGGAAGTTCAAAGAGGCCGCACAGATACTTAGAGAGAAAGAGACAGAAGAGTCCACCTGGTTTCCCCGGAAAGACTTCTCTTTCGTAGAGCGGTTGCCTGAGGACGAAGTGCTCATAGAAGCCTCCCTACCCGACCTGGTCTTTGCCTTCAAGCGGGTTTTGGAAGGCCATCCGCCGGAGATTTACCACACGGTGAATTATCCCAAGGTGACCGTGGAGGAGAGAATCGATTACGTGCTTAGCCGTCTGGCGGACAAGGACGGAGTGATATTCACCGAGCTTTTCTTAGATACTCCCGTGAAACTGGTAATGGTGGTCACCTTCATGGCCATCCTGGAATTGATCCGGCTGCAGAGAATTTACATCAGACAGACCAGACATTTCTCCGATATCTGGGTGTTCAGAAACGATAAGGGTTAGATTCGTCTGTGCTCCAGCATATCACGAGTTAGGCCCATGAAGAACCAGAACCTAACTTAAGTTAGGTTCTGGTTCAGCCTAATTCTGCACACATCCTCTCAAATACCGGTTTAGCGCCACACATATATACTCTGACCAAGCTGAGAAGCTTTGGAGGTCTGGAGTGCATCGGTTCGCTGGTGCGGTTTCGACCAGAATCCTTCAAACCGCGGAGTCAAGCCTCCGCACTCCAGAACGTTTCTTCCTTGACAAAGCCCGAAAATAGGATAATTTTAGCCCGAAGCCAGACGATATTGGAGATTGACAGAGAAAATTCCGTCCTCGTACCCAAACCCTGATTCGAGGCAAAGGGCGTGTCATTCAGAGACAGATTGAACACGATTTTGCGGAGCTACTTTTTGGGCGGCATACTGGTGATCGTGCCGCTGATCATAACCGTGGTGGTGCTGCGTTTTCTTTTCACCAAGGTGGACGGCATCCTGTCTCCTTTCATCACCCAGGCACTGGGTTACAGAATCCCCGGGTTGGGGCTTGTGGCCACCATCGTATTGATCTTCCTGGCCGGATTCTTGACTGCCAACGTGATCGGTTCCCGGCTTTTCAAAGTATGGGAGATCTTCTTGATCAGAACCCCCCTGGTGCGTACAATCTACGGTTCCTCCAAGCAGCTGGTCCGGGCCATCGCCACCAGCGACAAACATTCCTTCAAGCAGGTGGTGTTGGTGCAGTTTCCCAGAAAGGGGATGTACTGTCTGGGATTCCTCACCCAGGAAATCAAGACGGATTTGGACGCCACACCCGATCGGCTGATGGCAGTCTACATTCCGTCCACTCCCACGCCGTTCAGCGGATGGACCATGCTTTTCCCCCCCGGCGAGGTGATTTTTCTGGACATGACCGTGGAGCAGGGCATCAAATTCTTCGTCTCCGGCGGGATCGCCTCCCCGGAGAGGTTTTCTCTCAAAAGTCTGGAGAACATAAACAAGCCTGAGACCACCTGATTTCGAGTTTCATCCTCATGCTCACGGAACTGAAATCCATAGCTGCCGCCTCTGCCAAGGCCAAGGCCTTATCCGCCATCTGGACGTTCCCCTCGATCATCTTCTCCGCGCTGGTGATAGGGTGGGCGGCCGAGGCTGCTCAATTTCTTTTCTGCCAGGGTTTGGCCTTGGCCATTTTAGCCTGGCTTCAGACCCTGCCGGAGTTCGCAGTGGAGGCGGTGATCGCATGGGAGGCGGGTTCCGATCCGGAAAAGGTTCATCTGATAACGGCGAACTTCACCGGTTCGCTGCGGCTCTTGGTGGGACTGGCCTGGCCCATGATTTACTTCACCGCTGCCTTCTTCAGGAAACCCGGTGAGAAGGGCAAAAAACTGGTCAACATTCGCTTGGACGACGAGCACGCCATCGAGGTGATGGGGCTTCTGCCGCCCATCGCATACTTCCTGGTCATCCTTCTCAAGGGAACGCTGACGCTGTTCGATTCGGCGGTGTTGATCGGCATTTACGCCGCTTATCTGTTTGTATTACAGAAGCTGCCGGCGCAGTGCGACGAGAGATTGGAGGACGTAGACCGGGTGCCTCGCGCCGTTTTGAAAATGAAACCTACCTACCGCAACCTGACCATCGCCGGGATGTTTCTGGCGGGAGGCTTCTGGCTCTACTTCGTGGCACATCCGTTTCTGTACAGCATGCTGGCATTGGCCGGTTTTCTGGGCGTGTCCAACTTCGTTTTCGTGCAGTGGGTGGCACCGTTTCTCTCCGAGTTCCCGGAGAAGGTGACCGCCTTCAACTGGGCTCGAAAAGTGAGAAAGGCGCCCATGGGCCTGATGAACATGGTCTCCTCCAACATCAACCAGTGGACCGTGCTGGTGGCCATGATACCCATCGTCTACAGCTTCAGCCGGGGAGAGGTTTCGGTGGTCAACTTCGACCATCATCAGAGAATCGAGATATTCCTGACCATGGCGCAGTCCTTTTTGGGATTTCTCTTTTTGGCCAACATGGAGTTCCGGTGGTACGAGGCGCTGGGACTGTTTGCCTTGTGGCTGATCCAATTTGTGTTCCCGGGATGGAGGGAGGAGATCACCTTTGTCTACCTGTTTTGGGTAATGGTTGAATTAATCCGCGCCTTCCTGGGGGTGAAAAAACTAACGGTTTTCCGGAAGTTCAGAACTCTTTTGGATGCCCATGTTCTGAATAGGGGGTAGATAATTGTCGTTTCCGGTAGCGTCACCGATCCAGAAATAACGAGTCCGGAGAATTGGTAACCATGGTGAATGCTTCGGCAAGTTCTCCCTGATTTCCCATCTGATAGAAAATTGAAAGAAATAATCCGGTTGGCAAACGAAGAAATATTTGAATCGTATTATATAACTGGTTAGTTAAACTAAACGGTTAGTTACTTATGAAACACGAAAACATGACCACTCTCCAGAAAATCCTTTCTTCCGCCCAGATTGAGTTTGCCAAAGAGGGATTGGACGGCGCCAGAATAGACAAGATCGCTTCCCGGGCGGGGGTCAACAAGGCCATGATATACTATCATTTCCGCTCCAAGGAACATCTGTACCGGGCGGTGGTCGACAAGCACTTTAAGAGAATAAGGCAACTTTTAGAACAAGCCATATCCGAGGAGCCCACTTTGGAGGCGACATTGGGTAGAGTGAGCCAACTGTATCACTCTATGTTCGAAGACCAAGACAACTTCGTGCCCATATTTCTCCGAGAGATGGCCAGAGGAAGCCGGAGATTTCAAACTGTTTTGGATGGGATAATCTCAGAAAAGAAGAGTCTGGCCCAGAAAGTCAAGGAGTTGATGGAGAAAAACAAGAAGAGCGGTTCTTTCCGGAATTTAGACAGCAGGCATGCAATCATCTCCTTTTTGGGTATGAACTTGGGTTATCTGATCATGGCACCGCTTTTGAATTCTATCTGGGAGATCAAGGATGAAAAGAAATTCAGAAAGGAAAGGCCCAAACAAGTGGTGGACTTATTTCTGCATGGGCTTCAGGCAAAAAATCCCTAGGTCTTTGACG
>CAYMNI010000016.1:0-18752 GCA_964391755.1 uncultured Ignavibacteria bacterium
GAGTTTTGCAACACATGAGATACTCCTCCACCAGGTATTCATCTGTCCAACTGCGGATTTCTTCAACCTTGTACGCCATGATTTCCCCTTCTTCTTTTGTTCCGCTTATTTTCAATTGACTCGAACCCCATGAGCCGGGCATCCAGTCCCAGCCTCAGTGATGCGATTCTCATTCCCTGATTTCGAAGAATTCCTTTATGATCTGCCGGTGGGCTAAGAAGGCAATATTGGTGGGGACTTCGTCTTTGCCGAAATACTTTAACTCCTCGGCGTCGTCTCCGGGCTTCAGCTCTCCGCCGACTATGTTGGCCCAGTACATCACCAGTACAGCATGAGTGCGGGGATCGTCTTTTCCCGAGTAAATGCCAAAAAGCCCGTCCAACTCGACATCAACGTTTAGCTCCTCTTTGGTCTCTCTTATGGCGCACTGCTCGGGTGACTCGTCGTATTCCATGAATCCGGCAGGAAGACACCAATCCCCCTTGTATGGCTCGAATTTCCTCTTCACTAAAAGTATCTTTCCATCCTCTTCAATAACCACTCCCGCAGCCGGAACTGGATTGTGATAGTATACATAATCACAGACCGGGCACGTCTTTCTGGTTTTATGATCAACCGTTCTCTCCACCATTTCTGCACCGCATCGGGGACAATACTTGTAGGTTTTCTCAATTCCCTTGGTCAAATCGGCTGCATCCGTTGACCAGTTCACGGATTTCCCTCTTTTATACGCCTTCCCGCTCTCCTTCACCCGCGTAGCCGGGTTTCGGGTCCAGGTTCTCCTGACCTTGGGTCTTTCTATCCTTTTCGGGCCATCTTTCTTTTTCATCAGCCTCTCTGTTGGGGACCTCATCCCCTGTCTCCCTTTGCCGAAGGCGGGGGAACCAAAAGGGGAGAGGTTAATGAATTCTTAGGACCACGACGGTGAGATCATCGTACTGAGGGCGTCCACCGGCGAAGTCAATAGCTGCATTCACCACTTTCTGCTTCAACTCCTCGGCCCCCAGGAAGCGATTCTCAAGCAGCAAATCCATCAACCGTTTCTCTCCGAACATCTCCTCATTTGCGTTGAAGCTATCCGTTAAACCGTCGGAATAGAAGAAGACGGTATCGTTTTCCTTTAGCTCCACCTCCGCTGCTTCATAAAACGCGTCAGGAAACGCGCCCACTATCAAGCCTCCCTTGTCCAGAAAGTCGACCTTTCCGTCCTCGCGCAAAACCAAAGGATAGTTGTGCCCGGCATTGCAGTAAGATAGCTTTCTGCCGCAAGGGCTCAGCTCACCATAGAACATGGTGGCGAATTTCTCCGAGGTGGTTGAAGAATGGATCAACTGGTTTATATTGGATATGACCGCATTGGGAGACAATTTGTTTTTGACCTCCGCCCTCAGGCTGGCGTGCACCAATGAGATCAGCAGAGCGGCGGGTATGCCCTTGCCCGAAGCATCCGCTATGGCCAGGCCGATCGATCCCGAATCCGTCGGAAGAAAATCATAGTAGTCTCCTCCCACCTGTCGGGCCGGCTGAATGAATGCGGAGAATTCGAAGAACTCGGCCCGGGGGCAGGTTTTGGGCAGAAGCTCCGTCTGTATTTGGCGGGCCAAAGCCAACTCCTCCTCCAGCCTCTGTTTTTCCAAAGACTCCTGGTACAAACGGGCGTTGTCCATGGCCACCACCATCTGGTTGGACAACACTTCCAGAAGGGTGATATCCTCATAGCTGTACCTGAATCTGGTAGTCTTCCTGGATAGCCCGATCAAACCAACCAGTTCCTTCTGACTTATAAGGGGGACCATCAGATAAGTCTGCAGGCGCTGAAGCACCCTGAACAAGGGGCTTATGTCTTCCACCATCTTGAAATCGGCAAACGGCGCAGGGCGGGTCTTCTCTCTCAGCGCCAGAAGCAAAGGATCGTCCTCCCCGCATTCGTCGAGAGGGGTGAACAGAGCCGGCTCCAGGCACCGACGGTAGCGACCCGGGCGTTGTTCGGAAAGGCACAAACACAGGTTCTCAACCAGCATCTCCTTCTTCAGGGTGTCCACCACCGTCTCCTTCAGATTCTCAAAATCGAAGATGGTGACCAGCTTCCGGCTAAAGGTCTCCATCATGCTGCGGTAGTCCGACCTGTCCCGCATGAAGAATTTTTTTATCAGATCGTCCAACTGCCCCATTAGGGGCTGGAATAGGATTATGGCCAAAATCACAAAGCCCACGTCGATGGCCGGGGTTTCCCTCCCGATCAGGCTCTCGATGACCAAACCGAACTGCTTTACGATCAAAAAATACAGACCCACGAAAAAGGCGGTGGTGAGAAAATAGACCAAACTCTGCCTGACGATGAGTTTGACGTCCAGGAAATGATGCTTTACAATGGCCCAGGCGATGGATCCGCTGCCGACAACCAGGGCTACGATGGTCAAGAAGTGTCTCACCGTCTCGGAGAGATCGAGAGGGGTCAGAACCGGCACTATGAACACGAATGCATAGAGCCCCATGGCCGACCTTATACCCCATATCAAGACGTGCACCTGTTGTTTGAGGGTGGGAACGACGATCTTCTTATAACCCTGATGTAACAGCCACACGGCCAGGATCAAAAACGCCAGGTTTATCAGGGAGAAGGACTGTACATGAATTCTATACAGGATGCCGAAGACCACCGCCACGTATCTAAGCGCAACAGAGATGGGATCGAGGAAGAAACGGGCCAAAGACCCCATCCTTTCTACGTCCAGGGACCTGATTATCTGTTCCGGCCGATAGAATACCAGAACTTGTAACATGTGAAATGCATGAGGGATGAAAATCAGGTACTGCAGCCGGGGATATCTTTTGATATACCTGTGCTCCTCAGGAAAAACCAGCGAGAAGAGCAGAAGGAAAGGAAAGAAGAACTCCCATAGGTAGAAGATGTTGTGGGTGAAGGGGGAGCGGGTGAAGGAATCCGTTTGGCCTGCGGAGCCGATGAATATCCCCAGCGATGCCAAAAGGGGCGCCAGTCCGGCAAATAAGAGCATAAGCGCGGTAGTTCGATTGATCAGGCTTTTGGGATTCTCACGAAGGATGACGCCGCCCAAAAACAGCAGTATCACCCCGCAAACCAGATAAATCGAAGCCGCCAAAGTTTGAAAACTCACCTGAACGCTCCACAAATGATTCTGAAGGCCCCACATCCCTTGTTAGAGAGAATCATCTGTCAAAAGTTCCGCCAAAGTGCGCCGGATTTGGGTGTCAGCCGGTTTCGCCGCTGATGTTCCGGCCGGGAATATTACTCACCGGACGTGCTCCCCGGGCTGCCCTGTCCGTTCTGTCCCCGGTTAGCGCCCGCCCAGGCTTCCGGAATTTCTCTCCGAATCGATCCAACATGCTTGCTCCGGTTCTCAACACCTATGCCTGCAGCCGGGCTGGTGTTGCGCTCCCAGCTAGCCAGGCTGATGGTCTCTTGCCGTTTTGTGCCCCGAGAATGTTGGCATGATCTCTCTCAGGTCAGTAACTTGACGATTCTCACCAAAGTTCCCCCTTTAGGTCCACACCGGATGTTCACTTCATCCATCAACGATTCTACGATCAGCAAACCTCTGCCGGCTTCCTTCAACAGATTTTCCTCCTGTAGGGGTGAACAGACCTTCCCGCGGTCAAAGCCCACTCCCTCATCCTCCACCGTCACCTCCACCCGGGAAGCATCCGCCTTCAGGCTTATCCGGACTTTCTTGCCGGCGTCGTTTCTGTTTCCATGTACCACAGCGTTGGTTACCACCTCGCTCACCGATATGGCGATATCATATATCTGACCCTTTTTCATTCCCAGTTTACTCAGTTTCCCCTCGATGAATTCATCCACCCGTGCCAGGTAATTCAGACTGCTGGGAATCTCTATTCGATAATTTTCTCTATTCAACTTGGAAACCTTCGGCGACTTATCCGATCCTTTCTTTTCTCTGTTCATGTATGAGTTCTCCCAGCAGCAAAGTTCTCGCTGCACGGCTCAGGCCGTTGAACGCGGCGGAAAACAAAAAAGGTAGGTTTGCCAACCTACCTTCGTGCGAAACCTATCCGAGCCTCCGAAGATGCGCGTATCGGCTATTGCCAACCTCCTGCCTTCTTCACTGGCTGAAGCTTGCCACAGCCTGATCCACGGAGTCGTAGCTCTCAAAGACGGTGATCAGTTTGGTTATGGTCAAAAGGCTCTGAATCTTCTCCGTCACGTTAGCCAACTTAAGCTCACCGTCGTTGTTCTTGAGGGTGGTCAAACTTGAAATCAAAATGCCCAATCCGGTGCTGTTCATCCAATCTACTTTGGCTAAGTCGATCACCACCTTCTTTTTGTTCTGGTCGATAAACTCGTGAAGTTTGTCGTGCAAAACAGTGGCGTCCGGTCCACCCATGATTTTGCCTTTGGGTTCTAAGACCATCACGTCGTTGATCTCACGGTTGGTCAGTTTCATGCTCTCTCCTTTTGGCGTTTGCCATTTGCATTTACGAATAATCAGAGCTTTAGTTTCAGTCGGTCGGCGCGTTGGTTCCGACCGGCTTGAAGAAACGTCGGGCTGAGTTTACTTATCTGAACAGACCCTTTATCTTGCCCCAGGTGGTGAGCTTGACGTCCAACGTGGGCAGGTAGAGGTTTATTCGTTCCTGTCCGGAGAACGCCTTGAAGCTGGGAACGGCGGTGTAGCCGTCTACCTGGACGGTAATCAGGTCATCTTCGGCCCATCCCTCCTTTTCTTTGGTCTCGGGATCATCTTTGGGTATCATCAAGCTGTATTCGCCGCCTTTGGTTTCACTGGTATCAAACGGTGTATCCTGGATGAAGGCCACCACCTGCAGTCCATCGCTGGCTGGCTCGCCCCGATAGTTCACGCTTCCGTACGGTCGGCAGTACCAGGCTAACTCTTCCGCGCCCACCCATCCGCATATAAGACCTCCCACCAACAAAAGGCCCAATATTCTTCTTGTTCTTCTCGCCGACAGTTTATGCTGCAGCATCTTCATAGGCGTTCTCATAAATTTAGACTCTTACTATATATACTCCATCCCCGCTTTGTCAAGCAAAAAATCTCATGCTCTTTTCAAAAGCGAGCTGCCCGTCGGACTCCGTCATTAGCCGATGGTAAGGCTTTTGTTAACCAGGCAGAAGGAGAGGTGCTCCAACTCCATAGCCATATTCACGGAGCGAAGAACCACGCCGTTTGGCACTTTTATCTGGATAGGGGCGAAATTGAGGATGGTTTTTACTCCCGCGGAGACTACTTCATCGACAACCTGCTGGGCGGCTGAAGCCGGCACAGCCAGAATCACCATGTCGATTCTATTCTCCTTCAGGGCCTTTTGCAGGACCCGGATGTCGGAGACTTTGATTCCCTTGTGATTTTTATCGATTTTCCTCTGATCGTTATCGAAGAGCAACTTGATGTGAAATCCCTGTTTGTAGAATTCCTTATAAGACACCAAGGCGGAGCCCACGTTGCCCACCCCCACCAAAGCCACGTTCCAGCTTCTATCAAGCCCCAGAATCCGGGCTATCCTCTCCTTCAACTCCTTCGTCGGGTAACCCAACCCCCTGGTCCCGAAGCTTCCGAAAAAAGAAAGGTCTTTTCTCACCTGGGCGGGAGTCAGCTTTCCGGTTTTGGCCAGATCTTTGGAGGAAACGATATCGTGGCCTTTTCTCTCGAACTCCGAAAGGGCTCGATAATACACGGACAGCCGCTTCACTGTGTAATCGGATACCTTGGGCATGGAAACCATCCTCTATGTACACACAACGTCAGAGTCGACGGGCTTTTGAAGGGATGAGTTTGTGAACATTTTCACAATTATAAATACGAAAACTCCCCCGCTCTGTCAAGAAAAAACTGCGCCGTCAAACCGATCCTGCCCGTAAAACGAAATACTGCGTGAGAGATCACATTTTGGCCTGCTTACCGAAGATTGCGCCTGGGCACGCAAACATACAGTATCAAACACCCCCGGGGCGACTCGAACGCCCGACCCTCTGCTTAGAAGGCAGATGCTCTATCCACCTGAGCTACGGGGGCAAGTCTGAAAACCAGTTTATGGTTCACGGTTCATGGTTCATGGCAAAAGCAACGAAACTCTCGCTATGAACCACCAACCACGAACTACGAGCCAACTTAATCGGGGTGAGAGGATTTGAACCTCCGACACCATGGTCCCAAACCATGTGCGCTACCGGACTGCGCCACACCCCGAATGGTGTTCTCCCTATCGGAAGCCAACCGCCTTCCGGTCAGCCCCAATTTGTACGCAGGGAATATAAAGCCTGTGAGTTGGGTGTCAAGCAAATTGTCTTATGCTTCCGGGGACAGCAACTGATGGTCAGGATGGGAGCGGTGCCGTGTCAGGTTACACTGAAGGCCGGCCTCGGCGAGATCTGAACGACCCGTAAAACAAATTACATCGCCCAGGGCGACTACCTGGTCGCAACCGGCTCTTTCAGCTTTCGTCTCACATGGTCTATCTTGGATCTCGCCTGAGCATTACGTGGATTGATTTGCAGAACCATCTCCCATTTTTCCAGCGCTTGCTCCCACTGATTCAGCTTCTCTTGCATCATCCCCGCCCAGCACGCCGCCAATTCATAATTGGGATCGATATCCAGCGCGGCCTGGTATTCGTCTGCTGCTTCGCGATATCTTCTCCGGGCCACGTACACCGAGCCGAGATTGAAATGTGCAGGTGCACAGTAAGGATCGATTCGCAGCACCTTCTTGAACATCCTCTCCGCAGAGTGGTAATCTTCAATCTCCATATACGCAATGCCCAATCCATGGCTGGCCTCGAGGTTCTCCGGCAACAAATCAATGGCCTGGCGAAATTCTTCTATGGCCGGTTCGTGCTTCCCCAGCGTTTCATATGCGCTGCCCGCATAAAGATGGGCTCTCGCCCGGTTGCGATACTCAACTCCACCGATGTCCAGGTTGGCCAATATGCCGATTGAAGCCATGCCCGCAAGGCAGCAGGCCAACGGCTTGTATTGCCCGGATTTCAGCTTCTCGACCGAATAGTTTACGGTGAAGCCGGCGAATATCAACAGAACCGGTATGACCGGCATCCGATACCGGGTACACACGAAAAAGAGCACGACCGAAAGCATGTAGAAGAACATGAATCCATACAGCAGCAAGAGGCGACGCCAATATCTGTACGAGATTATGATGCCCACCAGCGCCAGGGGACAGATTATGCCGAAGGGGAACGCTAATCCCCTATGCCACATGAGCAATCCAAGCACCTTCGAAAATTTGGTGAAATAATAGGCGTCTTCGTTGTTTGTGACCTCAATCCCCGTCCAGAAGTAAGCGAATTTCCTGAACATGAGTTTAAGCCACTCCCCGGGATTCTTCAGAACGAACCTGATTCCCTGCAGATACCAGAAGCGTGACACCTGCGATGGCTTCAAGCTTCCGCCGACAGCATCTTCTGCGAGAGCCACGGATGCCAGCCAGGCATCGTCCAAAAATTCGCCGTGTGCCGTCACTCTTCCCGGCGGCTGCGCCGACTTACCGTCCGCATCCGGATTATTGCCCATGTAGAAATTGATGCCCCCTTGCGAGGATATCAGCACGAAGTCCTTTGCAGAGATCCAGTTTCGTATTGTGACCGGTGCAATTATCAGCAGAATCCCTGTCACGAACAGCAACAGATGCATACGTCTTTGCCTGGTGGGTGCAACGGAGGTCTTGTACTTGTGCATCATGAGAATTAAGAAGGCAATCCAAGGTATGATTATCAGCACATTCGGGCGGGCAATGGCGGATAAACCCAATACCACGCCGCCGAGCAACCAGTAGGTCTTTTTGGGCTTGTCGAACGCATACAGAAGGATAAGCAGCGTCGCCAGATCGAGGAAAACGATCAGAGTGACGATCAGAATCTCGCCCGCCCAGTAGTACAATGGTCCGTAAAACGCACCCAAAAGCGAGCTTATGATTGCAGTCCTCTTATTGTCGAATACCTTGAGTGCGATGAAATAAATCATTACACAAGTTGATGCAGTCAAGAGCATCTGCATCAATCTGGCAACGAACAGGTCGTGTCCTAAGATTTTATAGATGACCGCGAGAAATATCGGGTAGAGCGGTGCGCGAAAGGTAGACTCGATTATCCCTTTTACTCCAAAGGCAATGCTCTGCGCCCAACTATCGTACCGAAGGGCGTCCAGATAGAGATAATCAGAAAACGGGCTTTTGCCGTGCAGCTCGATGAGATACAACAGCCCCACCGACAAAGAGACGATGAATATAGAAACCGGCACCAAGTTCTTATGGATGAACGTACCCTGGAGTCTATTACGGAGTTTTCGCAGCGTCGTTTCCATCTTCACAAACCGCTTGACAGAGCTCGTTAGACTTCAAGCAGATTGGCATTGGGCCGCTTGTTCGTTTGTATACTTCTGGGTGAAAGTATTATCTCCTCCGACAGTTTCTCGTGGTGGTTTACAGAGAGGGAAAGATATCAGAAGATACTCAGAAGCCGGGGTCCTTTCGCAGATACGTGAATCTGCGAAACTAAAACCATACTCCTACTTTTTTGCTCCCCGCGAAGAATCAGATACAAATGTAGAGATCAGACAACCAGCCAATCTGAGATCTTCCCTGAAATCGAGTTTCCTCCTCTGAAGACAGGGGGCGGTGCTTTTCCCAGAAGTTCGATCTTGATAGCTTGGTTACACCAATAATATAGCAGATTCTCACTTCTGAGTCAATCAAAAAACATACCGCGCAGATGAGTTTTTGTATGCCAGAAAAGCCTTGCTTCTGCGAGGCAATGGTGTTAGAATATAGCGTTCGCAACATTCATAAGCAGTAACATGGGATGGGTTTTGATGATTCAGCGGAGTGACGGTTGACGAATAATCAAAAAACACGCAAAAAGGACTCAGCCCGGTTGGTTTGGGACTCCAAGCCCAGACGGGCGCCGAACCCCAAGGACATAGAGTTTCAGACGGCTGAGGTTGTGATTCCCAATCCTGCTCACCGAGATCAACTCCCTTTGTCTTTCAGAGATGGGTTACTGGGAGAGGCTGACATTGACAAGCAGAAGATGAACCGGCTCATTTGGGGCGATAATCTTCTGGCAATGCAGGCGCTTCTTGCTCAAGGATACGAAGGCAAAATTAACCTCATCTATATCGACCCACCCTTTGACAGCAAGGCAGATTACTCTCACAAGATGACACTCGAAGGCAACGAGTTCACTAAGGAACCATCCGTTATTGAACGGCTCGCCTACAAAGACACTTGGACTGGAGGGATCGACTCGTATCTCGACATGCTTTACCCAAGGTTGCAGTTAATGAAGCGACTATTGACAGAGGATGGAAGCATCTTCGTGCATATTGGGCCGAATGTAAGTCAATATCTGAGGGTGCTTCTTGATGAGGTGTTTGGAAACGAGAATTTCATTACTGAGATTATCTGGAAGAGGACGACTGCGCATTTCACTGCCAAGAGATTTGCGTTCATTCATGACGTAGTATATCAATTCAGCAAATCAGAGGATTTTGTTTATAACAAGGTACAAGCAGAGCATTCAGATGAATACGAGAATGCAAAATACAAATACCACGATAAGAAAGGACGATTCCGGCTGAGTGATGCTTCGGGAAAAGGGCAAGGACCACCTCGGCTGTTTTTTGGTAAACTGATCAGTCCACCTAGCGGACGCCACTGGCCCTCACAAGAATACATCGACCAGAATCTCAGCGAGTATGTGCTGGGGGAAGATGGCATGCCACAGAAGAAGTCTTATCTTGAAGGAGCAACAATTGGGTCTGTATGGACTGATATCTCGCCCATCAATTCGCAGGCAAAAGAGAGGGTAGGGTATGATACCCAAAAGCCCGAAGCTCTTCTTTCTCGCATCCTCGAGGCCTCATCCAATGAAGGCGACCTGGTTGCCGACTTCTTTGGTGGCTCCGGCACAACTTTTACTGTTGCCGAAGCACTTGGTAGACGATGGATTGGTTGCGAACTCGGCAAGGTGGGGATTCAGGTTGCGCGAGCCCGCTTGGTGGAAGAAGGGGCGAAGCCGTTTCTCATCGAGAATATCGGTAATTATCAGCGCGAGATGATCTACCTGACCGGCGGCCGGATCTGGGAAATGCAGCATCTTGTACTGAAACTTTATGGAGCCACTCCACGGGACAAAACCAGCGGGTTGGGTGTCAGGAAGGCGTCAGACGAGGTGGAGGAGTTGGTCTACGTAGGGTATCCGGATCGACCGGTCACGGCCAGGAAAGCAGAGGAGTTGGCCTTTCAGGCACAAAAACTCGATGGGAAAGGATACAAGAGATTGGTCATCCTGGGTTGGGACTACGAGTACAACTACCACGAAGCGCTGGAGGCACGAAAGAAAGCCCTAAAAGACAAGCTAAAGGTCCAAATCGAAAGCCGGGATATCCCGCCTGACATATATGACTATCTGAAGAAGTCAAAATCCGAAGAAGAGATTGAGTCCCTCTCGGATAAGGTGCAATTCTACGAGAGACCATATATCAAACTGTCCGAACCGCAGATCAAAGAACTGCCTGACGGGAAGGTGCAGATCAAGATCGGCCTCAAGAGATACGTCCTGATGGACATCCCGGTCAGCCGCACGAGCAAAAAGGATCAGGAGAACTACGATAGACTGATGAAGCTCGCCAAAGACAACTTCGCCGTGCTCATTGACTACTGGGCGGTTGACTGGAACTATGACGGTTACACTTTCAAAAGCCAGTGGCAAGCCTTCAGAGGAAACGGCCGAAAGGCGAAGACCGTACCCGTTGAGGCCCTCGAAGTCTTGCAAACGGAGAGGAAACGGACCGTTGCCGTACGGGTTGTGGACATATTCGGAAATGATGCCGGGGCAACTCTGGAAGTCGGAGGTTAGAATCGTCTAATGTCTGGCATTATTAACGGATTTGGCGTTATCCGTTAATAAGGGATTTGTTATTCACGGATTCGGTCATAACTGTAACTGATGGCAGCGCTTATTGCAGGATTTGCCCTAATCCTGCAATAGGGGGTACTGTTATTGCAGGATACGTAACGTTACGTGTAAAGAGGTAGAATATATTGAATCCCAAAGACTTCGTAGACCCATCGGTCGGGGAGTGCTTCAAAACGACCACGGGCTACTGGACCTTTAGACCGAACCCTCCACCTCCGGGCATATCCTACGATGACGAGTTCACCCGTCTGCTGTCTGAAGCAGGTCGATTGTTGGGCGAGCTTTCCGGCACCGGCAGGGTGTTGCCCAACCCGTACTTCCTTATTGGCCCATACGTAAGGCGCGAGGCAGTGTTCAGTTCGCGCATCGAGGGAACGCAGGCTTCTCTGAGCGATCTTTTCTTCTTCGAGGCCGCGGAATCGGAGGAACCTACTGTCCCCGATGTCCGTGAAGTCAGGAACTACGTGAGGGCGATGGAGTATGGATTGGAGCGCCTGAAAGAACTGCCGGTTTCGGTAAGACTTATTCGCGAGATCCACAGAATCCTAATGCAGGGAGTAAGAGGGGAGCGCGCGACTCCGGGAGAGCTCCGATCCAGCCAGAACTGGATAGGTCCTCCGGGGTGCTCTCTCAACGACGCCACATTCATGCCTCCGCCGGTCGAAGAAATGAAGCAAGCACTGAGCGACTGGGAGAAATACCTGCATTCGAATCCCAAAGAACCAATACTGATTCAGTGTGCTCTGATGCACTATCAGTTTGAAGCCATCCATCCGTTTCTTGACGGGAACGGACGGATCGGCAGACTGTTGATTACCTTTCTTCTTTGCGAACGAGGTATACTGACCCAACCTCTTCTGTATCTCTCTGCCTTCTTTGACCGGTATCGAGACGAGTATTACTCACGACTCCTCTCCGTGAGCCAGAAAGGCGACTGGAACGGCTGGCTAAAGTTCTTCTTGCGGGGCGTTGCAAGCGAATGCAGCGAGGCAATAGCAGACGCGGGAAGGATATTTGACCTTCACAAGCAACTCAAGTCGAAACTTGAAGAGACCAAGAAGATTCCTGAAACTGCTCACAGGCTGATAGAGGAGTTATTCTTCAATCCCGTGATTTCGATGTCAGGCCTGAGCAAGAAGTGGAGCTTACCCTTCAACTCTGTTAAGACTGGAGTTCAAAGACTGATCGACATCGGGATTCTTCAAGAGGCGACCGGAAAAAGAAGAAACAAGCTCTTTGTCGCGCCCCAATTGATGGAGTTGCTTACAGCCGGCGACAAGAAGCCAGGAGAGCGTCATGGGTAAAAAAGACATCCAGGAAGCGTTTTCTCAGATGTACTTGGCCCAGGCACTGCAAGGGGAAGTGGAAGCTTGGGTGAACCAGGGTTGGCCGGGGGTGACATCTACCACGTTGGAGTTGTTTAACTACTGGTTCAATCGTGGTGAGGATACAGACGAGCAGTTCTATCCATGTCAGAGGCGGGCAATAGAAACCATCGTTTACTGCCACGAGATACTGCACGCCGTCAACTTGCAGGAGTTGTTCGAACGAGTCGTGCCCGAGGTTCTGCTGGAGCATTTGCCCGTCAAGCAGGAATCAGAAAGTACGGAGTTTCCGAAGTACGCCGTCAAGATGGCCACGGGTTCGGGGAAAACATGGGTGTTGGCGGCTCTGCTTGTATGGCAATACTTCAACAGGATGAATGAAGAGAGGCCAAGCAGCTATTCTCACCGGTTTCTGGTGGTGACTCCTGGTCACGAGGTATTGAATCGGCTCTTGGATTCCTTCAAGGGGAAGCGTGACCCCAAGACCGGAAATCGTGACCCGGAGAAATCCGATTACAGACGTGCCCTGTTCATGCCGGATGGAGCGCACTGGAGAGACCGGTTTCATCTGGAGATACTGGAGCCTTCCGACGTCCAGCCAAATAAGACGCCTCCCGACGGGCCATTCGTTTTTATCACCAACTGGCAGCAGTTTCGTCTCAAAGCAGGCGCCCAAAGCCTTTGGGCGCAGTATACGGGCGAGGACGTGGAGGAGATGCCGCGGGGTGAAGTGATACTTGATTTCCTTTCGAACTTTCCGGACTTGATTGTGATGAACGACGAGGCCCATCACGTTCACGGAAAGAAAGGTGCCAAGGGAGAAGAGCTTGTCTGGCGACAGTTCATGAAAATGCTCTACGAACGAATCAAAGGCAGCCACGAGGAAGGGTTTGGTCCTTTTCTTCAAATAGACTACTCCGCAACGCCATTCTACGGAAGCGGTGAAAAGCGAGAGTACTTTCCTCACATAGTCTATGACTACAACTTGCTCAGCGCCATGCAGGACATGCTGGTGAAGCAGTTGTTTTTGGAGGAGCGTCAATCGGTTGCCGGAGAGGATTTGGAGGACCTCGACTTCAGAGCCGAACGCTTCGAGGCCGAAGCAGGTCATCGTCGCGGAGAAATAAGAGCACTCTCCGCCGGTCAGAAACTGCTCTTAGATATTGGGCGGCTGAAGCTGGAACAACTCTCTCGCGAGTTCAGGCAGAAGGGACTTGACAAGAAGCCTGTGATGATGGTCCTCTGCGAAGATACCAAAGTCGCAGATCTGACGAAGGATCACTTCGCCATGCTTTGCGACGAGAGCGGAAACTTCTATGACGACGACCACGTAATGGTGATCCACTCCGATTTGCCGGATAAGGAACTGGACGAAACCAGGAAGAGACTGGATGCAATAGATATTGATGAGGACCCGCTGAAGGTGGTCATATCCGTGCTGATGCTGCGTGAGGGATTCGATAAGAACAACATCTGCGTGGTGGTGGTGCTGCGGGCGACCGAGGCCGATCTTCTGTTGGAGCAGATCGTGGGGCGCGGTTTGAGGTTGATGTTCCCGCTTTATTCGTACCCAGAGCTTATGGATTCCAAGCGGGAAGCCTACAACGAGATCAGGCGAAACAGGACTCCCTCGAATTCGCTGGATTTCCTCTTTGTGGTAGAGCATCCACGATTCAGAGCCTTCTACGAGAGCTTAAGGCAGCAGGGTTATGTGATCGGCGGAGGGGATACCAGCACAGTCACCTCAGCCGGAGACATTATCCCGGTCGATGCAATACCGGAGAGGATCGGAAAATACGATATCGCTTGGCCGGTACAGGTCTTTGATGAAGGTCGGCTGCCGGAACTCTCTCAAATAGAGATAAGCAAATTGCCGAAGTACCCCACCGAATTCAGCAAACTGAGAGAGTGGCTGTCCAAACTGGCAGTGCAAGAAACACATGTCGAAACAGGGAAAAAGACCAAGACGTGGAAGTTGGATAACGAATACTTCGATTACTCTCATTTCCTAAGACAAGCATCCAGGGCAGTGGCAACCAGAGGGAGGACTTCCATCCTTACGGCACAGCAGGCCGGAATCGCCGAAATGATAGACGACTACGTGTCGGAGTACTGCTTCGGAGAAACAATAGACTTCACGAAGCCGGAGAACTACTGTGTTCTGAACTACACTTTGGTCTTTGATTTCGTGGTGCAAGCTGTTCACCAGACCATCGTGAAACTCGTTCAGGGGTACAAGTACGAGGTCAAGGGTGTTTGGGCCAAGCTGTCCGAAGTGCCGAGGATACTGGTGAGGGAGAGCAAGTCCGTCGAGACAGATAAGAGCATCTATCCTAAAATCGGCTATCAGATCAAAGGCGGGGGATTCGAACGGGACTTCATGGCCGAGGTCCTGAACAACTCCGCGGACGTGCTTTCATATTCCAAGCTTGACAGGCGACACAGACTGAAAATCACATATCGGGATGAGACTGGCATCTTGAGAAACTACGAGGTAGACTTCGCAATCAGGACCGCCGAGAAGAACTACCTCGTGGAGACCAAAGCGGACAGAGACATAGAAAGCCCCAATGTTGCAGTGAAGGCGAGAGCCGCAGTGGCTTGGTGTGAGCAGGCTTCGACGGTGAAGCCGCCACAAGAGTTGATCCAACCGCAAGAATGGGAGTATCTCATCATCTCGGAGGGTTTGTTCCAACATAACAAGGGGCTGTCGTTCGGAGCCTTTATGCCTCTTTGTCGCGCTCTCAGAGACAAGATTATTGCTCAGGCTGAAAGCCAACTCTTTTTGCTTTAGATTGCCTTCGCGATAGTATACTTGGCGTCGCTTTCAAGCATCTCCGCTCCTCGGCAGTCGAATTTACCCCGGCCATACCCTGTATCTCCTACTCCTGACGTAGGGAGTCGGATTCGATGGTTCTCAGCGAGAGGTGCTCCTTCTTGAGGTAGTAAAGCCCCAGCAGAGTCACCGGTATGTATTGGCTGGCGTGCAGGATTATGGAAAACGGTCTGGAGACACTCTGGTTTAAGTTGAGCACCAGAAAGGATGCCACGCAGGCAGCGTGAAAGGTCCCGACGAATCCGGGGGATGAGGGCAGCATCACCGCCAGAGAGACTATGCCCAAAAGGATGAAGGAGGCAAAAACGGCCGGATGCTGATCGAAGGCTAAAAATATGAAATAATTGCTGATGCCCACGATTATCCACAGAAAGATGGAGCAGGCCAGAATCCACAGCAGGCTGGTTAAGTTTCGGAATACCTTCAGGCCGTCGATGAATTTATCTACGATCTCCTCTGCTTTTGAAGACAGGCCGCTCGGCAGAATGCGGAAGATCAAGTTGAATATCTTAAGGGCAAACTCCCTTTTGGCCTCCACCAGCACCAGAAAAGCCAGGGTGACGATGTTCATCAGCAAAAACAGATTGCCCGCCCTCTTGAGCCAGCCGGGGAGCTGGGGATACATGAGCAGGGACAACCACAGTATGAGCAGCAAGGCGAAGCCATCGAAGATCCTCTCAACCATGATGGTGGCGAAAGTCGCGCTGCGCGACATATTCTCTTTGGTCCCCAACGAATAAGCCCTGACGAACTCCCCCAGTCTGGCGGGCAACACGTTGTTGGCCATGAAGCCTATCATGACCGAGGGAAAAAGGCTGCCCATCCCCACCCTCTTTATCGGATTGACCATGAACTTCCAGCGGTAGGCCCTGATCCACATGGCCGCCATGACCAGCGCCATGTTGGGAAGGATGTACCAGTAATTGGCTCCCTTCAGGGCATCCCACAGTTCCATAAAATCCACCTTGCGGAAAGCCAGGTACAGAAACACCAGGCTGATGAATATCCCGATGATGAACTTTCTTTTCATGCTCATCAATATCCTCTACGGTTTTCCCGATGCAGAATGGTCGACTACTCTGGCCGGAATTACTCCAATCACCGCCGGCCTCGAGCCACTGCCTTCTGTATCAAATCGAAGGTCCTGTCGGCCGCCTCATCCCAGTTGAACGTTCCGGCCCACTTAATTCCCCCCTCGCTCAGCTCACTCCGATAGGATTCGTCCGAGAGAATCCTCACTAAGTAGTCAGACAGTTGCCCTGTGTCTCCATACTCGAACAGAAGCCCGGTCTTCTCATGCACCACCGAGTCTCTCAGGCCCGGAACGTTGCTGGCAACGGCCGGCGTGCCGCAGGCATTGGCCTCGATATTGGTCAGACCCCACCCCTCCTTCAGCGAAGGATACACCGCCACCCATGCGCTCTGCAGCCTCCGTACCTTCTCCGATCCGTCCACAAAGCCGGTGAATTCCACCCTCTCTGCTATCTTCAGCCTTTGGGCTAAGGCTGCAAGTTCGTTTTTGTAATCGCCATCGCCCACTATTACCAGTTTGGCCTGCGGAATCCTCTTTTGGGTCTGGGAAAAAGCGGTGAGCAGATGATCGACGCTTTTGTATTTCTTTAGCCTTCCTAAGTAAATCACCGTCGGATTCGGCTCCTTCCGGACGGACTGGTCGGTGCGGTAGAGTTGGTGATCGATTCCGCAGTGGATCACCTCCACGTCGTCCGGAGGAATGCCCCGTTTGACCAGATCCTCTTTGGTGCTTTCCGAGATGACCATGAACCGGAAGCCCTTGTAAAGCCAGGGGATGGGTTTCTCGGAGAGATAGATGTAAGTGCCCAGGATGAGGTTTATCTCCTTGAAAACCGAGTCGGCAAACAAATGGGGGATCACCACCAGCATGGGGAGCCGGTGATACAAAGGGGAGAAGAAGGGAATCTTGTTGATGTCCTCGATGAGAATGTCCCAGCTCTTCTCCCGGAGGAGCTTTGCCAGCGCGAAGGGAGCCACGAAATTGAAGTTAAACCGCGATCCGGCCCTTACGATCCTGATCCCCTCCACCTCCTCTGTGGGTTTGCACCCGGGAAACCCGCTGGACAGAAGGGTGACCTGATGCCCTTTTACCGCTATTCGCTTCAGTATTTCTTGGAGGTGGACCTCCGCCCCCCCTGCTTGCGGATTGGAAAGATCTTCCCAGTTTAGCGCCAGTATGTTCAAGGTAGCATTCGCCTGCGGTCGGCCGTCCGCCGTCCAACAAACTCTTTTAGGGTTGTGGAGGTGCGTCCATGAACTTGAAGTCAGCCGATTTCAACTGATTCAACATGCTCAAGCTCTGGGCATCGTCCGGATTGTTCTGAATCCAGGTCTCCAAAAGCTTGGTCAGCTCCTCCTTGTCCCTTTGGGCGTAGTAGATGCTGATCAAAGCCTCCAGGGCGGGTCGGAAGTTCCGGTTCATGGCCAGAATCTTGTCCATGGAGTCTATGGCCTTCTGGGTTTCTCCTTGCCTCCGGTAGGTGTAACCTAAGTTGAAGTAGAGCCTCTCGATGAATTCCTCCTCGGCCAATTCGCCGGACCGCTCTGCCACCTCCTCCGCTAAGGTGATGACCCTCTGAACCGAATCCTCAGGTTGTTGTGACTCGGCAAAAAGCTGCAAGAGATAAGCATACGGACGCCAGTCGTAAGGCAGAAGGTCGCATACCTTGTTGGACACCTTAATGGCCTGATCGTACTGGCCCGCTCTTCTCAGCGTGTCGGCCAGTCCCAAAAAGCATGAGGTGTAGTTGGCCAGGAGCCGATAGTCGTTCTCGTCCTTGTGTACCGACGGATCACCCACTCCCCTGAACCGGAAGACATTGAAGAGCTTGTCGCGCATGATGTCCGGCTCCACCATCAGCTTCCCTTCCTCTCTCACCACCCGATAGGCCATACCCTCCATTCTCAGGTGATCGTCGATGGAATCTCCCCGGTATATTCTATTTTCGCCGGCCACGGTGACGGCAAAATAGATCGGATACTTCCAGTTGTTGGCCTCCATTATGTTGTCGATCATCTGATCCTGAATTCTCAAGACCTTGCCGTCCTCGGTCCGCGCATATCCCAGCCGGTCTATCTCCCGGTCGGTAAAGCTGATGGGCACGCCCCACTGGTGTTTCATCTGTTTGATGTACCAACCGGTGTTAATCAAGCTTAAGTTCACCACCCTCACGTCCTGCCGGATCTTCTCCACGCTCTGCAGAAACCACAGGGGGAAGGTGTCGTTGTCGCCGTTGGTGAAGATGATGGCGTCCTCATCGCAGGAGTTCAAAAGGTTGTAGGCGTAATCATAAGGAAGGTAGTTGTTGCTCCGGTTGTTGTGGGAATTGAAGCCGCGATAGGCCGGCATGATAGGCAAGAGCAATATCACCAGAGACAGACCCCCTACGACGGGTTTAGCCAAATTGTTTTTGGCTTTCTCCAGCCAGATGCCCACGCTTTCCACCAGCGCGGCCGCGCCCAGCCCCATAATCAGCGCGAAGAACATGAAGCCCGGAGAGAAGAAATAGTCCCGGTCCCGCACTTCGATATGTATGATTTCCCCGGTAAGTTTGTCCGGCTTGGTTCCGTCGGCGAAATTCATGTAGAGCACCAAACCGACGGTG
>CAYMNI010000017.1:0-18234 GCA_964391755.1 uncultured Ignavibacteria bacterium
TGATTCCCTGAACCACCACCTTGGTATTCTTATCGATGAGTATACTCATCGAAATCTCCTTTTGTCCTGAACATTATGCCAGCTTATATCTCTCGGATTTCCTGTCAGCTTGGGCTCCTCTCTTTTTCTCTCCCCTTGAGTATAAAGAGCGAAGAGAAGGGGCATACCGTCGTTGACCTGGCTTCTGCTTGTTCAATCGGAGTTATCCTCCGAACATGGAAGTCTGCGTCATTCCGGAAAGCTCGATGGCCTTTTTGACCACCTCTTCCATGGAGGTGGTGGAACTGAGATTCACCTGCCTTAGGATATCCTTAGCCTTATCCTCGTTGGTTCCGGTAAGTCTGACCACGATGGGCACCCTGGGCTTCAGGCGATTAACCGCTTCTACTATACCGTTGGCCACGTCATCGCACCGGGTGATACCTCCGAAGATGTTGAACAAGATGGCCTTCACGTTCGGGTCCCGCAAGATGATGTTCATGGCGTTTACCACCTTCTCCGGGTTGGAGCTTCCGCCGATATCCAGGAAGTTGGCCGGCTCGGCACCGTAACGCTTGACCAAATCCATGGTGGCCATGGCCAGCCCGGCTCCGTTCACGATGCAACCTATGTTGCCGTCCAGCTTCACAAACGATAGGTCCTTCTGCCGGGCTTCGACCTCCGCCCGCTCCTCGGCATCTAAGTCGCGCATCTGTTCTATCTCCGGATGCCGGGCCAAGCCAGAATCGTCTATGTTGATCTTGGCGTCCACGGCCCACACCTCTCCATCCGGTGTGGTGATGAAGGGATTTATCTCCGCCAAGGAGCAGTCGTTCTCCACAAACGTCTGGTAAAGCTTGAGAATCACCGGATAGGTCTTGTTGGCGATCTTCCTGTCCTCATACAGAAGGTAGGCTAAGTTTCTTGCCTGGAAGGCCTGTAGTCCCAAAATGGGATCTACCTCCAGCTTGTGAATCTTCTCCGGCGTCTCCCGGGCCACCTCCTCGATGTCGATGCCTCCGGCTGCGGAGACCATGATCACCGGCTTCTTGCTTCTCCGATCGACGATCACCCCCAGATAGGCCTCGCTGGCGATGTCTTTGCATTCGGTGACCAGAACTTTCTTAACCGTCAAGCCCTTGATGTCCATGCCCAGAATCTGAGAGGCCAACTCGAATGCCTCATCCGGATTGTCGGCTTTTTTTATGCCCCCGGCCTTGCCTCTTCCCCCCACGTGCACCTGGGCTTTCACCATCACCGGCCTGCCGATGCGGGAGGCGATCTCCTTGGCTTCGTCCGGAGTGGTAGCCACGTCGCCTTCAGGCAGAGGCATGCCGTACTTGGCGAATATCTGCTTGGCCTGATACTCGTGTATCTTCATGCTTACTCCTTTGTGTTTAGGTTCCGGATTCAACAATCAATTCTCAGTAGGCAGTAAACTGACAAACCCACATACTAATTGCTTGCTATCTGCCTACTGGTGTCTGTTATCTGCTATCTGGCATCTGCCTACTGGCGTCTGCTGTCTGCCTACTGCTGCTCTATATCCTTCAAAAACGACTCCGCCTCCTTCATCAGCTTTTCTTTGTGGTTCATCTCCGGGTTGTCCAAAACCAATTCCAACAGATGATTCAACACCTGCCCCACCAGAGGAGAAGGTTCAATTTTGAAATTGCTCATGATATCGTTTCCGTCGACTGCCAGGTCCTTCAAACCGAAGGGGGATTTCTTATCCAGCTCCAGCTTGATCCGCTCTTCCAGTTCATCTACGTCCTGTGTGTTTCCTCCCTTTCCTTGAGCAACCACGTCCGCCCTGCGCAAATCCAGCAGCGTGAAGACCAAATCCTGTCCCATCTTTCTGATCAGCCTTCGCACCCCCTTGTCGGTCACTCCTGTGGTGAACATATGTTTATCCACCAGAAGACAGACTTGATCGATGACCTGGTTGGAGTAGCGTAACCTCTGCAAAATCCTGCGTGCAACCCGGGAGCCTTTCTTTTCGTGTCCGTAAAAGGTGGCACCCCCTTCTTCGGTGGGAACCTTGGTCTCCGGCTTGGACACGTCGTGAAAAAGTGCCGCCAGACGAATCACCAGCTCCCTGGGTGCGGAATCCGCGGTCAATATGGAGTGTTCGAAAACGTCATAGGCGTGATAGCCGCCGGGCTGATCGACCCCCGCAGCCGCAGCCAATTCCGGCAGGATTTTGGCCAAAAGACCCGTCTTTTGCATTAACCTGAAGCCGGAACTGGGATACTTGGCTTTCAGCAGAAGCTTGTTCAACTCCTCCTGAATTCTCTCCGGTGAGATGGTGCTGATCAGATCCGCGTTTTCCTCCAGACTGGCCAGAGTACTTGGCTCCAGTTCGAATTCGAATCTGGCAGCGAACTGAACGCCCCGAAGCATTCTCAAGGGGTCGTCTTTGAACGAGTTGGGATGGGTGATCCGGATCAGCCTCTTTTTGATGTCGTCTCTTCCGTCAAGGGGATCGATCAGCCTGCCTGTCGACAGATCCTCCGCCATGGCATTGATGGTGAAATCCCGCCGGGCCAGATCGTCCTCCACCTCCAGATTGTGGTCGTAGTTCACCTTGAAGTCTTTGTGTCCCGGTCCGGTGCTGTATTCCTTGCGGGGCAGGGCGATGTCGAAGACATGTTCACCGTCGTATCTTTTGAAGGGCAGGAATTTTATCACCCCGAACGATTTTCCCACCAGATCCACCTTGCCAAAATCACTCAACAGGTCGCAGAGATCATCCAAAGGAACCCCGGTGACCAGATAGTCTTTGTCCTTGTCCGGAAGGATGGGGGAGATGTATTTGTCTCTTACCGCGCCTCCCACCTCGTAGATCTTCCCTTTTTCCAGAATCGCTTCCACGATCCGATCGTTTATTCCGACAATCTTTTCCACCATAGAACAAGCGATAAAAGTAGGCAACCTATCTTGCCTTGCTACCTTAGCCTCCCTCTTTGTTTGCGGAAAGAGGGACTAAGGAGCAGGGCTATTTCAATACTATCCTGGTTCCCGCCGTCTTCTTTTTCACCGCATCATAAGCCCTGGGTATAGAGGTGATTATCACCTCCCTGCCTCCCGATTCCAAAAACTGTATGGCCGCCTCGATCTTGGGTCCCATGCTTCCGGCGGGGAAATGCCCCTCCTTTTTGTATTTTTTCGCCTCCTCGACAGTCAGCTTATCCAAATCCATCTGCAGAAGCGTGCCGAAGTTCAGCGATACCTTCTCCACCTCGGTTAGGATCAAAAGCAGCTCCGCCCCTATGTCCCGGGCTAGTATGGCGGATGCCCTGTCCTTGTCGATCACCGCATCCACCCCTTCTAAGGTTCCGTTTCTCTCTATGCAGACCGGAATCCCCCCGCCCCCGGCGGCGATTACTATTACTCCCTTCTCCACCAAGCTTTTTATGGTTTTTTTTTCCACGATCTCCAGCGGGAGGGGTGAAGAAACCACCCTTCTCCACATCTTCCCCCGGTCTTCCTTTACCACCCAATCCCTCTCTTTGGCCAGACGCTTGGCGTCCTTTCTGGCGTAGAACTGGCCTATGAACTTGGAAGGTTCCTTTATGGAGGGGTCGTTTTTATCCACTATCACCTGGGTCACCATGGTGACCACCTCCCGTTTGAACTTCTCCTTGTCCAGCCGGTTTCGAAGGGACTGTTCGATCATGTATCCCATTCCACCCTCGGTGTCGGCCACACAAATGCCCAGCGGCAGAATGGGAGCCTTGTCCCGGGCAAGTTCCACTCTTAGGATGGCGTTTCCCACCTGGGGTCCGTTGCCGTGGGTGATGGCCAGATTATACCCATCCCGGATCAGCTCCACGATTCCTCGGAGACTCTCTCTGGTATTGCGGAACTGTCGGGCTATGGTATCTTCCTCGCCCTTCTTGGTGATGGCATTTCCGCCCAGGGCCACCACTGCCGTCTTCTTTCTCATCATCCATTAAGAAAGATCAGGTTCCGGAAAATCCAGAAGATCGGGCCTATCGCCTCTTTTTGAGAAAACCCTCCAGCACCTCCTCTAAGTCGGGCTTTCCGATCTCATCCAGCTCATATCGCACCCTGACCGATGGTTTGTTTATCTTGAGCACCCGGGTCAGATCTATGGGGGTGCCGATAACCACCGAATCGCAGGGGATGGCGTTTATGGTCTTCTGCAGGTCTTTCACCTGTTTGTCGCCGTAGCCCAAAGCAGGCAGAAGCGTACCTATATCCGGATATTTCTCGAAAGCCTCCCTTATCTCGCCTTTCACCCAGTTCCTGGGATCTACCAGCTCCCGGGCGCCGAACTTCTCCGCGGCGATTACTCCGGCGCCATAGGTCATTCCGCCGTGAGTCACTGTGGGTCCGTCCTCCACCACCAGCACTCTCTTCCCTCTGATCCTTTCCGGATGATCCACTGTGATGGGCGAGGCAGCCTCGATCAGCACTGCTTGTGGGTTGGTTTGTCTGACGTTGAAGCGAACCTGTTGGACGTCCTGGTAATCGGCCGAATCTATCTTGTTGATCAACACCACATCGGATAAAAGCAGATTCGTCTCCCCGGGGAAGTAGCAGAGCTCGTCGCCCGGACGGTGCGGGTCCACCACGGTTATGTGAAGATCGGGCTGGTAGAAGGGGAGGTCGTTGTTTCCCCCGTCCCATACGATTACGTCCGCTTCCTTCTCCGCCTCCTTCAGGATCACCCCGTAATCCACTCCGGCATAAACTACTGTTCTCTGGCGGATGTGAGGCTCGTACTCCTCCCTCTCTTCTATGGTGCATTTGTGTTTGTCCATGTCGGCAAGGGTGGCGAAGCGCTGGCAGATCTGTTTGGTCAGATCACCATAGGGCATGGGATGTCTGATGGCCACCACCTTCTTGCCTTTGTCTTTGAGGATCTGACACACCTTCCGTGTGGTCTGGCTCTTGCCGCTTCCGGTTCTGGCTGCACAAACGGCGATAACCGGTCGTCTGGACTTGAGAGTGGTGCTGTTTCGGCCCAACAGCTTGAAGTCGGCTCCCGCTCCGGTCACCACCGCACATCTGCCCATGACGTATTGGTAGGAAACGTCGCTGTATGAGAAGACCACTTCGTCCACCTTGAATTTCTTTATGATTCTGTCCAGATCATTCTCCGGCAGGATGGGAATCCCCTGGGGGTACAATCTGCCCGCCAGTTTGGCGGGATACTTGCGGCCATAGATGTTCGGTATCTGGGTGGCGGTGAAAGCCACAACTTCGTAATCCCGATTGTCTTTAAATACGGTGTTGAAGTTATGGAAGTCCCGGCCGGCAGCACCCATTATCAGGATTCTCTTCTTTCGCATAAAGATTCCTCTGCTTGAGATTAAACTGGTAGCATCTTCTGTCGTTTACCAAGATATCATGTCGTGAGTTCCCGCTTTCCTCTCTTGACGAACGAAGAAAAGCCAAACAGACTGTTGCCGCCGACAGAAATCCTGGTTGTGGGAAGACCTCTTCGCTTCCGGGTGAGAAGTAGACTATCTGATCACTGGCATCGAAGCGGGGATATCTGTCGGATCAGCCTGATAGCTCCGGGCTTGCGCCCTCAGAGTGTCGAGATTGCTCCGATTCTCCGTTCCGAACATAAACGCTGGCGGGCGTCCGACGGGACGCCCACCGATCTCTCACCATATGCTTCGCATGGGTAACTTACCACACTACGTCGTCGATTTGAGCCTTCTGCAGCTTCCCGCTGTAGTCCACGTAGATCGCCTTCCATTCGGAGAATACGTCCAGCGCCGCCGTGCCGGATTCCCGATGCCCGTTCCCGGTGTGCTTGGTCCCGCCAAAAGGCAGATGCACCTCGGCTCCGATGGTGGAGGAATTCACGTAGAATATGCCGGTGTAGGAGTCTCTCATGGCCCGGAAGGCCCGGTTCACGTCCTGAGTGTAAACCGACGCGGAGAGTCCATAGATGGTGTTATTGTTGATCTCGATGGCCTGCTCCAGGCTGTCGCACGGGATCACCGACACCACCGGACCGAAGATCTCCTCCTGGGCTATGGTGGCGTGCGGATCAACCTCCGCGAAGATGGTCGGCTCGTGGAAGTATCCGTGGGCGTAATCGCCGGACTTCAGTGGATTTCCTCCGCAGAGGAGCTTGGCCTCCTTCTTTCCGATCTCCACGTATTTCATCACCGTGTTGAGCTGATCCTCACACACCAGGGGACCCATCTCCACGCTGGGATCCAGGCCGTTCCCGATCTTGAGGGACTTGGCCCGGGCCACGAACTTGTCGAGAAAATCCTTCATCACTTTCTTGTGTACTATCACCCTGGAGGTGGCGGTGCATCTCTGGCCGGTGGTGCCGAATCCGCCCCACAAAGCTCCCTCCACCGCCAGATCGATCTTGGCATCGTCCATCACCATCTGGGCGTTCTTTCCACCCATCTCCATGTTGCTCCGCTTGAAGCTGGGAGCGCACGCCTCCGAAACCGCCCGGCCCACTTCGGTCGATCCGGTGAAGGATACCACCTTCACGTCGTCGTGTCTCATCAGGGGCAGGCCTACTCCCCGCCCCGACCCGGTGACCAGATTGACTACCCCTTTGGGAATTCCTGCCTCCTCGCAAGCCTTCACAAAGTTGCAGGCGGAAAGCGGAGTGTAGGAGGCCGGTTTGAAAACCACGGTATTCCCGCACACCAAAGCCGGCAACATCTTCCAGGATGGAATGGCCATGGGAAAGTTCCAGGGGGTAATCAGAGCGCACACCCCCATGGGTATTCTGACCGACATCATGAACTTGTTGGGAAGCTCCGAGGGGGTGGTTACGCCGAACTGCCTTCTTCCCTCACCCGCCATGTAATAGCTCATGTCGATGGCTTCCTGGACGTCGCCCCGGGTCTCCTTCAGGATTTTTCCCATCTCCTGGGTCATCTGCCGGGACCAATCCTCTTTCCTTTTGACCAGAATATCACCCAGGCGGAAAATAATTTCAGCTCTCTTCGGAGCCGGGACCAGCCTCCACCTCTGGTAAGCCTGTTTGGCAGCTTCAACTGCTTTTTTCACGTCCTCCTCATTCGACGCCTGGAAATGACCCAGAAGCTCACGGGTGTCAGCGGGATTCCGGTTCTCAAAAGTCTTTCGGGTTACCGAATCCACCCATTCGCCGCCGATGAAGTTCTTGTAGACCTTTGCGTCTGCCATGTAACCTCCTAGTTAGTGCACTGCAGGTTCAAAATCGCTGTGTCTTCTTTTTTCAAGGATACCTTGCTGTATGTCGCTTTTCGCTTCTCCACATTTCCAGTTGATACAACGCAAATTCCATTTTGCGAAATTTTTAATATACCTCCCTTACCCTTAATTGTCAAACGATTTCGAGGTATTTGTGAAAGAATTCACTAACTCCAAGGCCTCAGGTTCAGAAGCCCGCCTTCCTGCTTAATACTATGTCTTAGAGCAAGAAAGCTCAACCTTACCTGCCAGTTGAGTTTCGGCCTACATTCTATGTCAAGTGTTTGTAAGACAGCCAGATACCGAAATCCACCACATCTCCGCCGATCTGCGCAGAGTTGCCCCTTGCAACCATTTAACCTGTTGTTATTGATACGATAAGGATGATGGTTACTCCTCCGGTGGATCACGCCGACGGTACATTTTGGCGTAATCCGCAGTAGGACAGGTCGTTCTATCTCTACGGGCGCGGCCTCTGGCGGGTGTGTTCTGACAGAGTCAGGGGAGGATTATGCTGGACCTACGGTTGGGCTCCTTCCTTTGCTTTGGGCTCGCTGGGCATCTTCTCCGGTAGAAGTAGAATGAACCTCTTGTTCTTGCCCCGGTTTACGGTCAACATTATCTGCTCTCTGCTTTTGACTTGCTCTAAGCTTTGTTTGAAGTCATCCAGCGTGGCGATGGGAAGCTTCTCCACCTGCTTGATGATGTCCCCCTCTTCCAGCAAGGCCGTGCTTGCCACTCCCCCCACCTCCACGAAGGAGACAAAAACTCCATTCTTATCATTCAGCATGTATTGCTGGTAAAGAGCATCGGTTATCTCTTTCACGGTGAAGCCGTAGTCGGTTTCGAATTCATCCGCCTTGACCTTGGGCTGCATTGAAATGTCTACGGCGATGGTGGTATCCCGCCCCTGCCTGACGATCTTCAGATGTGCAGGAGTTCCCACTTCGCTTTCCGACACCATAACCTGAAACCTATTCAGATCCTCCTCTTTTTCCGCCGATATCTTCTCTCCCTGGTAACCCACCAGTATGTCCCCCGGCAGGATGCCGGCGGACTCCGCGGGAGAGCCGGGGAGTATATCGGATACCAGAATGCCTTCCTGTTCGGGTCGGCCGAAGTATTTGGCGTAGTCTCTGCTTAAAGGCTGTACCGCAATGCCCATCCATCCTCTCTGAATGGTGCCGCTGGCCAGAAGCTTTTCTTTTACCTGATTGGCGGTATTGATGGGAATGGTGAAGCCCTGTCCCCGGCCGAAGCCGATGGAGTTTATCCCGATGACCTCTCCTCTTAGATTGACCAGGGGTCCTCCGGACGATCCCGGATCGATGGCCGCATCGGTCTGTATGAAGTCATTGATCAGTTGATTTTCGCCCGGCAGGTTGGGCAGCACCCGACCCTTTCCGCTGACGATGCCGAAGGAGACCGTACGATCGAATCCGTAGGGATTGCCCACCGCAATCACCCACTCCCCCACTTCCACCTTCTCCGAGTCCCCCAGCTTGGTCACGGCCAGATCCTCCTGGGTTGCGATCTTGATCAGAGCCAGGTCGGTTTGCTTGTCCACGCCTACGATCTCCGCCGGATACTCTATCTTGCTGGGCAGGGTCACGGTTATGCTCTGGGCGTCATCCACCACGTGCTCGTTGGTCAAGACGAAGCCTCTTTTATCGACGATCAAACCCGAGGCCAGGGTCTTGTATTTGATCTGACCGGTTTTCTTGACCACCTCGATGTGCACTACCGAGGGTTTGATGGCGTTGGACACCGAGACGATCATGGTCTGCAGATCGTCGAAGAGCTTGAGTGTTTTCTCGTCGTTTTTCCCGTAAGCGTCGGCGGGATTGATCACGCTTAAGCTAAAAAGCACCGCTGGCAGGCAAAAAAGCACCGACCGAATCGACTGGGCCATTTCTCCTCCGGAAAAGTTTGGCTTTCTTTTTCGTATCTTCAATCCAGTTCGTCTTATATACGAAGGTACTCTGTGTATCGACAACTGTTTGGGCAAGCCAGAGAACCGAACGGCAGCACGCGCTCGGATTCGGTTTTCTGGGGCCGAGCACCATAACCTGACTTATGTCGGTTTATGGTTGGTTACACTCAAACGGAACACTCCCCCACCAGTCGCGCAATGTTTTATGACCACAAGGAATTAGCCGATCAGGTCTGGTATGCAGTCCAGAAAGGCCACGAAAACGCGTCTTTAGCGCCGAATCTAAAAAGAAAGCTGCCTCCAGAGACTTTTTTTGCCCCGCAACTGCAACAGATTGGTAGTTGAAGCGTATATACTTTCGCGTTTTGTATGCAGGTTTTTGCAGAACCAAGTATCTGGGCCATAACTTGAACTGATCTTTTATCCGGACCTCACACCGCGTTTGTTTTTGACCAGCGGGGCAGCTTTACTTATTGTTATATTCTCCGATATCTCTTGGGAGCTTAAGACTTGAAAGATAGCGCACGTTCTTTCAAAGTAAAAAGGCTTTCCTTCTTCTTCATGTTCGCGCTCGTCCTCATGGGGGTGGGTGCGCTTATCTCCTCCGGCTTGAGGTGGACGCCTTTTGACTCCGGGCTGCTTCAGGCCACCACCCCGGCAGAGCATTCGACCCAACAGACCGAACAGTTCTTCGGTCCCAAGACTCAGGTCCTCTCGGGCGAAGAGAGCCCGTTCGTCCGGGTGGCGGAGAAGGTAAGTCCCGCGGTGGTAAACATCAGGGCGGAAAAAGCACTGCAGGACGGTTCCTCGGGTGAGTTACTGTCGTTGGAAGATTTCCTTCGCAGGTTCTTCGGAGAGGGTCCAGAGAGACGTCCTCGAACGCAAAGGGGGCAGAGCCTGGGATCGGGCTTCATCTTCCGAAAGGACGGTTACGTCATCACCAACAACCACGTGGTATCCGATGCGGAGAACGTGCTGGTCAAGCTTCCTGACGGCACCGAGCACAAAGCCAAGGTGGTGGGTTTGGACAAGGACACCGACGTCGCCGTCCTGAAGATAGACGTGGAGGACCAGCTTCCCGTGGTCGAATTCGGGGATTCCGATCAGCTGAGGGTGGGGGAATGGGTCATGGCCATAGGTAATCCCTTCCCCGAACTGGGGCTGGACCGGACCGTAACCGTAGGAGTGGTCAGCGCCAAGGGGCGCGGCAACCTGTACTTCGGGCCTGACGATACGCCGCAGTATCAGAACTACATCCAGACCGACGCATCCATCAACCCCGGAAACAGCGGGGGACCTTTGGTCAACGTGCAGGGGCAGGTGGTGGGGATAAACTCGGCCATAACCAATCCCACCGGCGTGGGCTTCAACATCGGGATAGGATTCGCCATTCCCGTGAATCTGGTCAAGTCGGTTATCCCGGATCTCATCGAGAAAGGAAAAGTCTCCCGGGGATTTCTGGGAATTACTTTCCAGCCGGTGGACAAAGCCGCCGCGGACGCGCTGGATCTTCCTTCGGATCAGGGGGTGCTGGTCAGGACGGTGCAGCCGGGCACGCCTGCGGACAAAGCCGGAATCAAAACCGGCGACGTCATAACCGATTTCGACGGATGGCCGGTGACGGACGAGCAGAAATTCAGAATGATGGTGGCCCAGGCGGGTCCGGGCAAGGAGGTGACCGTCGACGTGGTAAGAGACGGAAGGAAAATGACCAGACGGCTTACCTTGGCGGACAGAGATAAGTTTCTCTCCGGCACCGAAGAAGAGCCGGCCGAAATAGAGAAAGAGGAAAACTGGCTGGGCCTGGAGGTAAGCACCCATACCCCGGATCTGGCTGCACAGTACGGTGAATCATTCCGGCCCGGCGTCCTGGTGACCGAGGTGGAGTCCGGCAGTTCCGCGGAGTTGGCCGGGTTTCGCACCGGGGATGTCATAACCAAATTGAACGATCGGGAGATCGAGAATTTGAATGATTACCGCAGCGCTGCAAAAACTTTGAGAGATGAAAAGAAGGCTGTTCTGTTTTTGATATACAGAGGCGGGGAACCGCTCTTTGTCGCGGTGAAACCGGAATAAGGCTTAAGCTTTAAAGAAATCTAAGACGGCAGGAAACCTCAAACCCTGTAGAGTCGCCGAAAGGAGGAGTACTTCAAAAATTGGCAAAGCAAACAAGAAGATACAGGGATGAAGACCGGTCCCTGGATCTTTACTTGAGAGAAATCGGAGAGACTCCTTTGATCACCGCACAGCAGGAAGTCCAGTTAGCCAAGCAGATCAAGCTGGGAGATCAGAGTGCCCTGGAGAAATTAACCAAAGCCAACCTGAGATTCGTAGTCTCGGTGGCCAAACAATACCAGAACCAGGGCCTGTCTTTGGCTGATCTGATCAACGAGGGAAACATCGGGCTGATCAAGGCAGCCAAGAGATTCGACGAAACCCGAGGATTCAAGTTCATCTCCTATGCCGTGTGGTGGATCAGGCAGGCCATACTTCAGGCTTTGGCGGAGCAGTCGCGGATCGTCCGGCTGCCGTTGAATCGGGTGGGCACCTTGCACAAGATCGGCAAGATCTCCAGCTCCTTGGAGCAGGAATACGGAAGGGAGCCCTCACCCGACGAGATCGCCAAAGAGCTGGAGCTATCAGCGGTGGAGGTGTCGGATACTCTGAAGATATCCAACACCCATTTATCCCTGGACGCTCCGTTTTCCATCTCCGAGGATAACAGCCTCATGGACGTGTTGGAGGATGAATTCCAGCCCGCTCCGGATGAGGACCTTCTGAGCGAATCGTTGAGGTTGGAGATCGAAAAGGCCTTGGATACGCTCTCTCCGCGCGAGGCGGAGGTGATCAACCTCTACTTCGGCTTGAATTCGGAGAAGGCCCTGACCTTGGAGGAGATCGGAGCCAGGTTCAACCTGACCAGAGAAAGGGTGAGACAGATCAAGGAGAAAGCCATCAGAAGGCTCAGACACGCCTCCCGCAGCAAGTCCCTGCGCGCTTATCTCAACTAGAGAACTTAAAAATAGCTTTTTAAGAAAGCCCCGGAATCTATCCGGGGCTTTTTTCTTTCAATGGCTGCTGAATGGCCTGCCCCCCTCGATCTTCAACAATGAGGCGGGGTATGCTTACTTAAGCAAGACATTCTCATGGGGATCAAAAAAGCATACCTCTTCGTTGGCAACTAACGCCATCGTCCGTTACCACCTGGGTTTCCGTCATAGATCAAGTGCCCGCGAGTAAAACCTGGAGGAGCCCTCCGCCTGTGGCGAAGGGCTCCTCCATATTAATTATAGGTTGAAACCTAAAGGCTCGACTCTTCCAGCCCGGGAGCGGTAATGTCTTCTTAACTCGATTTAAGAACCGGGCTGTTTCCCGGGAGACGGCAACAGGTTCCGTCATCGCTCAGCCCAGCTTGTCCATTCCGGTCGGAGAATCTTCTTCTCTATTCCCAAGCGGGTAGCTTCTTCATCTGTTGATCTACGAACTTGGCCGCCTCTTCCCGGGGCTTTCCCATACGGGACATATAGAGGCGGGTCATGCCTTCCCGCACCTGTTCGCGGCTCTTGAGCTTCCCCGTCTCGTCCGTGCAGTGAACGCAGTAGGGATTGCTACAGTCGCCCCCTCCGTGATCCTTTGCCTCTCGCATGGGCATGCCGCATGAGTCGCAGGGTCTGATTTCCTTGAACATAACCTCTCTCCTTTAACCGAAACCATCTGGCCTTGTGTGGATGGGGATTTCGATCCGGATTGGGTCCGGGCTGGAAATCGATGATTCAAGTTCCGGTGGAACTTCCGGCGAACAACCGGAAGACGAATCAGCGGTCGGTGTATTCCACCTCCACAGATCCCAACCCCACTTCAATCCCGATGATCAACTCCTTTTGCGATTTGCCGAAGTCCTCGCTCTCATACAGATCGTCTTCCACCTCCTCGAAATCGTCTTCATCTATCGAAATCGACGACAAAAACGAGGATTCTGTCTTAATCTGTACTCCCGCGTCCCTGGGAACCAAAAGCTCAAGGCTGCCCAGCCCTATGTCTATGTCGACGTATGCTCTATGATGGAAATCGCCGGAGAAGTCCAGCGTGAAATCTCCTACCCCCCCGTCGAAGCCCAGCTTCTCGAAGTTCGCATTTCCCAATCCGTTGATTTCCAGATCGCTGGCCCCCACGTCGATTCTGATCTTGGAGATGCGCTCCGGGTTGAGCTTTCTGAATTCCACGTTCACGGAGGAGGCTCCCAGGTCCATGTCCAGCCCGTCTATTCTCAGGCCGGAGAAGTCCAATTCGGCCTCGCAGGCGCCCACGTTTATCTCGAAGCTGATGGGAACCTTATCGCCGAACTCCAGATACCAGTGATTATCCTCTTCATCCACGTCCAATCCCTTATCCCTTCGCTCGCTCACCAAATATAATTCGCCTCTGTCTTTAAGCTGATCGTAGTCGATGTCCACCCGAACCTCGTCCGGATCGTATTCCACCTCCGCATTGAGAAGGTCGCCGGTTGTGTTCTTACGCAGATCGATCGTCCCCACCCCGATATCGATTATCACCGTCAGGTGCTTTTCCCCCTCCCAATTGATGGTCCGGGTGATCCTTTTGGTTTCATCCCGTCCGGCGAAAGCGTCGTCGGGACACCAGAAGCAGGTTAGAATAAAACCCAGACAGATCGTGCTGTAAAGAAGCTTTGTGACAACTTTCATCATAGTCGCAACTCCGTCTCTTAGCTTGAAGTGCGCTCCTCAGAGCCGGCTTCGGTTGGACTTACTGCAACCGGGACCGGCTTGGCTTCCTTGGGTCTGGTCCCCAAACGCGTCAGGACCGCTGCACCGAAACCAACCGTTATGACTACGTAGCCGATCAGCCAGCCGATGGCCGCGATGATCCAGGTGAGCGGGGAGAACGCATTCCCGAAGATTCCGATGGTTCGGGCCGCCAGCGGAACCAATTCCACCGCCAAAATTCCGATCACCACGGTCATGATCCGGGTGTCGGGTTTCAGGCTGGTATGTTCTCTTATCTTCTGTCCGATGAACGGACAGACCCCGGCATATCCTAAAAGCAAGGCCGCCAGAATGAGAATGGGTTCAACCAAAAGGGCCACGGGAATGCCCACGATGGTGATGATCAGAAGTATGAAGACGGGAAGAACCAAAATCTCCGCCAAGAATCCCACCAGACCCGACTTGAGGAAGTCCTGCCTGATTTTGGCTTGTACTTTGGCCACGTGGCTGGGCGCTATGGATATGACCACCACACCCAAGAATACCAGCAGCAGGATCTTGACGATGCGTGCAAACAAAGCCACCGCCGGAACATGAAAGCTGCCGATCAGAAAAGGAGGGAAACTAATCGGATGGCCCCGCAGAAAGCCCACCGATACTTTCTCTCCCTCAACCACCGCCGCACCCCGTTTTATCACGTTTCCGCCCACACTCACCGCGCTGCCTTCCACCACGCCGGTGGAATAAACGTCAACGTCACCCCCGATGGAGACCGCATCCCCGGACACCGCCCCCTTGACCGTAACGTTGCCCCACAGGGCTACTACGTCTCCGTCGATGCTCTCATCCTCCTCCACCACCACGTCGCTTCCCATCCTGAACACACCCTCGCCGGTATGCACCCGGGGTGCCACCCGTACCCTGGGAATCTTGATTCGCGGAAGCTCATCTAAAGCCTCCAAACCCTCCAGATCCTCTAAATCGATCTCCGTGTTACCTATCTTGATCTTGCCATCCTCCAGTATTATCTCGTCAATCGGTTCCTCCCCCCTCAGGATGTAGCTTTTGTGATCCACAGTGGGAATGCGGATCTCTCCGTCCGAGCCGACCAAAAACTCCTCCCCTTTGCTGGTGCGCACGTAAATTTCGTTTTCGCTGATCCTTATCTCCTGGGCCTCGAACGGAAACTCCTTTTTCTCTTGCTCGGCCTTTGCCTTCTTGGACGCCTCGTCTTTGTCGCTCCCGGCGGCGTTCGGAGCCCACCACAACAAGCACATCAGCAGAACCGGAAGCACAGATTTGAGCGATAACCTTTTCATATTATTCTCAAGACTCCCTACACAAGTGAACCTCTGCTGCTGCATGGCCTTTCGTCCCTTCTTTCAACTTCCCGGTTATCTGAGCGACCTCAGCTTCTTCTTGAGAAGCTCCCTGGCTCTGAAAATCCGTGCCTTGACCGTCCCCACCGGGATGCCCAAAATCTCTGCGATCTCCTCGTAAGATTTGTCCCGCTTATGCCGGTAAACTATTACCTCCCGATATTTCGGCGGAAGCGAATTGATGGCGGCGTCGATGGAGAGGGAACGCTGTCTGGAGGAGAGATCCTTCTCCGGATTGTAAGTGAAGTCCGCCAGTTCAATGGTCACCTCTCCGTCTTTGGTCTCCAGAGGCCGATCCAGCGAAACCGAAACCAGCCTCCTTTTCCTCAAATAGTCGATACAGTTGTTCGCCGCAATCTTGTACAGCCAGGTGGTGAACCGGTACTCGCATTTGTAACTGGAAAGAGATCCGAAAGCCTTCATGAACGTCTCCTGAACCAGATCCTGGGCTTCGTCCGGGTTGTGGACGATCTTCACGACGATCCGATGCACCGCATCTTTGTATCTCTCCAGCAGAATCCTGAAGGCACCCTCATTACCCGCCAGCGCCTTTTTGATCAGGATCTGGTCGTCCTCTTTCACCACCGAAAGGATCCCTTTCAGTTAGTACTACGTTACCGCCGGCCGTTGGTTTCACCAATCCAGCCGAAGATACCAAAATCGAACGGCAAATACAATCGAAAAGTTGTCCTGCAGCTTATAGAAGCCACCCGTGCCACACGACCTTTGAGTGTCCCCGGTCGCCCATGAAACTCCACCAGCCCAGTGAGATCGCCGTTTTGCGCTAGGCTCCCATCAGATGCCGACAGCCCCGCTACAATCCTCCCCATATGCAGGCCGGCATAAGCCGATTTAACTGGACCCTAGGAGCAACCTTGCTCTGTGGAAAACTGGATGCCGACTTCGGTGCCCATGAAGTTTTGCATTTCAGACTTCTAATCTCAGTTCTGTATAGGCAATCCGGCATCAGGGAGGAAAGCGGTTAAAATACCAAGAAGTACCGATTGGCCCTAAGTTGCTGATTATTTTAAAGATACAGGACTTGATAGGGAGGGAATGTCTCCTTGACGACAAAAAAGTCTTTTTATGCTTGACAAGGTTTTGCACAATCCGTAGCTTTTGTGAAGAGTGGAAGGAAGGAAAGAAATGCAAAACTCCATTCAGCCAAGCTCAAGCATCCATCACATCTCTGATTCCGCGAGGGGGCGGTCTACTTGCTAGCTTTTGACGTGGCTTAGGTTTTTCATCCTTCCTCATCCACCCAACCGTAAAACAGAGAATCAACCTCGTCCATGGCATGGCGGCTCAAAGCGATGCCGGTCCAATAGCTGTCGGTCGTGGGAGGAAGCAAGGATGAGAGCGGATGCTCAGACCTGTGAATGTCAGAGTGTTGCTGGGGGGCTATACTTTCTGGCGGAACTCCTATAGTTTTCGGGGAGTGCGCTTCTCCGGAAACGAAGGGAGTCTTCTCCCTGAAGGATTAAGTCCAAGCCGATTCGGAGGTTGTGACACAGGCTGACTTGTTTTGATCACTTTTCGTTTTGGGCATAGCAATTGCATAACAGAATGATGAAAAAGCTTGGTGCAGAAACGAAGGCAAACGCCGATAAGTTCAGTGTAGGCACTTTCTACCCGCCTGCACCGACCTTGCAAGGCGAGTGGGGGGGATTAGAAAAGATGCCTAAAAGACGAAGAGTAGACTACAAAAAGCCGGAGAAGACATATTGGCATATATACAGCCTGCAGAATCTGAATTCGGAGAAGTTCATCAAAGTGGTGAACAAAATCCTCAAGAAAGAATACATCCTCATCAAGTAGCATCTGCGTTTTTCGAACCGCTGCCTCGCCCCAAGCGTATCCCAGGATAAAAAAAGACTTGACAAGTAAGACAGGGTGCTTTATCTTGTCCCAATTTAGGTGGCCCGAATTCGAGGATGAATTCGAATCTTTCTTTCTAATAGGACTAGAAAATGGATTTCAAAAAGAGGTTTTCCATTCTGTTTATTCCGCACCACAAAGGCAAAGTCGTAGAGAAGAGGATATCTGCCGGTTTTCTGGTTCTGGTGCTGGCGGCATCCGTCCTTTTTCTCTCCTCCGGAGTGCTTTTCTCTCTGGGCGGAGCCAGCCGGGCTTACGACAAACTGAGGCTGCACCATCTGGAGAAGGAAAACCATTACCTCCAGACCAAACTCAGCCAGTTGAATGCCGCCACCGAGGAGATCCAGTTGCAGATGGCGGACCTGATAGAGAAGGAAAAGAAAGTCAGGATGGTCTTCGGGCTTCCCCAGGTGGATGAACAGATAAGAAAATTGGGAATCGGAGGACCGGCGCCCAGTGGGCCGGACGATCCCGGTCTCAACTTAGTGCAGGTACGGGCATCCGAGATGGAGGTGGAGGGCCTTCTTAGGCAGGCCCGGTTCGAAAAGGAGAATTTCGATCAGATTTACCTGGCCCTGTCCGAGAAGAAACAAGTTCTCAATCACACCCCTTCCATCAGGCCTTCGCAGGGATACCTAAGCTGCGGCTTCGGGATGAGGAAGGATCCGTTCACCGGCAGACGACAGCTGCATCGGGGGGTAGATCTGGCGGCCGACATCGGCACGCCGGTCTACGTAACCGCCGACGGCGTGGTTTCCGAGGTAAGCAGAGACGTGGGATTGGGGAAACTGATCAAGGTCGATCACCAGTACGGATACAGCACCGTCTATGCCCATCTCTCTCGCATATCGGTCAAACGCGGACAGCACGTCAACAGGGGAGAGATGATCGGAGCGGTGGGGAACACCGGCTATTCCACCGGACCTCATCTTCACTACGAGGTGCATCTTGAAGGTCGACCCCAGAATCCCCTCCGGTATTTCCTGGGGGAGGCCACGTTCGACTGATCGCGGTTTAATCTCAAGCCTTGTCAAACGGAACCTCGATGACCAATCGGGGTTTTTCTTTTTTCTCAGGGAGCGTCCCTTGCGTCAGAAACTTCAGTATCTGGTGTCTGCATGTCTGTGCGGCATTCCCTGCCGGTACGATG
>CAYMNI010000018.1:0-17947 GCA_964391755.1 uncultured Ignavibacteria bacterium
TTCTATCGGACGGCTAATATACGAGTTTGTTGGTTCTTGTCAAGAAAATATTCCGGGCAAAATTTAGGAAAACGGGGCGTAGCAGCGCCCACGGGGAAAGGAAAGAACATGTCGATTAAAAAAGCTTGTCTCTACTCTTTGGTCTTCTCCGTCTTCAGCTTTTCCAACTCCTGGTTCAGTCTTTTGATCTCATCCGACAGGGTCTTCATCTGGCTGCGCAGCCCGTCGATATCCTCCCGGCTGGTTGCCGTCTTGTCCTTGGCCTGCTGCATATAATGGTAGAGCTCATCCATATCCTGCTGTGGAAACTCCGGCTCCGGTATGTCCCAGATGTAGCCATAGGTCGGCTTCGCCGCTCCCAGCGTCACGGTCAATTCCCTGGTCTGGTTGTCCCTCACTATCTTCAGTCCCACGGCTTCGTCCGCCCTTCTGCTCTTGATCAGCTTGCGTATCTGGTTCTCGTCGGTCACTTCCGAGTCGGCGAATTCGAGGATGATGTCGCCGTCTTTCAGACCTGCCTGATCGGCAGGGCTTCCTTTCACCACCTGAGCCACCAGAATCCCGGTCGAAAGATCGTCTCCTTTGATCGACTTGACGGTCAAATTCTGGGGGTAGATTCCCAGATAGCCGCGCCTTACCGTGCCGTGCTGTATTATCTCGTCCGCAACCGTCTTCACCCTGTTGATGGGCAGCGCCAGGCTGACTCCGGACGAGGGAATCTCTATCTGCCTCGCAGGAATGGTTATGGTCGCCATCTTGTCGTCGTACACCTGCACGGCGCTTATATAGGAAGGCTCGGAGAGCTTGGCGGCTACCAGACCGATCACCCGCCCGTAGGTGTCCAGGACGGGTCCGCCGCTGTTTCCGGGGCTGACGTTGGCGCTCATCTGAATGAATCCGTCTTCCCGCAGCCCGTTGACCAACCCCAATGCCACTGCATTCGGCAACCCGTAAGAATTTCCGACGACGGTAAGCCAGGAGCCGACTTTGATGTTGTCGGAGTTGCCCAGCTTGGCCCGTGTAAGGCCGGTTGCCTCCACCTTAAGGACGGCCAGGTTCGACTCCTCGTCGGTGCCCACCAGCTTGCCCTCCAACGCCCTGTTGTCGGGCAGGGTGATTTTGAAGCTCCTCATCCCGGACACCACGCTGGCAGAGGTGAGAATGTACCCGTCCTGAGAATAGATGATCCCGGATCCCACAAAAGTGGACGGCATCCCCTTTTGGTTCGCGTCGCGGCCGATCCGGCTGCCGGTTTCGATGGTTACCAGCGACGGTTTGACCGATTCCACCAGGCCGGTTATGTCCTGCTCCAAAGACGCCAGCACTTTGCTCTGAGCGCGAGCCTCTCCGGTAAGGATAAACAACAGAAGACACCCAACCAACCATGATGAAATCGCAGCCCAAGACCTCATCTTCCTTGCCTCCTGATCAAGTTCTTTACGTCTGTTACAAGCCCTTTAACAATCTGTCCTTAGATGACCCTCCATCAATAGTCCGCCCTGCCGGATACCTTTTGAGTAGACACCACCGGCAGCACGTAATGATTCTGCACACCGGGCTGCCTGGTTGGAGGCGACATTCTTTCGATGACGAACCTCTTGTACAAATCCTCCTGCGAAATGTCTCCACCCTCTCCCCAGGCCGAAGGGAAGCTGAAGTTGTCGATCACGAAGGCCCTCTGGCTCACCGAAGAGCTATCGGCCAGGCGGCGCATAAGCTCCGCATAGGCGGAATCGGAGGCATCTCCGGATCTTGCGGCCACCTGGTTCTCGGTTTCTCCCTCAGACCGGGAGGTGTAATCCGGGCGTACAGGCGTCTGTTTTTGAGTGAACATGAAAGCAAACGCAACCACCAACACGCCTACGGCGCCGGCCAGCGCCCATCTGAGTCTGACCGAGGGGAATATCTCGTGCAGCAACTCGGCCCACCAGCTTCTTCTATTCCTGGCAGCAGCCTCAGACGGAGAGGCGTTGACCTTCTCCAGCAGCCTATCGTTGAAGTCGGGCGAAGGAGCCAAAGTCTCCAGATTATCGCTCAGCATAAGGCACATGGCCTCGATTTGCTCCGCCTCCTTGGCACAGTCGGAACAGACCTGGAGGTGAGCCTTGATCTGTTCCCTCTCCTCTGCAGGCAGCTCGCTTTTAAAATATCCAAATAGGTTTCGGCGAACTTTTCGACAGTTCATATTCCTCCCCGAATTGCGGCTTCAATTTATCCCTCAACATCAGCCGGGCGCGGTTGACCCTTGATTTTATGGTACCTAAGGGTACGCCCAACGATTCGGACATCTCCTCATACGACAGCTGATTGACCTCCCTCAACAGAAACACGGTTCGATATTTGATGGGCAAAGCAGCGATGGCCTTCTCCAGGGTCAAGCTCAGGCCATTCGCTTTCACCTCCGTCTCAACGGCGTATCTTCTATCGTCTTTTATCAGATCTATGCCGAAGAACTTGAACCTTCTTTTGCGTTTCAGCTCATTCCGACACAGGTTCAGTGCAATGGTGTATATCCAGGTCGAAAAGGCGTAAGTCGGGTTATAGCTTTCTCGCTCTCTGAACGCCCGCAGGAATGTCTCCTGCAGAATGTCCTCAGCCTCTTCCCTGTTCTGCAACATCCGGTAGATGAGATTGAACAACTTCACCTTGTACCGATCCACCAGCACCGAGAAGGCGCGGGTGTTATCGGCTTTGACCATTTGTACCACTTCCCTGTCGGTCAGAACCGATGGATCGGATATCGGTGGTTGTCCTTCCGGCGTACGCTCTGGAGTCGCCACTCTCATTCTCCTCTTCACCAGACATATACAATTCAAGCCCGGAAAAGTTCCCCGGCTTCATATAGGTTGGTATCTCGCACAACAGTCCCGGCTGGTCTCACTCTTTCTACGGTTCGATAAACGGAAAACATTGAAGCTTCGGGGGTTGAGCGTGGTCCGAAGGCGGCCGTCTGAAAAGAAATTCGGCGAGCCAACCGGCCTTGCAGGACGATTACGAAGACTCGCGCACTGCGAACACGAGTGTCGCTAGAAAGCAACGTTGGATGAAATGATTAAAGAACGGTTTATCAACCGCCTATAAATGGTAGGCTACTGAAACGAAGAGCCGGTCGGTGGTGTACTTCTCGCTCAGCCCCTCGGTGAAGTCACGCAGCTCCCAGGAGCCGTGCGCCCAAGCCACATCCAAGGTCATGACTTGATCTATGAGAAGGCCAATTCCGGCGGTGAAGAAGCTGCGATCCTTTTCCACCAAGTCGGATCTGAAGGGAAGGGGATCTCTATAGAAGCCGGTCCTTAGACTGAGGCCGGCGCTGGGAATCAGATACTCGGCTCCCAGATGGAATCTGACTGCGTCGGTGTAAGTGCGTTTGATGCGACGGTTGTAGTCTCCCATATCGGTGCGCTGTTTGTACTCCATCTGCGTCCAGTCAGTGTAGTTGACGTCACCGGCCAAAGTAAGCTGATCGACATAGAAGGCGGCACCCGCACCCAGGCCGAAAGGCAAGGATACTTTGTATTCGTCGCTGAAGTATTCGTAAGGGTCCCCTATTGACGGATAGGTGTATTGCTCGATATCCTCTTTGACCGTCAAGGTTACAGGGGAGTCGATGGTGCCACCGAACACCAGGTACTTGTTAGGCTGGATTCTCACTCCGAATTTCGCGTTGAATCCAGAATAGCGACCCGTTATGGCATCGTCATACCTGATGTCGGGTTCCGCTCCCTCATAGGGTATATTCTTGTAGAGCCAGGTATAGGTGCTTTTTCCGCTCCACAAATTCAGTGCCCCCCCGACTGAGACGTTGGGTGATACGTCCACCGCACCTCCCAGGGACCACAGGTATAGTCCGCCGGATTCGGATTCCGTTCCGGTCTCGACGCTGCCGTCGCTCTCTTGAGCATATCGATAATCCATTATTCTGTCGAAGCTGTGCACCCGGTTCACCCCCAGCGCAAGCACCAAGCTGCCACGGTAAGTAGGCACCGGCAAGACAACATTAACCGAACTGAAACGGGTGTTGTTCTGAAGAGGTGCATCATATTGCTGGCCAACGGACCGCCACCTGGTGGTATTGTCCATCCTTTGATGCGTCAACCCGCTGGCAAACTCCATTCTGGTGACCCGGGCCAGCCCGGCCGGGTTGTAAATCAGCGCGGTAGCATCGCTGGCCACAGCTATATACGCCCCCCCCATTCCCAGCGCCCTGGCACCCACCACGAAGAAATTGCCCGCGGTCGGCTCGTACACAGCAATCTCCTCCTGAGAGAAGACGCTCGCCGGGAACAAAAAAGCCATAACCAAAATGACGACCGCTAATGTCGGAAACCGCTTTATCATAAAATTGACCCTCTTAACATGCTTCGTTCTTTGCAGCAAAATTTCTGCGTTATTTCCTGCGTCTCTCAGCCTTTTCTTTCTTTTCCGTCTCCTTTTCCTTCTCCTTCTGCTGTGTATCTATCTTTGTGGCCGTGGGTTTCTCCGTCTGCCCACTCTGGTCGGACTGCTGATTAGTGCTGGTGGGCAAGACAAAGGGGGTATTCGCGGCAGTAGCCTCCGGTGCAACATAAGGAGGCACCATTCCTCTCCTCCGTTCCGCTTTCTCGGAACTCACCGCCTCCTGCCCGGCATCATCATAGCCGTAGTTGTCGTCATCCCACCAAAACCGGTCCCACCACCAGGGACGGGCATAATAATGCCCCCATTGAGGACTGCTCCAGTAGTAATCGGGATAGTAGCCGTAGTAGAATCCATAAGGGTAGTTGTGATAGTCACCGTGGCAGTCGGTGCAATGATCCCTGTAGTAGGTCCCGGTGTGCTCGACTGTCTCACCCTCTTCTCCCTCGACTAAGGGATGGTTCAGCACGGTGTAGCAGCCGACGGCCCACACCGACATGATGGTCAGAACCATGCTCAAAACAACGATTCTCTTTCTCATCTTTCCTCGTCACCTCATTGGCGGTTTTATTCGTATCAACAGCCCACTTTCTTCTATATTTACGTTGCCTAATCGAGTTTCGGCAACACCCACCGCCTGCTATACCCGAAAAACCACCTTTGTTACAATATTGCCCACATCTCAGGCTTTACTTTTAGCCATAATATCATCCAGGTCAGAACGACTCGAAATAGACGATCCTGAACTCCCTTCCCCAGGTGCTCACATCCTCCCGGTTGAGCAGCAGGTTCTTTAAGTGAAACTGCAGAAAAAGCGTCTCCGAGAAAATCCACTGGACTCCCACATTCAGGTAGCCATACCCCTGTCCGAAGAGCTCCTGGGCGTTGTCGTCGTTTGTTCCCAGATCATACTCCCCCACGACGCCCAGATTCTCGCCGAAGCGCATGTCGGCTCCGAAGAAGACGGCGATGTCCTTATCCTCGTCGTCATTCTCCAGGCTGTAGTTTGCCCCGGCGTGGAGCCCCAGGGGGATGTCGCCCATGGCGTATCCCTTGCTGAGAACCGCGTAGAAGCCTTTCGACTTGTAAACATACCTGTCCAAGCTGTCGTTGAAGGCTCCGGAACCTTGAGAATCAAACCCGATGGCCAGGGCGGGAAAAGACCAACTTTCGTTTATCAGTCGATACTTGGCGGCGAACTCTATGTCGGGATTCCAGTCCGGATCTCCATCCCCGATCACATTCTCTCCTCCAAAGGACATACCCACCATGAACCTCCTCATCAATCCTATGTCCAGTCCGAAAATAACCCCTCCGTTGGGATAGATTCTTATGTCGAAGTCAAAACTCGCTCTCGGCAAAAGCCCTGCGGTGGGACAGTCCACCAGCCTGGTGGGCTGGAATCCTTCCGCCGGCATGGCCTTGGCGTCGGACTGACTCTGCTGGGAGTAGGCTGCAGAAGCAAGGACGAAAACTACCAGAAAAACCGTCACTCCAACTCTGCGTGTCATCTTTCCCTCCTCTTTCCGATGACTTTAGAACTCTCTAATTTTGTCAAATCTAAGCAATTCCATTTTAGTAGTCAATCAAAAAGAGTGGAGTGCCTATCCTGATGCGTCATGATCAAACCACCGCCCATTATGTGGAACAGAGTCTGTACTACCCTATCACCAACTCTCCGTCCTAATCAAACATGAAGTTAGCAATGATTATGCCAATGAAAATACAACCACCCATCATAGAGACAAGTAGTTACAATTCAAGGGAATGATCTGCTTGGCTGACGTTTAAGTTAAAGCAGTCGACCCCGTAGGTGCACAAACATTGTTCCGCCATGGGGGTTTTTTGTGCAGCTTATTAGCGGTACCTATCGTAAAACACCATTTCCTGTATCTTCATCCTGGGCTTAGCCTCGGGCTGAAACTTGGGATAACCCAGAGGCATGACCTCGACTACCCTCATCTCGGGCGGGACGTCCAAAAGTCTCTTTACCTCATCCTCTTTGAAGGCTCCAATCCAGCAGGTTCCCAAACTCTCCTCCACAGCCTGGAGGCTCATGTGATCCATGGAAATGGCTACGTCTATGGCGTAGGCCGGCTGCCCGCAAGTGAGCACGTAGTCCGTGGCGATGGCGCAGCCAACGATCACCACCGGCGCCTCGGCGATGAAGTACTGGTTGTTGCATGCTGCGGCAAGTTTTTTGCGCAGTTCCCTGTCTTTCACCAGGACATATCTCCATTCTTGCCTGTTCTTGGCCGAGGGGGCAAGTCTTCCTGCTTCCAGAACGCGCAGCAGCTTATCTTCCTCTATGGGCTTGTCCTGAAAGGCTCTGATGCTTCTTCGCTTCTTTATGGCCTCAAATACGTTCATCGATTATCTCCTTGGGATAGGGAGCGGACATGGTGGCTCCGCGCCGAAAGTTGTCGCTACAACCTAAGCCTTTCCCAGCCTTTAAACGCTTCGAGAAGTTCACCCTTGATCTTTTCGACCACCCTCTTCATATACAGATCCGCTTTCTTCTGATCGAATTGAGGATATCCCTCCCCTTCCTTATAGATGAGTATCGAACCCGGGGCAGGTAGACAGTACAATCCTTCCTTGATGCTAAACGCCATGTTCTTCTTGTATCTGGCCCTCTTAACCAACTTAGGATTTACGGCCAACATGGCCGCATTCTCATCCAAGCCCGCGTGTCCTCCGGCCTCCCCGAAGAACTTTTTGGTCAACTGTTCGCATAGAATCCACCAGTGGATGACCGCCACGTTTGCTCCCGTCTGACGATGTACCTTAGTAGCAGCATTTTTCAGCTCGGCGAAATGACCGCCATGTCCGTTCATCACCACGATTCGGGAGAAGTCCTTGTCTGCTAAGGACAACATTATCTCGGTGACGTAATTCTCAAAAGCCGCGGAGCTCACCGTGAGGGAACCGGGATATGCGAGCAGGCTTCTGGTTATACCATAGTACACCGGTGGGGCCACGATGGCTTTCAAGTCGTCGGCCAGTTTTTCGCAGATAAACTGCGGAATGGAAACGTCCGTGCCCAGACTGGCCACACCATGAGCTTCGATTGTCCCCACGGGAAAGAGAACCGTCTTGATTTTCTTGGGCACCATCTCTCCGAATTCCATCCAATTCATCTCGTCCAGTTTCAGGGGCATAAGAAATCCTCAATGATTTTTAGATTACGTATCCAACAAGGGATCAAGCACAACTGAGGGATCAGCCGATCCAGTGGATATCCCTAATTGATCCTTCTGATATTAGCAGAGATTAACCGAATCCGACCTCTCCCCTACCAGGCGCCTCCTGACTACTTCTTGTACTTCAGGACATAAACGGTGGTCGTAGTAGGCAGGCTTTCCTTGGCGAAGCTGACGGAGTTCCCCTCCGCCCTAACAACCTGCTCTTTGCCCTTTAGGAAATCAACCACACCGGAGAGAGGAAAGCTGTCTCCTAAAAACGCAGTCTTGTAATGCATGGGTATTACCACTTTGGGCTTCAAGCGTTCTACTACCTTGGTGGCGGTAGCGGCATCTATGGTGTAAAAGCCGCCGGTGGGAACAAAAAGCACGTCCACAGCTTTTATCTGTCGTGTTTGGGAATCATCCAGATCCACGCCCAGATCCCCCAAGTGTGCGAACTTGATTCCCCCCAGTTCGAAAGTCCACATGGTGTTTTCGCCTCGCTCGCTCCCGCCCTTCTCATCGTGGAAAGAAGCCACTCCTTTGAACTTGATTCCCTTGGCCTTCTTTTCTCCGGTCCCCCTCACCACCTCCGGTCCTCCTTTGATCACCGAGACGCAGTTGTGATCGAAATGATCATGCGATACCATGCATATGTCGGCGCTCTCATCCGGCAAAGGATACCCCACGGTGTCATCAAAGGGGTCCGTCACTATCTTGAGACCGTCATCCTCCGAGATCAGAAAAGAACTATGCCCCAACCATTTGACGGTGACCTTGCTTTCTTTTGTCACGTTCTTGCTCCTTTCTAAGGTTGAGATTAGCGTGATTCGGTATTTCCAGTACTCTCCCCCTTTGAAAGCTGAACTCAGGCGGCAGCAGAGACGGACTTGGTTCTCTCTTGGTAAAAAGCCAACTGGGAAGAGTAAAAGACCAGTCTGCCGAAAGAGCGAAACAAAACCAGCGTCTGCTGAATGATAAAACTCACGAAGACGAAAAAGCCTATATCCGGCATTCTGTCCATAACCCGGTCCAGCCCAAGGTAAACCAGAATCAATCCTGCCAATATCAAACTCAACAGGTAATACAAACTTAAAGCTCGCCAGAAGTTTGTCAACAGGAATTTGAAAGCCTTCCCCATAACGCCGAAGAAACGGTCGCCCTGACTCTCCACCAGCAATATCCTGAGGTAATCACCGGTCATGTTTGCCAGGAAAAACAAGAATATCGCGATGTCGATCAGGATCACCACATGCCACGAGGAAAGATGCCAAAGGCTCACCCTTCCGACTGCAGCCGTGAGAACGGAGTTGAGCACCAAGAAGACCAGGACGGCCAGAAAATAGATAATCACAGAAAACAGGGATATCTTCAACATTCCCCAGAAGTACTTCCCGCAATAGCCAAAGAATCTCTCCATCCTTGAATTGGAAGCCCGTTTGGCGAGTTCGTCCCGCAGCACTGCCCAGAAGCCACCGGATAGGAAGATGAATGCCAGCACTAAAACGCAACACACCATTACGAAATTCACCAGGTACACCGACAGAGCACCTCTCCAGTGATAGACGAAGTCAATGATAAGCGAAAAATCGATCCCAGACAGAAGGCGCGTGGCATTGACATTTCGGCCGAAGCTGGATGACAACATGAGATACAGGGGAAAAAGCAGAAGCATGGAGGAGATGAGCTGGTAGGAGAACATCATCCCCACCAGGAATCTGTTGGACCAAACAGTGCGCAGCCCGGATAGAAAAGAACTCAACACCATCATGGCAGCCCCGGTCAAATCGTTTCTGAGGAACCGATATGTCCTCCGTACGGAGGACTGCCCTGTCGATTGATTTCTCTTAGAAGCAGGTCATCCAATGCATCCAATTCTCCAGCCAGAAGAGACATTCACCGGCCAGCCTCATCATCACAGCGTCGGACGACTCAAGAGTCAGGCTGTTGTTGTTTACGTTTATCTCGAGGGCGATTCTATTCTCCGGATCGATGGTGGCCGATTTGATCTTGGATTCGGTCTCGATTTCGATTCTGTGCCACCTCTGTTTTCCATCCCACCATTGTCTGATCCTCTTTCCATCCACCAACTCTATCTCCACCTCCACCGGCAAGATTACCTGTCCTAATCGCCCCAACTCGACTCGGGTAGCATATCTTTTTGATTCTTCCTTTCCCTTTCCCGCCGGAATGCTTTCTATACTTTTCACCTCATAATCGCAAACGCCTGTTCCATACAGTAACTCTTCTAACCATTCCCCGGTATCCCCGCCGGCGAACCCGTTCACCACCTCGATGAAATCTTCCGTACTGGGATGCTTGAACCTATATCGATTGAAGTATTCTCTCAACAACCGGTTCATCCTCTCGGCGCCCAAGTAGTTCATCAAAGTCTCCAAAATCAGAGAAGCTTTAAAATAGACGGACGAGCGGTAAGCCAGATAATCCCGGAACTCCCACGACCTGGTGACGACCGGATCGGTCTGCGGGTCCAAAAGATATCCCAACCTGGTGAGATGAATGTCGCTCAGTCTGATCCACCAAAGGTCCACTATATTACCCTGCGGGCCGAATCTCTCTTCCAGTGCCCTCTTTTGGGAGTACTGGGCGAAGCCCTCATCCAGCCACGCCTCCTCCGACTCGTTGCTGGCTATCATGCCGTACCACCACTGGTGTGCGGTCTCGTGGAAAATGATCAAAGCATCCAGATGAAAACTCTGAGAGGGGAACCTCGAGGGGGATATGGTTATCAGGGTGGGATATTCCATAGCTCCCCCACCCCGGCCGATTTTGGCGTCCACCACGGTGAAACTGGGATAGGGATAGTCGCCGAACAGGGAGCCATAGTACTTCAAGGCGAACTCGGCGTAATCCAGTATCTGCCCCGCTCCCTCTTGGTGATCGGATTTGTGGTAGTAAGCCACCTCCGTCCCGTCCACCATTCTCCTGGCGATTCGATAGTCCGGGCTTGCAGCCCAAGCGAAGTCGTGAACCCCCTCCGCCCTAAAGACCAAAGTCTTGGTGGAGTCGGGATTCTCCCTTTCTTCTTCCAGACGGCCGGTAGCGCCCACCACATATTCTGCCGGCAGGGTGATCGAAACCCGGTAGTCTCCGAAGTCCGAAAAAAACTCACTGTTGAAGTGATACTGATGCGCGTTCCAGCTACCCTCTTTTTCCAGTACGGCCATTTTGGGAAACCATTGTGCGATCATGAAGTCGCGACCCGAGTATCCCATGCGGACAAGCGTTTGGGGAAGCTTCACGGTGAACTCCATCTCCAGCTCGATGCGCTGTCCTGCCGGTAGGGGAACCTCAAGAGGGATCTTCATTATAGTCTCATGGACGATCTTCCTGTCGGTCAGATCCAATCCTGAGGAGGTTCTGATCGTCTTTATCTCCATCAAGCCCCGATATTCCTCTTTTCCTTTGATTCGATCAAAAAACGGACTTTCCCTCATCAGCAAAGTGCTGTCACTGCTGAAGGCATTGGGATAAAGATGGAGAAACAGTGTGTCGACGCTATGTCGGGTGAAGTTGAAGAATGTCAGATTTTCTTTTCCAGACAACCTCTTCGTCTCGACATCCAGCACCACATCTATTCGATAGCTGGCTATTTTTGGGGTACCGGCCCCTCTCTCCGCAGCCGGACTACGGGATGAGAGAAGAACCAAAACAGCAAGGATCAACAGCGATCTGTGATGCGCGGCACGCATGGAATGGGTTTTCCTATCTGCCGTTCATCAGCGCCAGAATGTGCCTTTCCACCGATACGCAGAGAGATCTGATGTTGTATCCGCCCTCCAAAACCGATACCAACCGGCCCTGGCTGTGTTCGGAGGCGAGCTTGGTGATGACCTCGGTCATCCGCCCGTATCCTTTCTCCGACAGGTTAATAGTAGCCAGAGGATCCTGCTCGTGAGCGTCAAAGCCGGCGGATATGAAGATGAAATCAGGGGAGAATTTCGACGCTAAGGGATAGAATATGTTTTCAAATGCCTCGATATATTCCAAGTCTCCGCTTCCGGCGCACATGGGCATGTTAAAGGTATATCCCTCTCCCTGGCTCTCGCCCACCTCGACCTCGCTGCCGCTGCCCGGGTAGTGAGGAAACTGATGAATGCTGAAGTAGTATACGGAAGGATCGGCCAGAAATATGTTTTGAGTCCCATTGCCGTGGTGAACATCCCAGTCTACGATCAGAACCTTTTTCAGTCCGTATTTGTTCTGTACGTATCTGGCTCCTATGGCAACGTTGTTGAAAATGCAGAAACCCATGGCTTTGTCTTTTTCCGCATGATGTCCGGGAGGTCTCACCGCGCAGAAGGCGTTGTGGATCTTCCGGCTCATTACCCCGTCCACCGCAGCCATGACCCCGCCCGCAGCCAATAGGGCGACCCGGTAGGACTCCCTTCCTACCCGGGTGTCGGGATCCAACATCCCCCCCCCGTTTTCGCATACGTTCTCCACCATCTTGATGTAACCCGGATCATGTACCTTCTCCAGCCACTCCACCGGAGCACCATAGGGTGGAACGTTTTTCAGCTTGGACCAAAGTGTTTTTTTCTCCAAGTGACCCATCAAAGAGTACAGCCTCTTTGCGCTTTCAGGATGGTTCTCTCCTGAGTCGTGCTTCAAATAGTCCGGATGATAGATCAACCCGGTTGGCAGGGACCTATCGGCCTCTTGCCGGCTTTCTTCTCTGTTGGTGTTACGCGGCATATCCTGTGTTTCCTCGGCATGGGGAAAAGCACTTAACAGAAATCCGGGAACCTTTCCCAGCTACAGTTTGGCTACCGATTATTCCATCCATTCCGGATAGTCTCGAGGATTCCTTCCCTAGCTCTCTTGGATCCACACCCGGCAGCATAGATCAACCCGTGCTGACCTGCCGATAGTATAGCAAAAGATCCGTCTTGTTTCAAGCTCTATTTTCACCCCTGACTGCACCCATTGACTGACGCAAGTCTGTTATCAACTCTCAAGAAAATTCAATTTAGCAATTTTGTCCGGTCTGTCAACCCATTTGCAGCACATTCGTATGAACAAAGCGTAACCGCGGGCATACAAAAAACATGTAAGCGGGGGGAAAGAGCAACTCTATCGGTGCGGTGATGGCAATCAAGGTCTAGGTGGACGGCTTCTGTCGCGGGAGTTCTTCTTTCCTTTGCCACATTAGTCATTGCCGCGAAAAAGGAGTTAACCGTTGGCTATTCAGCAGCTCTCTTTTTAAGATCTCAGCCTCGATTGGTTGAACTGCGGCATCTTCTTGATTTGTTCCAATTCTCCCGACTGAGTTTCCTGGAGGAGACATACTTCCGACAAAGTCTCTGCTTCTGCACATGACATAAAAAACAAGCCCCTGGGGGGGCTTGTTTGATCTTCACGGCTTGACGCTGAGAGCCATCAGCCCTCCTTTTCCCTCAGCATTCCCATATACTCGCTCTCATTGGTCAATATCTGATATGCTTTGGTCACGTAGGGATCGTCCTTCAGAAGAATCTCTTCGTAGTAAGCCCTCTCTCCGTATTTGTTGCTTAAAACCGCGCTTTTCAACGACCTTCTGATCTCATCCAGGCTCTTATCGAAGTCATCCTCTTTGTCCTTCTTAATCGCGTCCTTCAATTGTTCCAATGCTACGGAGAACATCTCCGGCTGGTCCGCCTTATCTATCTTCTGCTTCAGAGGTTCCAGCTCCAACTCCAGAGACGATTTGTAGGTGAAGTCCTTCTCTTTCAAGAATTCTAGGAACTCCTCCAATACCTGATCGCTCACCTCGAATTCCTTTGAGACATCCGGGTGCTTGGCCAAATAGGACACTGCAAAGTTGAAAAACATGGATTGCCGCAACAGGTTCATCTCGATGGGCTCCATATTCCGGGGCGTTATCTCGATGTCCGGCGCTATCCCCCCGCCGCCGTATACTTTTCGTCCGCCTTTGGTGTAAAAGACCTCCTTCTCCACCTGCACGATGCTGTCCGGCTCTTCTGTCTCCTCCTCCTGAACGGCGCTTTGTCTCACCGCTCTCTCCGGTTTCTGTATGCACCTGCCGCTGGGGATGTAGTACTTGGCCACCGTCAATTTCAGGTAGGTTTCGTTCCGCTCCGGTATGATCTGCTGGACCAATCCTTTGCCGAAGGTGGTGTTTCCGATGATCACTCCTCTGTCCCAATCCTGGATGGCTCCCGAGACGATCTCCGAAGCAGATGCGGTCCCCTCATCCACCAGCACCGCCAGCGGGCCATCAGAAGCAGAGAAAACCGGTTCAGCCGTGGCGTTCTTGTCGCTTCTGAACTGGGTTCTACCCTCAGTATAAACGATCAGCTTTCCTTTGTCGATGAAGAGATTGGAGGTCTCCACCGCCTGGTCTAAAAGTCCCCCGCCGTTGCTCCTCAAATCCAGGATCATGGCCTTCATACCCTGTTTCTTGAGCTCCTCTATGGCGTCTTTGAGTTCTTTTCCCGAATCCTTGGAGAACTTGGACAGCCTCACGTAACCTATTCCTCCGTCCGTCATGCCATAGTAGGGAACGCTGGTAAGCTCTATCACCGCCCGTTCGACCTCATACTCCATCGGCTCCGACACGCCCTCCCTTTTTATGGTCAACATCACGGAGGTGCCGGCTTTGCCTCTCATCATCTTGGAGGCATCCTCGGTGCTCATCCCCTGCGTGGGCTTGCCGTCGATTTTCACTATCTGATCCCCGGCCCGCAGTCCCATTCTGTATGCCGGAGTTCCCTCTATGGGGGAAATGACTGTGATGGCATTGTCTCTTTTGGAGATGGTCATTCCCAACCCTTCGTATTTGCCCTCGGTCATCTCCATCAGTCGATCATGGGCTTCTATGTCTTGCAGGGCGGAGAACGGATCCAAGGTTTCTACCATTCCCCTTATTCCGGAGTAGATCATCTCCTTGACGTCGACCGAATCGACGTACCTCTGATTTATGTCAAACGCCACCTTGTCCAGAAGCTTTATGTAGCTGTAAAGCGTCTCCCTGTCCAGCTCCCTCATCACCTGCGGCTCTTCCGTCGCCTCGCCCAAGCCCACCGCCCAGATTATGGCCGTGGAGATCAGAGCCAATGCCAGAATAGCCAGCCCGAATTTTCTTTGCTCTCTCATTGATATCCTCCTGATTTCAGCCCTTTTTCCGAACCCAATCTAACATAAATTCGGATTTTGTCAATCCGAAAACTCTCTCTTTCGAATCGGTGGTCGGCATTCCAAATCAGTCCGCCTTCCCAATCCAAGTTGAGCAAATAGTAGACCACAAAAGCGTCCGCTTAAGGTAATGAAGAAAACCAGACCCAACCGGTCAAGCCGTTGAGGTGCAATGAAGTGTGAGTCCAGAAAAAAGTCAGCAATCTCTCATCCACTACAGATGCGAAACTCTTTGCGGAACTACAAGGGGATGAATGCAAAAGGTTTCATACTTGCTGCATAATAATTGCAGTGCCTTATCCCGTCGTCCGCCCCCCCAGTTTGTCCTGAATTCCTTTGTCGTCATTCTTCTTTCAACAGACACTCACCCGCCACCTTCTTTGCGCTTCCAACACTATGTACAATCCTGCCGTCTCGGATGTTTCAGAGACATACGAAGTTTTCTCACAAAAGTGATAGGACTGTGTCTATGAAATCCTCAGCCCCGCAAGAAGGGTAAACAAACAAACTAGGTTTACCAGCACCATAGCCGCCAGTGTATTCGGAATCCCCAAAAGAGGAATGAGAACGGCAGAGGCCAGAAGGGAACTGAGAGCAGATCCGAACAGATCAAAGGCATAGCCGGTTCCGCTCCTCGCAACGGATCTTCTGCTTATGAAGAGGTGATTGGCCAAAGCGAAAAGCATTCCCCCCAGCAGACCGGATACCGAGATTATCAAAAGCAAAATCCCAACTACGACTGTATCAGGCGCAAAGGTGCGCGCCAGAAACGTGATCACAAAAATAATAAGCAGCAGAAAGATCACCTGAAGCAGCTGCACCCAGACCAGCGTTGTGAAATTGATTCCTCGGAGCGAGGCCATCTTCTGTACCAGCAGAGCGCCTAAGAAAAGTCCCAGCATGAAAAGGGTGAATATCAATCCGATCATGGAGTAGATGTAACCGTGAAACGTCTGAAAGGACAGCACCACCATTATCTCCACCAGAATGGAGGTGAAGCCGGCCACGAAAATCGACGCTAAAGCCAGATGGGATGATCTTGACCTCGACATCAGACAAAACGAAAAGATCAAGGCGAACAGAAGGCACGTCGCCGCCACCAACCACCCGCGGTCCAGGCCCGACAGCCGGAGAAGTAACGGTTTCTCCAAAGAGTTAAACTGTTTGCTCCAGAGGATGCTGTTGTAGAAATAGCAGATCGGCTCCAAATCGGAGTTTACCCTGCCCCCCCTTTCGCTCAAGCCCTGTTTGAGCAGAGCCAGTCGCAGAGGAGAAAGCCGGTCCTGCAGGAAATTTTCGTTTACAAATTGCGTGGTCAGATTTCTCTCTTTCAATCTTGCGACTAAAGTGTTCCAATCTTCAAAGAGTGCGCCTTTCTTGTTGGAAGCCAGAAAAACCGCGTTGGCTCCGGGGAGCACCTTCACCTGGTCAAACACGGATGTCAGAGTACGGTAGAGGGATGACAGATAAAGGCTCAGCTCCCGGCTTATGTAATTCTCGGCCGAGCTGACTCTGAACGAAAAGACTCCGCCCTGGTTAAGCGTGGATCTTACCATCCGGAGAAATTCGACCGTATACAAACGGTTAAGTTGTGCCGTGCTAGGATCGGGCAGGTTCAGTATGATCACGTCGTACCGCTCTCCCCGGCCGGCCTTCAGATTGCTCTTGACGAAAAGCCTCCCGTCCAGGAAGTGAATGCGTACCCGGGGATCATCCAGCGATCGCCTCTCCGGTTCAGGCAGATATTTTCTCCCTATCCCGATCAATTCGGGATCGATCTCCACGTACTCTATTCTCAGAGAGTCGTACTGAAGTGATTGTGACAGCGCGCCCCCCATTCCCCCTCCGATCAAAAGTAGACTTCGAGGATGCGGATGCTCCAGAAGTGCGAAATGCACCGCCTCCTCTGCAGAGAAAGCATCCGGACAGGAAAACAACATCAGACCGTTCTCATAGAAGGTAATCTGTTCATCCTGGAGGGTCACCGCCACGTTTCCGTATCTGGTGTCCTTCGAAAAGACCAGGGGGAGATTCCTCCACATCCCAGCCGCCGTGTAACCATCGATTCGAAGGCCTAAGTTGGACAAAAAGAAGCCGGCGATTACCAATGCCAGCACGATCCAAACGACAACCTTTACGCCTTGCTTCTGTTGATGGGTAACCAGGAAAGCCCAGAATACGACGTTCAAAAAGATCAACAGAAAGACTATGGTGAAATTCGAGAGGCTGGGAATCAGGACGAATGTGACCGTAAGTCCTGCCAGAGCCGCCCCCAGAGACTCCCACAGATACACTCGGTTGACCGAAAAGACTAAAGTTTCGTCCAATGCCCAGGATTTGGAATTCAGCACAAAGGTGATTCCGAGAATCAGACAGAGGGGACATAAAACCACCAATGCAAACAGCAGCATGGGGAAAAAGCCGACGACCTCGGCCGGAGCGGTTCCCAGTATTTGCTTGGAGAACCTAATCGAAACCACCGTCGCCAGGATGGCAATGGAAATCAGCAGGTACCAAAACGAGAGTCTCCGGCGCGGGTGCTTCCTGCCAACAAGTATCTTGTTGCCCACAGCCGATCCCACGCCCACCCAAAAGAGCCACACGCACAGCATGACCCCCAGTATCAGCTCGTTCCCGTAGAAGGCGACCATCATCTCCCGGAAAAGGACTATCTGAGCCGCCATAGAGGTGAACCCCAGGATGATGCCGGCCGACAGGAAACTTACCCCTCCGGTGGATTCTTGAAAGTTCACTTGTGTTTCCTATTATCTAGTATAAGGAAGACAACCGAGGTACGCCGGAAGAATCAAACACACTCCTTTTCTGCCATAACCGGATCCGGATCGATCCAACCGGTAGAATCATTCGCTTGGGACCTAATTCCAGACTCCCGGAATCAGCGTCCCGCAGGATTTGCATTTGCCGCCTTCGAGATTCATCCGGGTAATTTGATAGCCCACTCTCTCTATCACCGCTTTTTTGCAGCCGGGACAATAGGTGTGTTCCCCCTGATGACCGGGCACGTTCCCTACGTAGACGAAGTTCATTCCCTCTTCCTGGGCGATCTCTCTGGCCTGCTCCAAAGTGGATATGGGCGTGGGAGGAAGATTCTTCAACAGGTATTGTGGACCGAAGCGAGTGAAGTGCAAGGGCACGTCCCTGCCCAATTCCTTCACCAGCCATTGGGACATCCTTCTTATGTCTTCCAT
>CAYMNI010000019.1:0-17928 GCA_964391755.1 uncultured Ignavibacteria bacterium
CCATCCTTCCCTTGAAGTTACGATTGGTGGTGGCCAGGCATCTCTCCCCAGCCGCCAGAATGCCCTCATGTGCTCCCAGACAGGGCCCGCAGCCCGGATTCAAGATGACCGCTCCGGCATCCAGAAAGGCTTTGAGGAATCCTTTTTTCATGGCCTGGCCGTAAATGGTTCGGGTGGCAGGCAGAACCAGCATTCGCAAATCGGGATGAATCTTCTTCCCCTTCAGGATTCTCGCCGCCACCTCCAGATCGTCCAATCTTCCGTTGGTGCACGATCCCAAAACCACCTGGTCGATTTTGGTCCCCCTGACTTTGCCGACCGGTTTCACGTTGTCCACGTTGTGGGGACATGCGATCTGAGGCTCCAGTTTTCCTACGTCGAACTCATAGGTTTTCTCGAAGACGGCATCGGCGTCGGAGAGTATCGGTCCATAGTCTCTGCCGGTGACGCCGGATAAGTATCTGCGGCTGACCTTGTCGTAGGGCACCACTGCGAATTTGGCTCCCATCTCCATGGAGAGATTGCACAGGGTGAACCGCTCGGAGACGGACATCCCGGTTACGGTCTCGCCGTAATATTCCACCGACTTGTAGTTGGCCCCTTCCACCGTCAACTGCCCGATTATATACAGAATGACATCCTTGGCAAAGACGCCCCTAGGCATCTTACCCCGAATCACTATCCTCAGAGACTCCGGCACCCTCAGCCAGATCTTTCCCGTGGCCCAAACTGCCGCCATCTCGGTGGCGCCTATTCCCGTGGACAGAGCGCCCAGGCAGCCGTAGGAGGTGGTGTGGGAATCGGTTCCCACCGCCAACTGTCCCGGCAGGACGTGTCCTTTTTCTATGATCACCTGATGGCAGATTCCCTCTTTGATGTCGTAGAAGTTTGTGATCTTCTGTTCCTTGACAAACTCCCGGATGGATTTGTGGGCCGTTGCAGTCTTCTCCGATTCCGCGGGAACGCGATGGTCCAACGGTATCACGATTCTGTCGGGATTCCACACCTTCGTCTGTCCGATCTGCCGGAACTGCTTTATCACCAGCCCGGCATTGTCGTGGCTCATGGCCAGATCCGGCTCCACGTTGACTATCTCCCCCGGATGCACCTCCGCTTTCCCCGCCTTCCGGGCCAGAAGCTTTTGGGCTATGGTCTGTCGTCCCGCCTTCGACCCTCTCACCGCGACCGCCGAAGCGGAGAGCTCCGGCCGGCCAGACAGGGGAAACTCCAGCTGCTGGAATTTCAGAGCTTTGGGCTTCTCCATTAAGTCGTATATCTTTCTCCACTTGTAGAATCCGGATTTGGAGATGCTCAATTCCGCTCCGGCTTTTTCGTCGCTGCCGTATCTCTCCCACAGGTCTTTTATTTGTTCCTTGGAGTATTTGGGAAGGGAGTATCTGCTGATTCCCTTCTTCCTGCGCCAGTAGGCTACCAGATACTCCGGCACTCCCCCCAAGGCCTCGCCGATTTTTCTGTCGGTCTTGTACTTGGCCTGGAGCTCTAAAAGCTCTTCTTTCTTCGGAATCCTCATCTGATTCGTCACTTCCCTTTGCGGCGGACCGGCGACCGTGGACAGCGGGCGGTTTTCTCCAGCTTTTTCCATTCCCTTCGGAGACGGAGATAGGTGTTGGAAAGCCCCACCGAAACCACCTTGGTACCTGCCAGTATGGGCATGAAGTTGGTGTCGCCCTGCCATCGGGGTACGATGTGAAAGTGGATATGATCCGCCACCCCCGCCCCCGACACCTTGCCTAAGTTCATCCCCAGGTTGATCCCTTGTGGCTTCATGGCGGATTTGAGAACCTTCACGCAGAGCTGCGAGATCTTCAACATCTCGGTCAACTCCTCGTCTTTCAACTTCTCCAACCGGCCTAGGTGACGATAGGGAGCCACCATCAGGTGGCCGGTGTTGTAAGGATATCGATTGAGGATGACGAAACAGCTTCGGCCCCGGTAGAGGATCAGGTTCTTTCTGTCCTGATTCTCCTTGGCCGTCCGGCAGAGAAAACAACCCGGCTCCTTTTGGCACAGGATGAATTTCTCTCGCCAGGGTGCCCAGAGATTCTCCAACGATGACTCCTTTGTGGCATTGAAGCGTTTCGTCGTCGGAATCAATATACAATACAGCAATCCCGTTTTCAAGATGTTTGTTGGTCAATTTCCAACCGGCAGTTCCCCATAGGGTGGCTTTGAACTGCCCGTCAAATCGTAAACTGGAGAGCCACCCATAGCGAAGCCAGGCTAACCGACCGGAGTCTGCCGGAAGCCGAAGCATCGACGCAGAGAAACGATATCCACCCCGGTGCGGCATGTTGCGTCTCACGGACAACTCACAGGAACAAAAGTGTTTGTAGAAAGTTTTTGTTGACAAGCGCGGATTCATGTGATAAATTTTCGAACAGCAAGACAAACGCTAACCTTGAGGCCATGACTTAGATACATTTTGAACCCTTTTTCGGGGGTGACGCATTGAATTACGCAATAATCCTGGCGGGGGGAAGAGGAGAAAGGTTCTGGCCTCTTTCCAGAACCCATCACCCCAAGCAGCTTCGGCACATCACGTCCCGTAAAACCATGCTTCAGGAGACCATAGACCGGGTCAAGGATTTAATTCCGCTGGACCGAACCAAGGTGGTCACCGGGGAGAACATAAAGAAGGCCATCCTTAAGCACGTGGATTACCTCGACCAAGAGAACCTCATCGTGGAGCCGTCTGCGAAGAATACCTGCGCGGCTATCGGGCTGACCGCGGTTCATCTTCGCAAGCTGGATCCGGACGCCACCATGGTGGTTCTGTCCTCCGACCACATCATCAAGCCCACCGACAAGCTGCTGACCATCCTTGAAGTTGGAACCGAACTGGCCCAGGAGGGGGAGTATCTGATCACCATAGGCATCACGCCCAGCCGGGCCGAGTCGGCCTACGGCTACATCGAGCTGGCCGAGCCTTACAACACCTTCGACGGGATCACCGTCTACAACATCAAGGAGTTCAAGGAGAAGCCCAACCGGCTCAAGGCGCAGGAATACTACTACGACAGAAAGCACCTGTGGAACTCCGGCATGTTCATCTGGACCGTCTCCACCATATTGAAAGCGCTGGAGAAACACATGCCCCAGATGTACTCCGAGTTGGAGAACTATTCCAAACACTTAGGCACCAAGAACGAAGATGCCGCCAGAGAGGAGCTCTACCAGCGAGTGGAGAACATCTCCATAGATTTCGCCGTGCTGGAAAAGGCGGAAAACGCCCTGGTGATCAAGGCGGATCTGGTGTGGGACGACATCGGCTCCTGGCTGGCGCTGGATCGGATCAAGGAAAAGGACCGGGACCACAACGTGATGATCGGGTCGGTCCGCGCCGTGGGCACTTACGAAACCACCATCGTCAACGATTCGGACGGCATCATAGCCACGCTGGGAGTCTCCGACCTGGTGATCGTGAAGACCGACGACATCGTCTTCGTGGCCCATAAGACCAAGGTTCAGGACGTGAAGGAACTGCTTTCTGAATTCGCCAAGGATAAGTCGCTGGAGAAATACTTATGAGAAGGATCTGGCTTGCGGCCTTTTGCCTTCTTTGGGCTTGCAGCTGCGCCCACCTGCCTTGGCGCGCACCGCATGAGGACCCACGCACCAAAGGGGAGGAGGGAATAGATCCCTTAGGCTATCCGCAGGATCAGGTCATCGTGACCCAAACCACCCCCGCCGAGCAAGCAGGAAACGCCCGAACCTGGAGCGAACAAAATCACCTGCAGCCCGCGCAAGCGCAAACACCAGACTCTGCCGTTGCGCAGAGAGTTTACCGGGTACAGTTCTTCGCCACCAAATACCCGGACGAAGCTTCGCAAGTGGCCGAGACCGTGGGCAACATGGTCTCGGAAAAGACCTATATGGACTACAAAACCCCCTATTACTGGGTGAGAGCAGGGGACTGCCGGACGAAAGAGGAAGCGGAGCGGCTACTGCAGAAGATAAAGGGACTGGGATACAAGGAGAGCTGGGTGGTGGAGGTTGGACCGGAGGATTGATCACCTAACAAAATACAGGGACGTGCTTTGTTAATCAAAACCAAGATCTTGACGGTGGAACAGGATAATCCGGAAGGAAACGCAGCCGGTGAGGCGGCCAGAATCCTAAAAAGCGGGGGCATAGTCTCGTTTCCCACCGAAACGGTATATGCCCTGGGCGCGGATGCATATAACGAAGAAATGGTGGCCAAGATATACCGGATCAAGAGAAGGGAGAGATGCAAACCCCTTTCGGTGTTCCTGAAGTGTGCGGAGGACGCCGAAAAAGTGGTGGATTTCGTGAGTCCGGATGCTCAAAGGCTGATGGAAAAGTTCTGGCCGGGACCCTTGACTTTGGTTTTCCATAGCTCTAACCCCAAGCTATCGATGGTGCTGGCTAAGGGCGACAAACTGGGCATCCGGGTGTCTCCCAGCAGGCTGGTGACTCGACTTTTGGAGGAGGCGGGCGTGCCCATAACCGCCACCAGCGCCAATATCTCCGGGAAAAAGAGCTGCGTGGCGTCCAATCGGGTGTTCTACTTTTTCAACGGAAGGATAGACATGATCTTAGACGGGGGGAAGTCGAAGGTGTTTCTCCCCTCCACGGTGTTGGACGTCTCCTCGGATGAAGTCTCCCTGATTCGACTGGGTCACATACCGCTGAGTGACATAAAAAAGGTGGTGCCCAAAATCAGTATTCCGGAGGAGCAGACCGCTGATTGCAGCGGCGAGGAGACGGTGGAAGTGAGCACGGTTGCAAAAGACGATCTCAATCATGACCACCAATCGCAGGCCGACGCATCCGGTTGATTAACCGCCGGGTCAGGGCATTCCCATGAACGGATTTTTCACAAAATGGATCAGGGCTATAAGGGCGCCGTTTTTCACCGCCAGCGTTGTGCCGGTTCTGGTAGGCACTGCTTTGGCCTGGAACGTCACGGGTAGATTCAGCCTGTACAAGTTCATTCTAGTGCTGGTGGGAGTGCCCCTGTTCAACGCCGGGACCAATCTGGCCAACGACTACTACGATCACAAAACGGGCAACGACGAGATCAACACCAAGGTGACTCCTTTCTCCGGCGGAAGCCGGGTGATACAAGAGGGGAAGGTACGGCCTAAGCAGATGTTGATTGGATCGCTTCTGTTTTTCGGCGCGGGATCGGTCATCGGGTTGTATCTCAACGCGGTGACTCCCGGCAATCTGATCTTGTATCTGGGTATCTTCGGGCTTCTGTCCGGCTTCTTCTACACAGCGGCCCCGGTGTTGATCGGTTATCGGGGCATAGGCGAATTCGTGGTCGGTCTGAACCTGGGGACATTGGCCATATTGGGGGCTTATTACGTCCAGGCTCACACTCTGAGCTGGCCCGCCTTCTGGCTATCGCTTCCCATCGGCTTTCTGGTAGCGGCCATTTTGTACATAAACCAGTTTCCGGATTATGACGCCGACAAGGCGGTGGGTAAAAAGCATCTGGTGGTAAGGTTGGGGAAGAAAAAAGCGGTTTACGGATACTATCTTTTGATTCTGGCCACATACGCCATCATACTGGGAAGCGTCGCGTTCAGATTGGTCACCCCTTTCGTCCTGCTCTCCTTCTTAACGCTGCCTTTAGCTATCGGCGCGGTCAAGACCCTCGGCTCCAATTTCGACAAGTTCTCGGAACTGATCCCGGCCCAAGCCAAAACCATCCAAACACATCTTTTCACCGGCTTGCTGTTGTCGTTGGGACTGGTGATCGGGAAGATCGTAGGGATTTCGTAATAACTTGATGCGACGGTCGACCTTGGCGAAGCCTTGCCTGAAGTCGATGAAGTAAAGCATCGGAAATGCGAGATTCTTCGCCCTTCGGCCTCAGAATGACAAGAGCGCAGTCTATTCATCCCTATTACATAAGGCGTACATAGACATCAATGCGACTCGATCCGCACCAGAAAGTGCGGCTTGGGCTTCGTATGAACCTTGATAGTGCCGCACGGGGTTTGACAGATCAAAGGTGGACGGTTGCACATGGTTGATTTAGTCCTCTTACATCCTCCCAGCATTTACGATTTCCGCAAACGTTCGGTTATGTGGGGACCGATAAGCGACGTGATTCCCTCCACCCCGGTATTCGACATGTTCCCTTTGGGTTTCGTCAGCCTGTCCAGTTACCTGGCTTCTCACGGCTTCAACGTGCGGATCATAAACACAGCTTACAAGATGCTGTCCGATGACGGCTACGACCCGGAAAAGGAGATCAAAAAGCTTAAAAGCTTCGCCTTCGGCATAGATTTGCACTGGCTGCCGCATGCTCAAGGAAGTCTGGAACTGGCCCGGATAGTCAAAAAATACCATCCCCAGGCTCCGGTGATCTTCGGAGGGCTGTCGTCCACCTACTTTCACCAGGAGCTGATAACCTATCCCCAGGTGGATTTCGTTCTACGGGGGGATTCCACCGAAGTTCCTCTGGTCATGCTCTTAAACCAGCTGAAGAACGGGAGAGATTTGGGAGAGGTTCCCAATCTCACCTACAAGGAAGACGGAACCGTAAAGATCAATCCCACCTCTTGGGTTCCGGACGATTTGAACGATTACTCTCTGGACTATTCCCACGTGATCAAGTCGGTTGTGAAGAACAGGGATTTCTCGGGGGCCGTTCCCTTCTATGGCTGGCCGGAATATCCCATAACCGCCATTTTCACCTGCCGGGGCTGCACCCATCACTGCGGCACCTGCGGCGGCTCACAAAAATTCTACCAAGACTTCTGCCTCCGCCGGAAGCCGGCTTACCGGGATCCCGAGCTGGTGGCTTCGGACGTCGCTTTGGTTTCCCGGTATTTCAAAGGCCCCATCTTCATTTTAGGGGACATATTCCAACCTGGAGACAAATACGCGGATAAGCTTCTCCGCCTGCTGCGAAGACAGAAGCCGGACAATCACATTGTCCTGGAATTCTTCGACATTCCCCCCTTGGAATCCCTCGATTTGATCAATGCATCCATCCGGAACCTGAACGTACAGCTATCGCCCGAGACTCACGATCCGGAACTGCGAAGAGCATTCGGCCGTCCCTACGACAACCGAAAGATGGAGCAGATGATAGATAAGCTACTGGATTCGGGCTGCCACAAGCTCGATCTGTTCTTCATGATAGGCATACCGGGTCAGGATGCAGAATCGGTGATGGAGACGGTGAATTACATCGATGGACTATTGGCAAAATCGGGTAGAACGAAGAGGCTCTTTCCCTATATCTCTCCGTTGGCTCCTTTTCTCGATCCCGGAAGCCGCGTGTTCGAGAATCCCCATGAATACGGCTACAGGCTTCTTTGTCGCACCTTAGAAGAGCACAGAAGGGCGCTTCTGCAACCGAGTTGGAAGTACATGCTCAACTATGAGACCAGATGGATGAACAGAGATCAGATCGTGGACAGCACTTACCAAGCCGCGTTGGAGCTCAATCGGGTCAAATACAAGCACGGCCTGCTCAAAGCCAAGACATTCGAAAAGATTCGTCGGCGAATCGAACAAGCCCAGCAGATAATCCGGGCGATGGACGAGCAGTTGGCGGGGAGGTCAAGCGCAGAGGGGAAGTCCGGGGGCATCCATTTGTCTTCGGATGCGCTCAAAAATTCGACCATCTGTGACAAGGACGAGCTCCGCTGGCCGGTGAGGCTGTTCGGACTCAATTTGCCCAAGGGATCGTTGAAGTTTTTGCCGTTTCTCAGAATAGGAAACATCCTGAAGCTGATTTTGTTTGGCAATAGGAACCTTTCGAAAAGAAGGATTGAAAACCAGAACCTAGCTTAAGCTAGGTTCTGGTTTTCTTACGGGTGGGAACAGGGACTGTACCTCTGTTCTTGCTACTGGGTGGGGGTAACTCTCGCTTAAAGATACCCACGATTATTCCACAGCCACGAGTTAAGTTATTGTTTGCCATCCCCGCCTTGACGAAACTTGTTTTTCCCCGCTGACCTGTTATATTCTTAAAGTCGCACTCAAGCGGTTCTGGTTGGCTTTCATATTTCAAAAGGAGCAGATGCCATGAACGATTACCCTGTGAATTACAGCGTAGATTATCCGGAGAAATCCTCCCGCATTCTGGTCTTGGCTCGGGCGTTGCTGGGATGGCTCTATATCTGCATCCCGCACGGAATCTTCGGCCTGGCGTATTCGATGGCTGCTTTTTTCGTTGCCATCCTGTCCTATTTAGGTATATTGATAGCGGGACGGTTTCCTTTAAGCTGGTTTGATTTTCTGATCAGGTACAACCGCTATATGAACCGGGTGGTGGCGTACTGCTTCTGCATGACGGACAAGTACCCGCCGTTCAGCGGAAAAAGACTTCCTGGGGAGTTTCATCCCGATTCGAAAAGACGCAAACCGAGAGTCGGAGGCAACGAGAAATGAAGAAATCGGTCTTTCTGCTGGCAGTGTTGGGATTTCTCACGCTCACCTGCTCCAAGAAGAATATAACCAACAACTATTATTATGGCCCCGAGGAAGAAGGCGCCAGCATCGTAGGCGTGGTGTATCCGCCGGAATCCGGAGCGACGGTCACCGCATACATGGGCATTCCCGTAGCATCCACCCAGATCGATGCGGTCGGCTATTTCAAACTCTCATCTCTTGCCCCGGGTTCATACACGGTGCTGGTTCAGGCGGAGGGCTATTATGAAGAAACCCGGAAGGCCAAAGTGGTGGAGGAAACCGCAGCCGTGTTGGATACGATTCGTCTGGCTCCCATTGGCGAACTGATTTCGGCAGTTTGGCCAGAGGACGGAGCTGGCAGTGTGGGGCTCGATGAGTCGATCAGGATTCAGTTCCGAAGCATCATGAATCAGTCGATCTTCGAGTCGGCTTTCCGCATCGAACCGACGGTCGAAGGTAGCTTCTTCTGGAGCACCAAGGATCTATCCTCGGTGACTTTTGAGCCCAAAAGCAGCTTGGCGGCTTGCACACGATATCAAGTGAACATTGACACAAGCGCTTGTGACACTTCGGGCACGAGGCTCTCAGAGCGGTACGAGTTTGCATTCACCACAGAACCCATAAGGATCGAATACGTCTATCCTGGCCACAATCAGACAGAAGTTCAGCCCAATACCCCAATATTGATTCGTTTCAATGCCGACATGGACGCGGCATCGGTAATGTCAGCCTTCAGTCTGGTCGATTCGGACCTGAGAATTGTGCCAGGTCAGTTTGTTTGGTCTACTCAACGAATTATGCAGTTTCGGCCGAATTCGGCCCTGGCTGCCGATGAAACGTACACGGTGTCAATCGATACGACGGCGTCCGACGTTCACGGAGGGCGACTATCCCCGGCCTACCGGTTCTCATTTTATACAGAAGCATTCAGAATCGACGACACCAGCCCCCGAGACAACGATACGTTAGTCAATTCTCTTACCAAAGTAAGGATTGCTTTCAATACTGATATGGATGTCGGGTCGATCGACTCGGCATTCTCTCTGGTCGACTCCAAACTCAATGAGGTAGCAGGGGACTTCGTCTGGAGTTCCGCCTCACACATGGAGTTCCGTCCGGATTCGGCTCTCCTCGTCAGCGAGTTCTACACCGTCAGACTGGATACGACTGCTTCCACTCTTAACGGAACGAAACTGCCCGAACCATACCAGTTCTGCTTTACCACGGCACCCCTCACCGTTTCTTCCTACCCCGGCGACAACTACACCGGAGTCCAGCCATACACCGAAATAAGCATCACCTTCAATACATACATGAACGTTGAGTCCGTGAACTCAGCCTTCAGCATGGTGGATTCGGAACAGCAACCCGTAACGGGAGAAATCTCCTGGTATGGTCAGTACAAAATGTACTTCGCCCCCCATTCAACTTTGGCACTGAGCGCGAAATACACCGTGAAAGTCGATTCTGCTGCCTCGGATATGCACGGAGCTAAGCTGCTTGAACCCTATCAGTTTTCATTTATCACCGAACCTCTAACGGTTACATCCTCACCCAGCAACGGGGAGACGTGGGTGGTTCCATTGACCCAGATCCAGTTGAGTTTCAATACGGACATGGTCATAGAGTCGGCCAACTCGGCTTTTAGAATGGTTGATTCCCAAGGAATCCAGGTGACCGGGAATTTCGCCTGGTCCAGCCAATCGCAGTTGGAATTTGAACCACACATCGGCTTAGCCGCCGAAGAGAAGTACACCGCTGTGCTTGATACCTCTGCTCGCTCGATCCAAGGAGACAAGCTATCTGAACCATATCAGTTTTCCTTCACCACGCAACCGATCATGATCCTGGGAACCTTTCCGGAAGATGGGGAGACATGGGTTTCCCTCACCCCTCCGATAAGGGTGGCCTTCAACACTGACATGGACGTAGAATCGCTGATGTCGGCTTTTAAGATGGTGGACTCTCAGCAGAAAGCTATCGACGGGAACTTGAGCTTCTATCAAGGTACATGGATTGCCTTTTACCCGGATTCCGCCCTGGCTCCCAATGAGACGTATACCGTCACCATTGACGGCAACGCAGTAGACCTGCACGGGAAGCTCTTGGGCACCAGCTACACTTTCTGGTTCAAGACTCGTCAGGAGTGACCAGGATTGACATTGGCCATGACCGCCGGTCGGATCTGTCCGGATCGGCCATGTAAGTAAACGGTTTCACATCCATTCTGTGTCTTGTGTCACCACGACTCAGACCGCGAGCAATCCTACCATGCTTCCTTTTTGATGTTGACACCCCCAATTCGCACGTATATATTCGAAAAATCGGGTGGGCCTCCGCCTGAGACAGAGTTTTACGCGAAATATGATAATATCCGGCCAAGAGCCGATTCTACTTAGTGTCAGGCAGGTACTCTTAGCGGGAAGCAGGCAAGACCGATATGGCTAAACGTGATTACTACGAAGTGCTGGGACTGGACCAGGATGCCGTCGAAGATGACATAAAGAAGGCCTATCGCAAGCTGGCCTTGCAGCATCATCCCGACAGAAATCCCGGCAGCAAGGAGGCGGAGGATAAATTCAAAGAGGCCACCGAAGCTTACGAGGTTTTGAAAGACCCGCAGAAGAGATCGACTTACGATCAGTTCGGACACGCCGGCCTGTCCGGCGCAGGCGGCTTCGGAGCGGGCGGTTTCGCCGGCTTCGATCTTTCCGATGCGCTGCGGGCCTTCATGCGCGACTTCGGAGGCTTCGGCAGCATCTTCGAGGACTTCTTCGGCGCAAGCACCACCGGAACACGACGAGGCTATCCCAAAGGCCAGGATCTGCAGATAAGGCTGAAGCTGACCTTAGGTGAAATCTCCTCGGGAGTGGAAAAGAAGATAAAAATCAAAAGGCTGCAGAAGTGTGAGGAGTGCGGCGGAAGCGGCGCAGCCAAGGGCAGCTCGAAGAAGACCTGCCCCAAGTGCCAGGGAACCGGTCAGCTTAAAAGGGTCTCCCGCTCGTTTTTCGGACAGTTCGTCAACGTCACGACTTGTGACAACTGTGGTGGAGAGGGTGCCGTCATCCATACCCCGTGTCCCACCTGCCGGGGTGACGGAAGGACAAAGGGAACCAGCACCATATCCGTGAAAATCCCTCCCGGCGTAACCAGCGGAAACTACATTCACATGCGGAGCGCAGGAAACGTCGGCCCCCGGGGAGGCCCGGCGGGAGACGTAATCGTGCTTGTGGATGAGCAGGAGCACCCGGACTTCCAGAGGCACGGGGACGACATCCTGCACGAAACCCTGATCAGCTTTGCGCAGGCTGCAATGGGGGACGAGATTCCGGTTCCGACCTTAGACGGCAAGGTCGATTTGAAAATCCCGCCGGGAACCCAGTCGGGAAAGATATTCAGATTCCGGGGAAAAGGCATTCCCCACTTGCACGGCTATGGAAAGGGAGACGAATTGATTCGGGTGCTGGTGTGGGTTCCTACCCGCTTGAGTTCGGAGGAGAAAAAGCTTCTTCAGGAGTTGGCTTCAAAGGAGAATCTGAAGCCGCCCCAGAGGGATAAAAGTTTCTTCGAGAAATTCAAGGAGACATTGGGCATGTGAGATGCCTGCCTTAAACTCCTTCCTTTGAGCTCGAAAAATCACCTCAACAAAAACAGAAAACCCAATAATACGCCGAGATCGTGCCGGTCGTGCCTTAGGGCGTTGAAGAAAGGTCAGAGAAAGGAAGGTCCTTCTGCAGAAAGCCCTAGCAGGAGGTAGTAAGGGAAGCCACAAGCCCATTTTTGTCACGGACGGGGTCATTGTCCTCTCCGTATGCGACAAATCTGGTTTTGCCGGTAAGACTCCGGTTCGCATCAAACCGGGCTTGGCTTTCGGAACCGGCGATCACGCCACCACGCAACTTTGCATCCGCGCCCTGAGCAGATCGATCAGGCCGGGAGACAGGGTGATTGACGTAGGATGCGGCTCCGGGATTTTAAGCATCCTGTCCGTCAAGCTGGGCGCCTCCTATGCTCTGGGATTGGACATCGATCAGGATGCGATACCTGACGCCGAAGAGAACCTTGCTCTGAATGATGCGGGGGAGCTTGTGGAGATCAGACAGGGTACGGTCAATGCCGGTATTGCTCCTACCTCTTTCGACGTCGCCGTGACCAACATCAACCGAATTGAGATAGTCGAATCCTACGACAAGATAGAACCCTTGGTCAAGGTTGGCGGTGCTTTGATCTTCTCCGGCATCCTGGATGGCGAAGAGGGCTACATGACCGATTTCTTGGGGAGGCAGAAGCTGAAAGACATAGAGGTCACACGCCAAGAGGAATGGGTTTGTTTTGTCGGGAGGAAATAGTAATTTAACCTCACCCCCTATGATCCCCCTCTCCCTCGCCTTTGGCGGGATCTTCGACATGAAATGGAGAGGGAGACAAAAGGGGGAGAGGTCGAACCGAAGTCACTTTTGCGTCGCATGATCACGAATTTCTATACGAATCCCGAGAGGGTCAGGAAGAAGACCTTGACCATCGAGGGAGAGGAAGCCAGGCACATCCTCTCCGTTCTGCGCTTAGGTCCGGGAGACGAAATCGACGTGGTCGACGGACGCGGCGGCAAATACCGGACCTCGATCGTGAAGACCACCCGCAACGGCCTGGAAGCGAAAATCCTGTCGCGAACTCATATGGAAAACGAGCCGGGTTGTCACGTCACTTTGGCCCAGGCCATTTGCCGGCAAGAGAGGATGGACTTTTTGGTGGAGAAGGCAACCGAGATAGGAGTCAGCTCCATAGTTCCCCTGCTGACGGAAAGAAGCTTGGTCAAAATCACCGGGGGCGCTAAGGGAAAACGGAAAGTCGATCGCTGGCGGAGAGTGGCGGTTGCCGCCATGAAACAATCCCTCAGAACCGTGCTGCCGGGGATAGACGATGTAACCAGATTCGACGATCTGTTGACCAGGCTGGACCATTATGATCTTTGCTTGATTGCCAGCCTTGAGCAGAATTCGAAAAGCCTGACCGAATGCAGGCAACTGAGGAGAGGATTGGAAAAAGTCCTCTTGATCGTTGGCCCGGAAGCCGGCCTCACTGACCGCGAGCTCTCCGCAGCCGAAGCTCAAGGTGTCATTCCGATAAGTCTGGGCGCCAGAAGGCTGCGCACCGAGACTGCCGGGATGGTTTTTTCGTCCTTGGTTCTCCATCGACTTGCCGATTTGGGATAGAGATTCCGCAATACAGATGACCGGTGTAGAGACAGGGCATAAGCTCGATCCCGGCCTTTAATCTTTTGACCTTCTTCACCTTCACCACGTCAATATCTGGTAGTCTAAGCCGATAAGTAATTAGAGTGTGGTGTTTCCCTGGGGACGGCCTGGCTTCAGTCCGTCAGAGGACATACCTATGGCTAAACCGCCCAATTCAGGAAGAGGGCATCTCATCTTTGCTGCCGAGACTCTCTTTTTCATGGTTCTGTTCGGCATCCTCCTCTTGATCGATTTCTCCGCTTATCTCAAACTGGCCGCCGCTTATTTGTTCATGCTCTTTTTGGTGGGCTGGTTTCTGCTCCGTCTTTCAAAGCAGCAGCAGAGATGTCAGCTTTTAGTCGAGATGCGAAGGGATGACTTTCAAAGACTCGGCAAATTGTCCGACTTGGCGGCGGAGCTCTCCAAAATTCCGTTAGCGCGGGAGAAGCTGAGCGACCTTACGCCAACGCTGGTCAGCCTTTCCAAAGAATACTTCAAATCGGACGGATTTTTGTTCTTTGTGAAAAGAAGAAACGCTTATCAAATGCTTCTGTCTCATAACGTGACTCTTCCCCAGAAAGGAAGAATCAGTCTCAAGTCCGGAAGCGAGTTCATCTCGCAGTTGAAGTCCGCCGACGGAATATGGAATCTGGAGCCGGTGGAACCGTCCAAGATTCCCGCCTCTTTACGCGCCTTGCACCAGCAAGGATTTGTCCGGGTGGTGCCGTTGGCCACGGACTCGGATCTGTGGGGATTTTTGATGGTGAAAGCAAGCCAAGAGAAAACCGCGCCGGATGAAACCCATTCCGAATCCAACTGGGAGGAGAAGCTGCCCTTTCTGGTGCTCGACCGGATAGCCCAGGGTTTGGAGAAGGAGGACCTCTCGGGGAGGTTCAAGGAGCTGGAGAAGAAATCCAACACCAACGGCAAGCAGGTCAGAAACGAGCTGGTGGCATTCAACAGGGATCTCAAGAGGAAGATCTTCGATCTGAACACCATCCTGGAGCTGGTGAGAAATCTCTATTCCGTGCAGGATGAGGAGGGATTGTTCTCCGAGCTGGCCCAGATGATGCGGGATCATCTGGGAGCGAAATCGGTGTTTCTGATGCTTCCCGAGAAAGAGAACGGGAACATAGCGGGCAAATACTTCTACGGTGCTCAAGTATCCGATCTGTTCGGGGAGGCGACCATCTCGGAGCAGAGAATCGAAAAAGGGAAAGCATTATACAACTGGATCAAGAATGAAAGGCAGATCTGGCATCTTTACACCATGCAGAAACTGTCCCGGGAAGATAAACTATTGAAAGCCCTGCTGGCATCCGGATTTCAGGTGGGCGCCAAACTGCTCTTCTCCGGCGGAACCTTCGGAGTCATATTCCTCGGCGAAAGGACGGATGGGGCCAAATACCGCCAAACGGATTTAGACATTTTGTCCATTCTGGTCAACATGGCAGGCATCACCTATAAAAACGTGAAGCATCTCAAGAGCATCGAGGAGCTTTCCTATACCGACAGCATCACCAGCCTTTACAACTATCGGTACTTCTACAAGCGTCTGACCGAAGAGGTGTTCCGTGCCAAAAGATTCGACCGCAAGCTGGCTCTGGTCATCTTCGACATCGACGACTTCAAAGTATACAACGACACATATGGGCACCAGGCCGGAGATCAGCTGCTGAAACAGCTGGGGGAGCTGCTCTCCCGCACGGTCAGATCCATCGACGTAGTTTCCCGCTACGGCGGAGAGGAATTCTGCATCATCATGCCCGAGTCGGACCAGGAGGAGTGTCTGAAGTTTTTGGAAAGGCTGCGAAAGAACATAATGAATCATCCCTTCAAAGACGAGCATTCCAAAGAAGAACACAACATCACCGTCAGCTTGGGAGGGGCAATTTACCCCTATGATGCCCGCTCGGTGGACCGGTTGATCTACTGCGCGGACATGGCTCTGCTCAAGGCCAAGAGCACGGGCAAAAACAGATGCGTCATGTACCAGGAGAAATTGACTACCGTGCCCCAAGCCACCCAGGTAGGATCTTCCGACTAAATCCTTTCGTATCCCATCAGGCGCAGAGTTTAGCCATAGCTTAAAAGCTAATCCCCAGCTTGAGGAGTTGAGTCCCCAAAATCCTCTTCCTATTCCGATCCACAACCTTCACTTGTCATGACCTTTAAGTGTGAAAAGAGAAGGGTGCCAAATTCGATTAGGCTTTAACCCACGAAGATTTCGATCCACGAGCTAAGGCTCGTGGCAATACTCAATACTGTGTAAGAGGGGCATTCATCTCCGCTCTACGATTCCCACAGAGAAATCGACGTCTCCGTTTCCCAAACAATCCCAATTCGTCAGCAGCAAGGCCAGAACCTAACTTAAGTTAGGTTCTGGCTTATCCTCCTATGGAGCTACAGGGTGATATACGGCACGACCGAACGGAGATTTTTCGATTGACTAGGCCGGAGTCTTTTGATATACTTCTGCGGTCAAGTTGGGAATCGAAAGACCGGTTTGCTCACAGGTACGACGCAGTCATAGTTTCTTCCATTTCTCTTTTTATGCAGATTCCTCTGATCAGACGGGCCAGGAGTCTTCGCCGCTACCGACAGATAGCAGCCGTTCTGCTTAAATACGGCTTCGGTCAGATGCTGGACCGGATGAAGCTCTTTCCCCGCCTTCGTCTGAAGAAAGACGCCCTGAAGAGGGCGGAACACTTAGAGAGGTTGACCTATGCCCAGAGGATCAGACTGGCTTTAGAGGAACTGGGACCCACCTTCGTCAAGCTGGGGCAGGTGCTCTCCATGCGACCCTTCCTAATCCCCCTGGATCTGGTGCTGGAGTTGACCAAGCTTCAGGATCAGGTGGGAGCCTTTCCTTTCCCTCAGGTCAAGCAGATCGTGGAGGAGGAACTGGGTGCGGCTTTGGAGGAACATTTCTCCTCGTTCGACACGGTGCCCATAGCCTCGGCCTCCTTATCCCAGGTACACAAGGCGACAACCAGGGAGGGACAGACGGTAGTGGTTAAAGTGCAGAGGCCGGGAATCAGGCAGGTGATAGATGCGGATATGGAGATCCTCCGGGACCTGGTGAACCTGTTGGAGAAATACGTCCCCGAATCCAAGCAGTACGATCCGCGGGGAATAAAAGACGAGCTGTCCAAGTCCATCCGGCGGGAGATAGATTTCAATAATGAGGCCAGAAACATCGAGGTATTCAGGGAGAACTTCCAGGACGAGAAGGGGATTTTCGTTCCCCGGGTCTTCTGGGACAAAACCACCTCCAAGGTGGTAACCATGGAGTTCATCGACGGGGTCAAAATCTCCGATCTGCCGGAGCTGGAGAAGAGGGGAATAGACAAAAAACAGCTGGCTCTTCTGGGCGGAAAGATGGTGTTCAAGCAGATCTTCGAGGACGGGTTCTTTCACGCCGATCCCCATCCGGGAAACCTCTTTGCCCTGGAGGGAAACGTCATCGCCCCGGTGGATTACGGCATGATGGGCAGACTTTCGGACACCACCATGGACGAGTTGGCGGATCTTCTGGTGGCGGTGGTAACCTGGTATCCGGAGGGAATCGTCAAGGTGTATCAAGATGTGGAGGTGGTGGGGGAGGGGGTCAACCTCAGGGCTCTGGAGGCGGACATAGCCGAGTTTCTCTACAAGTACCACAAGATACCCCTTTCCCGTCTGGACATCAAGACGCTGATAAACGAAGCCTTCGAGATAATCCATCGATACGACATTCGCATCCAGGCTGAGTTGATGCTCTTTTCCAAAGCCATCATCACCTACGAAGAAGTGGCCAAGATGCTGGATCCGGAGTACGATCTGGTCACCCAGATGATACCCTATGCCAAGAAGCTGGCCTATCGAAAGTTCCAGCCACGCGCGTTGTTCAAGGATTTGTTGACCACCTCAACCGACCTGCGCGATCTTCTGGTGAAGTTCCCATTCGAACTTAAGAGGATCATCAAGAAGTTGGGGCGGGGCAGGCTCTCCTTCACCTTTCAACACCAGGGCTTGGAGAAGCTGATTCTGGAGCTGGATCGTTCCTCCAATCGGGTCTCCTTCAGTTTGATAATAGCCGCCATAATCGTGGGATCGTCGCTGATCATGCGCCTGGAGACGAAGTACACTCTGTTCGGATATCCTCTGTTTGGCGTATTAGGCTACATATTCGCCGGGGTTCTGGGCGTTTGGCTGGTGATCGCGATTTTGAGATCGGGGAAGCTTTAACCTCTCTCCTTTGATCTCCCTCTCCATGAAACAAAGAGGCGGA
>CAYMNI010000020.1:0-17845 GCA_964391755.1 uncultured Ignavibacteria bacterium
AACAAAAACCAGGATGTGCCCAATCACCAATTTACACAATTAGCTTGACAGTATGATGCATTGATCCCACGCAACATTTCCCTTGACATTCCGTAGAGTAGTTGTAAATTACAGCAGAGGATTGATCTAAAGCGACCTGTGGATTCAAGCGGAAAGGAGGCGTGATTCGTGAAAGCCGAAGAGAGAGAAATCAAGGGATTATCACGCCCGGGGAGGAGCCGCTTCTGAAGCCATACAGATAACTTGGACAACATGGCGACCGTCCCTAAAGGGAAGGCCGCTTTTTTTGCGCTTACCAAGCCGCGGGCGTGATTTGTCCGCGGCTTTCGTTTTAGACATTGCCGTCTCGAAAGCCCCGGCAAGAGGATGGGTGGTTTTTTTGCACCCCGCAGAGAAACAAGCGAAAAAGACTTCGAGTGAGTATCTGCAATAGTCAAGACAAAATCAAAATCCGAGGTAAGACGACAATGGATTTAACGGACTTGGGTTGGAGCGATTATTTCGAAGGGCATTTCGCGGGGTTCGGAAATCAAAACTTGGTTCCAGCACGGGTGGCGCAGGAGCACCGGCGCGCCTATCTGTTATACTGCGAAGAGGATGAGGTATGGGCGGAGGTGTCGGGCAGGTTCAGGCACCAGGCCGGCTCAAGAGGGGAATTCCCTACAGTCGGCGATTGGGTGGCGGCTTCGGTCAGGCCGGAGGAGAAGAGGGCCACCATTCACGCAGTTCTCCCCAGAAGAAGCTGTTTTTCGCGAAAGGCGGTGCTCTCGGGCGGCATGCCCGACACCGGGGGTAAGACCGACGAGCAAATCCTGGCTGCCAACATGGACTTCGTCTTTCTGGTCAGTGGCCTGGATGGTGAGTTCAACCTGCGCCGGATCGAACGCTACTTGAGCATTGCCTGGGAAAGCCGGGCGATTCCCGTAATAGTGTTGAACAAAGCGGATCTTTGCTCCGATATTGGGTCACATCTGAAAGAAGCGGAGTCTATCGCATTGGGAGTGGCCGTTTATGCAATCAGTGCCGTAGACAAACAGGGACTGGCGGTCTTTGGTGAGCACCTCAACCGAGGCAGAACCGGGGGATTTTTAGGTTCTTCGGGTGTCGGCAAGTCGACCATCATAAACGCTTTGCTCGGGGCGGAACATTTGAAAGTGACTCCGGTGCGGGACTACGATAATAAAGGACGTCATACCACCACAGCGCGGGAGCTGATTTTGCTCCCCACAGGAGGGATGGTGATCGATACGCCGGGAATGCGAGAACTTGCAATGTGGGATGACCAAGAGGGGTTGTCTAAGACTTTTGACGACATCGAGGAACTGGCTCGGGGATGCCGTTTCAGAGACTGCAGGCACCAGGGGGAGCCGGGATGTGCCGTGCAAAAGGCGATTGCCGACGGCCGGCTGGATGCTAAAAGGCTTCAGAACTACGCCAAGCTCAAAAGGGAACTTGTTCACCTGTCCATGCGTAAGGATCAGAGAGCTAGGCTGAATAGCAAAAAGAGGTGGAAAGAGATTTCGCTCGCAGTGAGAAAAATGAAAAAGCGCAAATGATACGCAGGGATCGACCTTCGCGCGTTGTTCAGTTACTTCGAGAGAATGGTCACGTCCCATGAACCACGCGCGGGTTTGACTTCAGACCTCCCAACAGGTACAGGCATGGAGCAGAAGCGACACTCCGTCCGCTCTCAGATTGATGACCGCATTGTGAACGAAGCCGCCGGCAGATTTGGAGCTGCCCCGGATTGCCTCATGGGTTTACATGATTCGGTGAAAGTTGTCCGGGGATATAGATTCGTCGAGAAATCGCTGTATCAATGCGAACGTGATGGGAGAACTTACATCTTGAGGTTAACCCACTCACGATACGTCGACTTCAAGTTTATTGCAGGTGAAATCGACTGGGTCAACTATCTGGCCAATGACGGAGTGAGCGTTCCCCGTGCAGTCCCCTCTGAACAAGGTGATTTTGTGGAGATCGTGGGAGAGGAAGATTGCCCTTACGCAGCGGTCTGTTTTGAGAAAGCAGAGGGTCGACAGATACGTTTCGACGATGCCGGCAAGTGGAACGCGGGATTATTCGAGAAATATGGTGAAACCATCAGTAGAATGCATGCCCTTACGAGGGAATACAAACCGGCAGACACATCGCTTGTCAGAATCCGATGGCACGAACAGGACTGGGTTGCCAACAGGGATCAGTACTTGCCCCGGTCAGAGGCGCGGGTGCGTGAGAAATACGACGAACTGGTGGAAAGGCTGCATGGGTTGCCGCAGGACCCGGATGCATTCGGACTCATTCACGGAGATGCCCACCCCTGGAATGCGCTGTATCATGAAGGGAATATCATACTCACCGATTTCGACTTCTGCGAGCGAAGTTGGTTTGCCTCCGAGATTGCCGTCATCTTGTTCTATGCAGTCATGGCACCGATCAGAGGGATGGACCAAGTCAACTTCGCTCGCTACTTCCTAAGGAACTTCATGAGCGGTTATCGGAAAGAAAACAGTTTGGGGAGTTCCTGGATAAAGCGAATTCCGGATTTCTTGAGACTGAGGATGTTGTCTAAATTCGTCCTGCACTACCCGGAGTGGGAGTCAGGCGTTATGACGGAGAGACGCAAATTGGCCTTCATGGAGTGGAAGCGCAAGATCGAAAACGATATTCCCTACCTCGATCTCGACTTCTCGGAGTTCACCTGATCGGATGCTCTACTCTTACGCCCTGCTCGGAGGTGGGGGAGGGTAGGGAGGGCGCGTCTTCGATCTCAGCGGCTCCTGAGAACGCGAGAAATAGTCTTTTACCATCTTTACGCTCAGCCCGCTTAGACCCAGAATGCCCACCAGGTTGGGAAAAGCCAAACAAGAGGGTGGTAGATTATTTTCAATTGACGCTAACGTTTCCAGTGTCCTTTCACCCATTTGTAACCGCGGGGAGTCTTCTTCCACTGTCCGGCCACCCACTGGCCTTTGGGATTCTTCTCCCAGTGACCCGGTGCCCAAACCCATTGGCTGCCGGAGTGCTTCCAGTGTCCATCCACCCAAGCTGCTTTGGGACCCGGGCGAGGAGGTTTCACTTCGTCTCTCGGCGCCGGAGGCGGCTCCGGAGCATAGACCGCACCGGCACAACTAAGCAGGAAAGCCAGCAGGATGGTCAAGGTCAGAAAACCAAGGACGAATTTTCTCAAAGCTTCCTCCTTTTTTGGTTTGAGGTTCACGCATGGTCTTTTTGCTTATCTTCGACTTACGATTATTATTCCTTTAGCATGCGTGGTCGCCACCAATCGTAGTCGAACCAAATCCATGAAGCATATGAAATCTACAATAATCTGGCATTTGTCTGAGTTGAATAAAAAAAGGGCGCCACGAATGGCGCCCTACAGAGTCTGTTCGTTTAGCCGCAAAAGAAGGAGGTGTGGATCACTGCAATAGAAGCTTTTCGAACTGGTTGACCAAGTCACCAAAAAGCTCTACCGTTGCATTCACCGGCTCCGGCTGAGTCATGTCCACGCCTGCATTTTTCAGGATGTCTATGGGATACTCCGACTCGCCGGTTTCCAGCAGCCCTCCTATGTACATCTTCAGGGCGTTCTTGTCTCCTGCCAGGATCTTCTTGGATATGGCTGAAGCCGCGGCCAGGCTGGTAGCGTACTTATACACGTAGAAATTCCTGTAGAAGTGACTGATGCGCAAGCAGCCTAGATCGTCCAGCGAATCCAGCACCAGGTCGGGTCCCTCGTATTTCTGGTATATGTCCCGATACACCTTTCGCAGGGACCTGGCGGACAGGGCCTCTCCGGACTCTGCCTTGGCGTGAGCATCTCTCTCGAACTCGGCGAACATCACCTGGGTGTAGAAGGTGCCCTGGATCATTTCGATGTAGTAGTTCAGCAGATAGAGTTTTTCTGCGTCGTCTTTGGCGTGCTTGAGCAGATAATCCATCAGAAGCATCTCGTTGGTTATGGAAGCTACCTCTGCCACGAACAGCGAGTGCCCGGAATAAATGTAGGGCTGCATGCGGGAGGAATACAGCCGGTGCATGTTGTGCCCCATCTCGTGTGCCACGGTGAAGACGTTGTCCAGCATGTTGTTGTAGTTCAAAAGCATGTACGGATGCGTGGTGTATGCACCCCACGAATAGGCTCCGCTTCCCTTACCCTCGGTTTCATAAACGTCCACCCAGCCGGAATTGAAGCCGCCTTTCAGTTCACTGACGTACTTTTCCCCCATGGGCTTAAGCGCCTTAAGAACCAGGGTCACGGCCGAATCGTAGGGGATATCCATTCTTGCTTCCGGCACCAGAGGAACCCACATATCGTACTTGTGAAGCTCGTCTAATCCCAGATACTTCTTCCTCAGACTGACGTATTGGTGGATCGGCTTTAGGTTTCCGTTCACGGTCTCGATTAAATTGTTGAAGACGTCTACCGGGATGTTGTCGCCGTAAAGCGAGGCCTCGAGGGTGGAGTTATAGTTCCGGGCTTTGGCGAAGAAAATATCTTTCTTTATGCTCCCGGCTAAATTGGCGCCCAGTGTGTTGATGTAGCCCACCCAGGCCTCACTATATGTGTCCATAGCGTCCTTCCTAACCCGCCGGTCGGTGGACTCCAAGAACTTGGCGTAACGCTGTCTGGTGAGCTGGACTTCGTTCCCTTCCTCGTCGATGATGGAGCCAAACTTTACGTCGGCATCGTCTATCATGGTGAACACGTTGCGGGGAACGCGTGCCAATGGTCCTGCCTGCGCCAGCAGCTCTTCCTCCTCCGTAGAGAGAGTATGCTCCCGGTTTCTCATGACGTTGTCGATGTAATGTGCATACAACGTGAGTCCCTTTTCCTCTCTCATCAACTCATCTAATCTGCTTTGGGGAATGCTCAGTATCTCGGGCTCGATGAAGGAGAAAGCCTCTCTGATCTTGGCGTTCATTCCCGCGGCCCGGTCCGACATCTCCTGGTATTTGGATACGCGGGTGTCCTCATCCAGCTTCATGTAGGCATAGACGTACTGGGGGTCGAAGATGATCCAGATGCTATCCTGCATGACCAGGCAGTCCAACAGGGTCTTGCCGGATTCTGCCAGACGTCCCTTGAATTTCTCCATCTGCGGAAGCATAGCTTCCACTGTGGCGAAGTCTTGCTCCCACGATTCGTCGTCAGGATAGATATCCCCCAGTTTCCACTTGTATTTGTTGTCTATCTCCGAGCGCTGGGGGGCCTTTTGGACTTGTGACTGGCCAAATGCGGAACAACAAACAATAACGACCAGCGCCCCCGTCAACACGAAAACCTTTGATGCTTTGTTCATTTGATCCTCCAAACATAAAGTTAGAGCCCTGCCTGCAGATCTTATTATATACGCAGCTTTCCTCAGGATCAAAGAGAAACCTGCGAATCTTGTAGTTAATACGAAATTCGGCGTGAAGAAGTTCCAGAACCCGCCCACCGGAACCTGACTCATAAGAACATTCTTGTTCCAGAACCTAGCTTAAGCTAGGTTCTGGTACCTCCCCTCAGCTAGGTTCTGGAGCCTCCTCTCAGTTAGGTTCTGGTACCTCCCCTCAGATAGGTTCTAGAATCTCCCTTCAACCCCTATATCCTGCTTTCCACAAGATGGAGAGGGGCACAGAAAGGGGGGTGATGATGAATTTGCACTTGCCTGCCATCCTGCTCGACACTAAATTGCAGAAACAAAGACCAAACAAAGTGTTTGAGAATGAAAGCCTCATGAGGAGAACGAAATGCAGGCCATGATACTGAAAGAGCCGGACTCTGTCGATAACAATCCGCTTCAACTGGTGGAGTTGGAGAAGCCGAAGATCAAGGCGGATGAGATTCTTATCAAAATAAACGTGTGCGGTCTCTGTCACACGGATCTGCATACTGTTGAAGGAGAGCTAAAGCTGCCAAAAAAACCGTTGGTGCCGGGACATCAGATTGTGGGAGAGGTAGAGGAGTTGGGGGAAGGGGTCGGTCGGTTCAAAAAAGGCGACCGGGTGGGAATAGCGTGGCTATATTCGGCCTGCGGGAAGTGCAAGTATTGTGTGGTCGACAAAGAGAATCTGTGTGAAAACGCCCGGTTCACCGGGTATCACGTGGATGGCGGATATGCCCAGTATGCCGTGATCTCTCAGGATTTCGCTTATTCTATTCCTAAGGACTTTTCGGACATACAGGCTGCACCTCTTCTGTGTGGGGGAATCATCGGGTATCGCTCCCTTAAGCTGAGCGAGATTAAGCCCAAAGGGGTTTTGGGATTGTACGGCTTCGGCAATTCCGCCCACGTGGCCATACAGGTCGCCGTTCACTGGGGGTGTGAGGTGTTGGTCTTCACTCGCTCCAAGGAGCATCAGAAGCACGCAGAGAGCTTGGGAGCTAAGTGGACAGGCACCTCCAGGGATAAAGCGCCCAAGAAGCTGGATTCCGCCATAATCTTCGCACCGGCGGGAGAGCTGGTCTTGGATGCACTTGAAGCTCTGGACAAGGGAGGCACCCTGGCTTTGGCCGGAATCTACATGACGCCCATTCCCCGGATGGACTACATGAAGCATCTGTACCACGAGCGGACCATCAGAAGCGTGGCCAATGCCACCCGGCAGGATGGACGGGAACTGCTCGAGCTTGCCGCGAAGATTCCCATCCGAACTACGACCACCTCCTTCCCGCTCAAAGACGCCAACAAAGCTCTACAACTGCTCAAGCAGAACAAGTTGGACGGTGCCGGAGTTCTGGAGATTTCAAAGTGATACATAGTTCGAATATTAAGAACGTGATTACTCGATTCCCGAAGGGGAGTGTTTGCTTATCAAGCATGGAATGGGTGGAGAAAGGTTGATGCCCAACGAAATAAGCAATCACACAAGACGCCAGCTTAAGCTCGATGAATGCGGAGGATGAATATGCGACATCCAAATCTTTTGAGAAAAGAAGATACGCTTTTGGTAATAGTCGACATTCAGACTAAGCTCCTGAAGGTGATGTTTGATAAGGAGAGGCTGGTTTCAAGCTGCTGCAAGCTGATACAGGCCTGCAGGCTGCTGGAAATACCGATGGTGGTGACAGAACAGTATCCCAAAGGCATGGGGCCGACCGATCCGCAAATACTCGAACTCATCCAGGGTAAAGGAATAGTGGAGAAGCTATCCTTCAGTTGCTGCGGGGTCGAAGATTTCAATCGGAAGATCTCCGACTCACAGAAGAAACAGATAGTGGTGATTGGAATCGAGGCCCACGTGTGCATCCTGCAGACGGTTCACGATCTGCTCCATCAGAAATACTTGGTCTACGTTCCCTACGATGCCGTCAGCTCCAGAAAGGAAGATGATTACAAGAATGCCTTAGAAAGAATGAAATCCGCCGGTGCGGTTATAGGTTCGGTGGAGTCGGCCGTGTTTGAACTTCTACAGAAGGCCGGCACTCCGGTCTTCAAGGATGTGTCGAAACTGATAAAATGATCTTGCGAATCTCCGATCTTCGCCCTTCGAGACTGAACCCTTTGAGCTGTGCTACCCGAACGCGTCTGTTAATACTGTTGGATCTGGAGTTCCAGCAGGATCGGGGTCATTTCCCCGCCTGTTTCAAATTTGCTGATAAGGTGTAACTTCTTTTGTGCAATAGCTAAGAATGGTTCTGATATTTAGTATAAGAAGATAAGGATTTGAAGCAGGAGGAATGTCATATAGCACAGGAGGAGAAGACAATCAAGAACAGGGTAGGCCTTTTAGAGTTAGGCCGTCAGTTGGGGAATGCCCAACCGACGGCCATTATTATTTCAACAGAACCATTCTTATCACCTGGCGTCCCTCGTCGGTCCGGAGATCGCAGAAGTAGACCCCGGAGGCGACCTCTTCGCCTTTCGAGTCTCTGCCGTCCCAAACCATAGTCTTCCAACCCCGGGCTTGGAGACCGCTTGCCAGTTCCCTCACCCTCTCGCCCCGCAAGTTGTAGATGGTGAGTTTGACTTGTGCATCCTTCAGCAGGAAGTAGCTTATGGTGGTTACGGGATTGAACGGATTGGGGTAATTGGGATAAAGCTTAAAAGCCTTCCAGGCATTCTGCTCTTGGGAATCTCCCACCTGGGTAGCCCCTACGAAGTTGATCTCGAACGTGTCTGATTCGAGAGGGGAAAAGCAATACTGAAAAGTCGATGGCTCTCGAAAGACGCAGTAGTTGCCCACCGGCAAGCTAATGAATCCGTAGGACCCTGCTGAATCGGTAAACGTACTGTCGTTTTTGTCTCCGGAAAGACAAATTCTTTCACCCACTATTGCATCCAACCCGTCGCTGACCCTTCCTCTGATACTATTCAGCGTGAGATTTTTGTAGTAGTGGAGGCCTCCCTTGGAATCCCCCACAAACAAGTCCGGATCGCCGTCCGAATCGAAGTCTTCGAGAAAAGGAACGGCTCGTTCCCCCACATCGATGGAATCGCAGCATTCGGCGTTGAGAACAAAAGAGAAAGCCTCCGGAAGGCCGTCATTTCGATAATAGAAGACTCGTCCCTGATCGTTTCCCACCAACAGGTCCAAGTCGCCATCCAAATCCAGATCGCCCAAGGCGGGGGCGCTATACCACCCCACGTCGATCGACTCGAACTGATCGTCAGCCAAAATCCAGGACGGTACCTGCGGCGTGCCGTCATTTCTATAAAAGCAGATCTTTCCGTAGGTCTGGCCCACAAACATGTCCAAGTCGGCGTCGCCATCGACGTCCGCCAATGCGGGTGAGGCGTAGCCTCCGACATCAATGAAGCCGAGTTGATCCTGCTCCAGATTCCACAAGGCGGACTGGGGACTGCCGATGTTCCGGTAAAACTCAAGTCGGCCGTCCTTTCTTCCCACCAGCAGATCCAGGTCGCCGTCGGCATCGACGTCGCCGAATTCGGGCAAGGAATAGTCGTCTGCCTCGATGGCGAAGTAGTTTTCCGTAATCCTGGTCCAGCCTGGCTGGGGAATGTTCATCTCGGTACGATAGAAGCTGATTTTGCCCTGGGACTCACCTACGAACAGATCGTTATCGCCGTCTGCGTCGATATCCGCCAGAGCAGGTGCGGAGTGAGCTCCCAAGTCCAGATATACATAATTGCCGGTGATCAGGGTCCACGAAGGAAGATAGAGGGATCCTTCGTTTTCATAAAAGCAAAGCTGTCCTTCGTGCTGCCCGATAAAAAGATCGAGATCGGAGTCGCCGTCAATGTTCGCAAAGACGGGAGCGCTGCGCCTACCCATCTCTATCGAGTTGTAATCGGTGGAGGCGAGCTCCCACCGAGCCATAGTGTCGCTCCCGACGTTTCTGAAGAGATTGAGGTTGCCCTGATCCTCGCCCACAAAAAGGTCGAAATCGTCGTCTGCGTCGATGTCCGCAAAGCAGGGGGCGCTGTTCGCACCGACGTCGATCGAGTCGTAGTAATCCGACATAAACTCCCATGACGGCATTTGTCCAGTGCCGGTATTGCGATAGAAGCTGAGCTTTCCGTCGCCCTTCCCTACGAACAGGTCGAAATCTGAGTCTGCGTCGACGTCCGCAAAGAACGGCGCGGCTTCCGATCCCACGTCGATTGAGTTGTAGAAGTCGGCAATTCTCACGAAGGACGGCATTCCCGGAGTTCCCTGGTTCTCGAAGAAGACTATCCTTCCCTCCTGGTTGCCCACGAACAGATCCGTATCGCCGTCGTCATCGACGTCGGCGAAACAGGGAGAGCTTCTTCCTGCCAGGGCGGAATCAGAAAGATCGGATACGAAATGCCAGCGAGGATTCTGCGCCGTTCCCTCATTGCGAAAGAAGCGGACCTGTCCACCTCCGTCTCCTATGAACAGGTCCAAATCGCCATCTTCATCGATGTCCACGAAGGTGGGCTTGGAAAGCTCCATTCCCCCGGCAAATGCGCAGTCGATCACCTGGCCGTCGACCTTGGCCCCCCATTGTCGCTTCAACCTGATTTCGGATGCCCAAGGTTGTGACCGGATTAAAAGCAGCAAGATGGGCAGAGATAAAAGACAGGACAATAGCCTCCAGAAACGTAACCCGCAGGCAGAAAGGGAATTCATCCTAAGCCAAAGCCTCCCGCTATTTAGATCCGCTTTCTCTTGATAGCTCAGTGACCATAAAGCTAAGGATCATATGCATTACTTGTCAAGGTTTTTTTGACTATCGATTGCCCACGAAGATGATCGCCCGAGAATTCGGTTTTTGTTGCTCAAGTTACCCGGAAGGTACAGGATGGAAACGGCACCCCTGAAATGCTCCAAGAGGCTCCATAACGGCGTCAAACGAGCTAAAACCGCGAAAAAAACCAGAGTTCACGTTTGTGAGAGGGGGCTGGAGATCAGTGTAAGCGACTGATTGGCAGGGTATTAGGTTTAATTTCCCGCATTCTTGAAAAGGCGTGTTTTTAAGAATCTTTTAAGGAGCATTTAAGGTTCTCCTTAATTCAAAAAATTATCTTGAGTGCGGAACAAGAAAGGAAAGAAAACCAAATGCAGAAAAAGGACCAGGATGAGACTTATTCCCCTTCCCCTCATGCCGGCTACAAATCAGCTGGTAGCGTGGAGAGCAAAAAACTCTCCACGCTCCTGGTCAAAGGAGGACTTCGTCGTGAGAGGAAGAAAGCAAAGCCCAAATCAAAGGAGGCAGTGGTGAGAGAGGAAATGCAATGGTGGGGGTTTTCGGAGATGCTGGACGTCGACCCCAAAACCGGAGGTGCAGAAATGACCCGGGATAACTTAAGAACGGAATCAATCGCCAGACGAAAACCTGCAACCCCTTTTAAGAGAGGAAGGAAGACCATGAAGACCAGAACGTTTGCGCTGCTATTCGCGGCAGTCAGTCTGCTCTTATTGCCGTCGGGTGAAGTTGCGTCAGCTTCCAACCAGACGTACGCCTGCGAGGAAGACCTGATCGAAGTGATGTTCGCGCAGGATTCGAAGGTGCGGATGCGAGGAGATAAATTGATGGATCTGTCAACGGACGCTCTGGCCGGCGTGGACGCCGTACTGGCCAAGTCGGCTCTGGTCGAATGGCAGCGGAACTGTGACGTGCCGGAGGAGCGGCTGGACCAAATCCATTCCCGGGGTGAAATCAGTACCGGTAAGGCGCTTTATAATTTGAATAACATCTATCGATTGCGGATCGGCAAGGATGGCGACGTGTGGAGTTTGAGCCGGGAGTTGGAGGCGCTTTCGGGAATCATCTATGCCCGACCGGTGCCCAAACCCGTTCCGTCTCCCTGGCCGCCACCGGTGTATGAGTCGCAGCAGGGGTATCTGGATTCGGCAGCCGCCACCCCCACGGGAATCGATGCGGAATATGCCTGGAAACAACCCGGCGGCAACGGGGCCGGTGTGACCGTCTGCGACTTAGAGTACGGTTGGAAAAACCATACCGATATCTCCAAGTTGAGCGGGTCCCAGATCAACACCAATACCTTTTTCTGGCCGGCCAATGCCGACACTTTTCACGGCACCGCGGTGGTGGGAGAAATGATTTCCGACAGCAACTGGTATGGGACCTCCGGAATCTGCTACGGGTCCGACCTTAAAACCTGCGCCACCTACTATGGTAGCCCCGACTGGAACGTCGCCGGCGCCGTCGGCATGGCGATTGCCGCCCTGTCCCAGGGGGACGTGATGCTCATCGAGCAGCAATGGGATTACAGCGATCCCAACACGTCCTGCCCGGATTTAATCCCCATAGAGTGGTGGGGGTCTGTGTATCCCGACACACAGCAATACAATCCGGTTTACGCGGCCATCGAGAATGCCGTCGCCAACGGCATCCATGTGGTGGAGTGCGGAGGAAACGGAGGGGCTCCCACCACCATGGTGGGTTACGACACGGATAATCTCACATGGTACGGCAATTCGGGAGCGATCATCGTAGGAGCCGGAGGAGTTTACACCGGCGGAACCTATCCTGAGGGGGATTTGGAAAAGCTGAACTTCTCCAGCTACGGCTCCCGCTTCGACCTCCAGGGCTGGGGGGAGAACGTAGTGACCACAGGATACGGCAACCTCTATTCCACAGACGGCGTCGACTACTACTACACCAACTCTTTCGCCGGCACCTCCAGCGCAGCCAGTGTAGTGGCCGGAGCGGTGGCCTGCTGCGTGGGTTTCGCCAAGACACAGGGTTGGAGCACATCGGCACTTACCCCGACCTTCATCAGAGACGTGTTGGTTAAAACCGGAACGCCTCAGGTCAATCCCGGCACAGGGCACATCGGGCCTCGTCCCGACTTGAAAGCCGCCTTTGCCCATTTGGGGACCTTCGTCGACGTCACCAGCGGCCCCTTGGGGGACATGGACGGCTCCGGATTCGGAGTCGCCTGGGGTGACTACGACAATGACGGGGATCAGGACATCTACCTGGCCTGTCCCGGCAATCCCAACCACCTTCTTCGCAACGAAAGCGGGGGCGTTTTCACCGACGCCACCAGCATAGCCGGATCGGGTCTGGGGGACAACGGTTACACTTACGGCACGGCTTGGGGAGATTACGATAACGACGGCGATTTGGACCTCTACATAGCCAAGTCCAACACCTACAACGTGCTCTTCACGAACAACGGAGACGGAACTTTAAGCAGCGTGGGGGCATCAATGCCGGATTCCCGAAGCAGCGTGTGCGTCGGCTGGGCGGATTACGACAACGACGGTCTTTTGGACATGTACGTGACCAACACCGGTGATTATTCCAATCGCAATACCCTCTATCATAACGAGGGGGGAGTCGCTTTTGCCGATTCCACCTCCGGACCTATGGGCGACACGGACTACGGTTCGGGCATGGCCTGGGGTGATTATGACAACGATGGAGACATGGATTTATACCTAACCAATAAAGGGCAGGCCAACAAGCTGTTCCGTAACGACGGGGGCGTTTTCGTGGACGTTACCGCCTGGCCGTTGAATGATGCGGGCCAAGGACAGGCTGCCGACTGGGGCGATTACGATAACGACGGTGACCTAGACCTGTACCTGGGAAACACCATGGGAAACAACAAGCTGTTTCGTAACGATGGCGGTGGAAGCTTCTCCGATGTAACTCCCACTATTTTAGCGAATCTTTGGGGCACTTATGCAGTTTCCTGGGCAGACTACGACAACGACGGCGACTTGGACCTTTTCGCCGGCGACTACGGAAGCAAAAGCAAACTCTTTCGAAACGACGGCGGCGGAACCTTCTCGGATATCACCGGCGGCATGCTGACCAATACTTACTGGTGCTACGGCGCAGCCTGGGCCGACTACGACAACGACGGAGATTTGGACCTCTACCTGGGGAACACACAAGGGCAGTCGAACGTCCTGTTCCAAAACCAGATAGGCTCGCAGAATCACTGGCTTCATATCAACCTGGTGGGAGTGATCTCGAACAGAGCAGCGATCGGAGCCCGCGTGCGAGCTGTTACCGGAGGCACGTCACAGATCCGTGAGGTCTCGGGGGGATCGGCGTACTGCTCACAGAATTCCCTGACTGTCGAGTTCGGACTGGGTTCCGCAACGGCAGTCGACACGCTGGAGATCGACTGGCCCTCGGGACATGTGCAGAGACTGATCTCAGTCCCGGTGGACACGATAATGCAAATCCAAGAAAGCGGCTACGTTGTCTGGGTCGACGCCACCAGCTCGCCTATCGATGCTCCAACTGACGCAGTGGGCGCTGCCTGGGGAGATTATGACAATGACGGCGATCTGGATATTTACGTGGTGGCTGACTACGAAGCGAACAAGCTGTTTCGCAACGACGGTGGAGGCGTGTTCTCGGACGCCACCACTGCGCCTCTGGACGATGCGGAATGGGGCCGGGCTGCCGCCTGGGGAGACTACGACAACGATGGCGACCTGGACCTGTTCTTGGCAAAGGGCAATAGTGGCACCAAGTTGTTCCGCAACGATGGCGCCGGCGCGTTCGTGGATGTCACCGGTGGTCCTCTGGTCAGTCCCGGAGCCATCTCGGCAGGTGCCTGGGGAGACTACGACAACGATGCAGACATTGATCTATACCTGGCGGCCTATGGTACACAGAATAAGCTGATCCGGAACGATGGCAGCGGGGTCTTTGCCGACGCGACGGTCTACCCGGTGGACGATTCGAACTACGGCTTTGCCGTAGCCTGGGGAGACTACGATAATGACGGCGACCTGGACATCTATTTGGTGAATGCGCCCTTTATGGGTGGCACCAATAAGCTGTTCCGAAACGATGGCGGCGGGACTTTCTCGGATGTGACCAGTGCGCCTCTTAACGATGCAGGATTTGGCAGGTGCGCCGCCTGGGGAGACTATGACAACGATGGTGATCTCGACCTCTACCTGGTGAACGACGGGAGCGCCAACAAGCTGTTTCGCAACGACGGCGCTGGAGCATTCTCCGACGTGACCTCCGAACCCCTGAACGATACGCTGGCTGGTTATGCCGCAGCCTGGGGAGACTATGATAATGACGGCGACTTAGACCTCTACCTGGCGAACTGGGGCTACGCCAACAGACTGTTCCAGAATAAAGGCGGCGGGGTCTTCATTGACGCAACCAGCGGTCCTTTGGCCGACGCAGGAGCCGGTGGCGGCGTTGCCTGGGGAGACTATGATAACGATGGCGACCTGGACCTATATCTCACGAACTGCTATGGCGCCAATAAGCTGTTCCGCAACGACCGGGCGTCCGCAAAAGGGGACCTCGAGAACCATTGGCTCCACCTGGATTTAGTAGAGGCAGACTCGGGCATTGGCGGAATTGGCGCACGAGTACGTGTCGTGTCCGGCGGACTGTCCCAGATCCGGGAAGTTTCCGGAGGAACGGGAAGCTCCCAGAACTCGTTGACCGTGGAGTTCGGGTTGGGTCCCGCAGGCGTGGTCGACACGCTGGAGATAAGATGGCCCTCCGGACAAGTGGATCGACAGACTAACGTCTCTGCAGATAATCATGTGACCTTATACGAAGGAGGGGGAGGTCTTGCTCGCGGGGATACCAACGGCGATGGGGTAGTTGACATCAGCGATGCCATTCGCATTCTAAACTACCTCTATAGAGGCGGCTCCGCACCCAATCCTCTTTGGACCGGAGACGCCAACTCCGATGGAGTGGTGGACCTGACAGACGCCATTTACATTCTGAACTACCTATACAGAGGAGGAACACCTCCGCTTGCCGGGAAGAGGGATGATCCTCCGGCAAACGCCGCCAGATTGACCGGTGGCTTGAGCCGGGCAAAGATCGGACTGGTGCTGAAGACCGACCTTGCCAAGATTATGCCTCAAAGCTCTGACCGAATTCGAGAGATCCTTGTGGCAGCGAAGTTCGATCGAAACGTGGCCGGCGTTCATCTGGAGATCGAATTCGATCCGGCCGATGTAACGATGCTGGAACCCGTCCTGACCTCCATAACCGAGGATTTCCAGCTCTTCTCGGGCACGGAAGGCGGTCTTCTGAAGATAGGAATTGTGGATCTGACAGCCGAAAGGTCACTTCCGGCTGGAGAGGGAGAAGTGGTGATCCTGAAGGTAAAGACGAAAGACTTTTCCAGTATCAGAATCAAAAAGGCGGTGTTGGTGGATGAAAACGCCACAGCTATCGTCCCGGAGGTTTCCCCGGGATTGAATCTGAGTCTGACCGAGCAGACTCAATCCCAGCCCGAGCGCTTCTCTTTATCCCCAAACTACCCCAACCCGTTCAATCCCACAACCAGCATCGGGTATGCGTTACCGCAGGATGCTCACGTAAGATTGACTGTTTACAACATGCTGGGGCAAAAGGTGGCCACTTTGGTCGATGAGCAGCAGTCCGCAGGATACAAGACCGTCCTGTGGAAGGGAGCGGACGAAAACGGAGAACAGGTTGCCAGCGGCGTCTACTTCTACCGACTGGAAGCTGATGAGTATTCCGAGGTGAATAAGATGATGCTGGTGAAATAGCTTGAAAGCGCGAGTAGTAGCATGAGTTATTCGCTCTAAACCGAAAACCCCTGGATCAGTTCGTAGCCTGGGTCCAAAGCCCTCCTGGGAAAACGTCCGCGAGAATGCGGACTCTCAGAGGGCTTTTGGTTTACCAAAGAAGAGACGTCGAGGACAAACGTAACCTGGTTTGTTTCGTATTAAATGCAAATATGTACCATAACGCATAAACTTATCCGAAGGTCGTTTTGGCCATGGTTGATCTAAACGTTATCGAGCTTGAAAGCAGCTATCTTAAAGCGATAGCTCAGCCCACCCGACTGAAGATCCTCTACTTTTTGAAAGACGGCGAGCAGTGCCAGTGCAAGATCATACCACGGATGCGGGAAGACCAGTCCAACATCTCCAGGCACCTGACTCACATGCGCGATATGGGGATTTTGGAGTCTCGGAGGGAAGGCGTCTCCGTCTACTACAAAATAAAGGACAACAGGATATTCCGTTTGCTTTCGCTGGCCAACCAGATGATCAAGGATAGAATCGAAGATAGGGCCAAACGGGCCAAGGTTCTCGCCTGAAGAGCTTTTCCGGCCGGGTGGCTTTGAGGAGCGATTATGCCAGTTGTCGAGATTCTGAAGGTCGGTTTGTAGCCTAAACCAACAACCCTCGTAAGAAACTGCCCCAAAAAACCTGCTTTAAAGAGAGCTTTGAGCGTTTTTAAGGTATTTGCGAATTGTCTTATGGGACTCCAAGTGCGGAGATCTCACGGCACCCGGCAATAGAAACATACACACTCTTCCAGACAATGGTAGGATTTATGGGGTTCAAATCCCGGCGTATGATAAAGTTCCTAAAATCTCCTCCGATATTGTAGATGTCAACATAGAATCGCCTCTTTCTGTTCCCCCACTTGGGAGACAGTTTCATTCTAAACGCGGCGGAGAACAAGAAACCGGCAAACGTTTCATCCTCAGGAAAAAGCCAATCTTCGTCCCCACTTTTCGTCCCCGGTATTAAAAAGAAGTAGGACCTGTAAGGTTTTTCTGAACAAGAAAGCAAGCAAGAAAACTTACGGCCGTTTCATCGGACAGGGAGACGGTAACGGTCAAGGTACCCATTCTGCGAGCTACACAATGATGAAAGATGAAGATAAGACAAAAGAACAGCTCATAAGTGAATTGCAGGAACCGCGCCGAGGAGTCGTTGAATTGGAGGCATCGGAAGCTCAGCGCAAGCAGGTGGAGCAAGTCATTCGCGACGCCGAGGAATTCGCCGATTCTATTGTGGCTACCGTACGGGAGCCTTTGTTGGTGCTGGATGCGAACCTTCGAGTGATAAAGGGGAATAAGTCTTTCTATCAGACCTTCCAGATCACGCCGGAGAAGACGGAGAATCGATTGCTCTACGACATAGGGGACCACCAGTGGGACATCCCCAAGCTGCGGGAGCTTTTGGAGAAGATTTTACCCAAGAATAGCACTTTCAGCGACTTCCAGGTGGAACACGACTTCCCCACCATGGGGCGACGGATAATGTTACTGAACGCCCGACGGATCTACAGAGAGGGAAACAAAACACAGACGATCCTGCTGGCCATCGAGGACATCACCGAGCGCAAGAAAGCAGAGGGAAATTTTCGGCTGGAGGCGGCCAAGCTGAGCGCCGTCAATTACCTGCTTCAAGAGGCCATGATGTGTGATACCGCCGCTGACGTATCCCGCGTTTGCCTTCAGGCTGCGGAGAAACTGACCGGGAGCAAGTTCGGCTTCATCTGCAGGGTCAACCAGGCCGGCCGCTTTGATACTATCGCCATCAGCGACACCGACTGGGATGCCTGCAGAGCAACAAAAACGGACGAATTGTTGCTGCTTAAAGACCTGGAGGTCCGGGGCATTCGCGGGAGGGTGATCAGAGACGAGCAGTCCATGATATTCAACGATCCTGCTTCTCATCCGGA
>CAYMNI010000021.1:0-17806 GCA_964391755.1 uncultured Ignavibacteria bacterium
CGGGTGCGAAACGACCATCTGGCCATGATGGATGCTCTGTCCGACCCCCAGGTGGCTTTCGTAGGCGGGACCAGGGGGGGATTCATCTTCCCGGACTTCCAGGCCGGAGCAGACGCCATGTTCAACCTGGCCAAGATACTGGAACTCCTCTCCAAGAACGGCAGCTCGGTTTCGGGAGAAAAAAAGAGAAGCCTGGCTCAATTGAGAGTCGACCTGGACAAATATCAAATGTTTAAGCAGGCGGTCCCCTGTTCCTGGCGAAAGAAGGGACAGGTAATGCGGGAGCTTCTGAAGCATACCGAAGACTGCAAACGACAGTTGATAGACGGAGTGAGGGTGCTCAATCACGACTCCTGGGTATTGGTGATGCCGGATCGCAAGAAGGCGGCCTTCCACATACTGGCCGAGTCGACGAATGCGGGCCAGGCCGAGAAGCTGGTGGAGAAGTACGCCCAGAAGGTAAACGAATGGCAGACCTAAGGCGGCAACAGGAGCATCCGGCCCGGGCACAGCATCACATTCCCCAATCAAGCCCCGATCCGTTCGGCTTGGTTTGAACTCCGATTCAACCATCCCCCCCAAATCTTGCGGCGACGGAAGTTTTCTCGATTACGGGACAATCGAAATTCTAAAAAAGTGAAATTTCCGCTTGCCTGTGGTTCCCCCTCTGGTATATTTATCTATTAAAAAGACGAAAGAACCAGCCGCAAGGCCCAGGTGCGCTGCTTTGAACTCTCTTTGCCATCAGGAGGGGACAAATGCCGGAAGAAGAAGTGGGGAAAGTACAGAGCTACTTTCGCAAGATAGACGTGGCGGCGATCAACATCATCGCCGGGACGCTGTCCGTAGGTGATACCATCCACATCAAGGGACATACCAGCGACTTCACCCAAACCGTGGACTCCATGCAGATGGAGCACGAACAGGTTCAGACCGCCAAGCCCGGCGATTCCATCGGAATAAAAGTAAAAGAGCCGGTTCGCGGTCACGACACGGTATACAAAGTGACCGAGTGAGCTTCGGCAGGTTGCGGCAAGCCGGCTGTGAAGCTCTGAAGTCCCAACGGCCGGGGACTTGTGGCGCTGGTACGCATCTTCTGATCACATGGCGCGTTTCCGATACACCCGCAGGGAGGCAAAGAAGGGTGGGGTTATGAGCTATTTAGATGATCTTTCGCGCGAAGAAATCATCGGCATGCTGGATGATTTCGCCAAGAACTGGCTGGCTCATGACGGTTTGTGGTTTCAGGCTGTGGAGGGGGAATTCGGCATGGAGGCTGCCATCAGGCTTGACCGCAACTGTTGGGAGAAGTTCACCGTCATGGAGGCCAAAAGGATAATGGCTCGCCACCATATCCTTGAGAACAGCGGCCTGGAAGGTTTGAAGAAAGCGTTGAATTACCGCCTGTACAGCCGGCTGAACGTGCAGGAGGTGGTGGAGGAGACTGAAAATCGCTTTGTGTTCCGGATGAACAACTGTCGGGTTCAATACGCCCGCAATAAAAAGGGTCTTTCCGATTTCCCGTGCAAGCCGGTGGGTTTGGTGGAATACAGCGGATTTGCCAAGACCATCGATCCGCGCATTCGCACCACCTGCATCACCTGTCCTCCGGATGCGCATCCCAAAGAATATTACTGTGCCTGGGCATTTGAGATATAGATCGCGAGTTAGATTGTTTGCCTTCTGAGCAGTTGTAGGTTACAACAGATTAGAAAAACAGTTCGCCCGTTAGGGCGAAAAAGGGGATATACGTCGCGGATGTTGTCGCGGGTTTTGTAGCCGCAATCTTCAGATTACGTGGGGTGGGGATCTCTGGATATAGATGTAGCCGCACTCTTCAGAGTGCGGGAGTGGAATAGTCCTACAGGCTAAAGCCTGCGGCTATTTGAGAAACATGCGGAAGCAAGCTTCCGCACTCCGAGCACTAAACCATGCTAGCACGAATCTTATCCAGCGCAGTTTTAGGCATTGACGCTTACATCGTGGAAGTGGAGGCGGACATCACGCCCATGCTTCCTGCATTCGCCACGGTGGGACTGCCCAACGAGGCGGTCAAGGAGAGCAAGGAACGGGTCATGTCGGCCATCAAGAACTCCGGCTACTTCTTCCCCCGCAAGAAGGTTACCGTCAACTTGGCGCCGGCGGATGTGAAAAAGGAGGGCTCGGCCTTCGATCTTCCCATGGCCATCGGCATTCTGGCAGCCACCGATCAGCTTGCCAAAGAGCAGTTCGACGATTACGTGATCTTGGGCGAACTCTCGCTGGACGGCGGCTTGAGGCCGATTCGCGGCGCTCTGTGCATGGCGCTTCACGCGCGCGAGCATGACAATCTCAAGGGGATGATCGTTCCCAGGGAGAACGCCAAAGAGGCGGCCATGGCCAGGGGCTTGAAAGTCTATCCGGTTGAGTCCTTAAGACAGACGGTGGATTTTCTGGAAAGCGGGAACAACATCAAGCCGTTTGAGATAGATATCAAAGAAGTATTCGAGAGGGCGCTCTCCTATCCCATCGACTTCTTCGACGTGAAAGGACAGGAGCACGCCAAAAGAGCGTTGGAAGTGGCAGCCGCCGGAGGGCACAACATCGTGTTGATCGGCCCGCCCGGCTCGGGCAAGACCATGCTGGCCAGACGGCTTCCCACCATCCTACCCAACTTGACCTTGGACGAGGCGCTGCAGACGACCAAGATTCATTCGGTTGCCGGTCTGCTGCCCACGGATACGGCTTTAATCGCTACCAGGCCCTTCCGCTCTCCTCATCACACCATCAGCGACGCGGGACTGATCGGCGGGGGACGGATTCCCCGTCCGGGTGAAGTCAGCCTGGCTCATCACGGCGTTTTGTTCCTGGATGAGATGCCGGAATTCCATAAGGACGTGCTGGAGGTTTTGAGGCAACCTATGGAAGACGGGAAGGTTACCATCTCCCGCGCCGCCATGTCTTTGACCTATCCCGCCAAATTCATGCTGGCAGGAGCCTTGAATCCCTGTCCCTGCGGCTATCACGGTGATCCGGGGCACGATTGTTCCTGCACCCCCTTGCAGATTCAGAGATATATGGGAAGAATCTCCGGCCCGCTTTTGGATAGAATCGACATCCACATAGAAGTGCCGGCGGTGAAGTTCAAGGAGCTGTCCGGCAAGCCCACAGGAGAGACTTCCAAGGCAGTCCGGGAGAGAGTGAACACCGCCCGTCGGGTGCAACTGGAGAGATTCAAAGACGAGAAAAACATATTCTGCAATGCCCACATGGAGACCAAGGAGATTCACAAGTACTGCCCGATTGGTGAGGATTCCAAGGAGCTCCTCCGCCAAGCTATAACCCAATTAGGCCTTTCCGCCCGCGCATACGACCGTATCCTGAAGGTTTCCCGCACCATCGCTGATTTGGAATCCGCACCAGATATCCTCCCCCAGCACATTAGCGAAGCTATTCAATACAGGAGTTTGGATAGGAATCTGTGGATGACGTAGACGTGACACCCATTGTTTAGACCACAATCCAAAGAACAAGATAGTCAGGTTAGCTTTCTTTTTTAGGGAGGAAAAGGTGGACAAGGAAACGTTAGAGAAATGGAGAAAGTTGGCCAAGAGACTTGTCGAGGTTGAGAGGAGAATCAAAGAACTCTTTCCGCTCGCTCAACCCCCCGAAACGAAAGATTGGGAAAAGGCCAACTTCAAAATCCTTACCGAGGACCAAGCAGAGGAACTTTTTAAGCTGGCTCAGGAAACTCGCAAGCTGCGCGAGGAAATGGCCCGTTTTTAGTCAGCCTTGGGTAGAGCTTTGAGCATTATGTTTCTCCCTGCTCCTCATGAGTGTTGTCACCTAATAGAATAAGTGGAGAGGATGATAACATCCTTTCCAAGTCTGACCTCACCCCCTTTCGTCCCCCTCTCCACAAAGTGGAGTGGGGGAAACATGAAGGATCGGTCAACGGATTTAACGGATGAAACGGATGAAATCTGTTTTCCTCAGCTAACGGCAGGTATTCACCAGGCGGGCGTGATGGGAAGACACACCCGTCCCGGGAATCGTTCCCCTGTGGAATCCTCCTACCCATTGCGTTAGGAGCTACTACCAACACAACTTCCAAATCCCTCACAGCAGATTGAACGGATTTAACAGATAGCAGTTGCCAAGATCAGCGCAATTTGATATAATCGGGTGTAAGGGATATCTTCCGCATTGCCGCTTAGTGATGAACCACCTTCAAGGAGGTGTATTTTGAGCACAAGCAAAGTCATTCAAGCCGAATGGCAGAAGGCCGAGGTGAGCTTCGGCCGGAGGGATTTCATCAAGCAAGTGGCGGTGGGAGGAGGGGGTGTGATCCTGCTGGGCAGGCTGGGCCTTCTGCATCTGTCCTCGGTGCAGGCCGAGGAGGGCGTGATCTACCGTATGATCGCCGTGGATCTGAAGAAGTGCACCGGCTGCAGGACCTGCGAGACCGTCTGCTCGGCATATAATCATAAGGAGAAGATAAACGGCGAGCTTCTCAACGGGCTGGGAAATCCTCACCTTACCAATATACGGGTTCACGGATTCAATCCCGACGTGGACGCCCCAGCTGTCTGCGCCATGTGCCCGGATAACCCGTGCATTGAAGCCTGTCCGGTGGAGCCGCATCCAAAAACCGGTCGAAGGGCGCTTTACAGGGACGATAAAACTGGAACGATCAAAAATGACCTGGAGCGTTGCATCGCCTGCGGAAACTGCGCCAAGGCGTGCAGAGAGCAGCGGGTGGGGATCATCTATCCCAATCCCGAAACCAACAAGCCGGAGCGCATGTGCACGCTCTGCGACGGCGACCCCCAATGCGTCAAGCACTGCCCGTACGGTGCCCTGTCATACGTGGAAGTCGATTTGGGAAGCGAGTTCTACGGCAAGTCTCCCCAGTTCATAGCCGAGGAATTAGCCCGCCGTTGGTACGCGATCGACGGAAAGGAGGGGCAAAATGAGTAATCCAAAAGGCGGATATCATGGTGTAATACTGGACGTGGATCTGACCACGGGAAGAGTCGAGAAGAAATACCTCCCAGCCGAAGATAAAGCGAAGTTCGTGGGTGGTAGGGGGCTGGGAATGAAAATTCTCTGGGATCGTCTGTCAAAGCCGGGAATCGATCCTCTCTCTCCCGAGAATCCGCTGATGTTCATGCCGGGTCCGCTCTCCGCATTTCCGGTGCCGTCGTCATCCAGAACCTGCGTGGTGACCAAATCGCCCCGCACATCTCCGGCAGCATCGGATTACCCGCATGCTTCCACCGTGGCCTACTCCAATATGGGAGGCTTCTTCGGCCCGGAGATTCGTTTTGCGGGATACGACGGAGTGGTCATAACCGGAAAATCATATTCACCGGCCTACATCGTAATCGACGACGACAAGGTGGAGATTCGGGATGCCAAGAAGTTTTGGGGAATGGGAACCGACCGGTTCGACAAGAAACTCACGGAGGAGCTGGGTGACAGGCGCTTCAGAACCTGTTACATCGGACCGGCCGGGGAGAACTTGGTCTCCTACGCCTGTATCATCAACACGGCGGCCAGGGCTGCCGGAAGAGGAGGTACCGGATGCGTGATGGGCTCCAAGAACCTGAAGGCCATAGCAGTCAGGGGCACCAAGATGCCGCCTGTGGCCGATCACAAGGGATTCCTAACCTCTTTAGATGAGGCTCGTGAGGATTTCAAGGGCACCGATTTCACCATGGGGTGGAGGTACGGTGGAACAGCCAGAGCACTTCCCTGGTCCAGCGGACAGGGCACCCAAGCGGTAAAGAATTACAGAGAGGGGACCTTTGACGAGGTGGGCAACATCGGGCACGAGGCCGCCAGGCAGAAGGCCTGGGTCAGGGATTTCGCCTGCTTCTGCTGCCCGCTCTCCTGCAAAAAGAGCGGCGCGGTAAGGAGCGGCTCCTATCCCGGACTGGTTCATGATGGTCCGGAATACGAGACCGGAACCATGTTCGGCTCCAACTTGCTGGTGTCCGATTTGGGGGGTTTGATGAAGGAGATTTACGCCGGCGACGACTATGGAATGGACATAATCTCCGCGGGCAACGTCATCGGATTCTTAATGGAGAACTACCAGAAGGGGAACATAGACAAATCCTTCCTCGACGGAATCGATCTAACCTGGGGTAACGTGGACGCCGTTTTGCAGATGATCGACAAGATCGGCCACCGGGACGGCGTGGGCGATATGGCCTCCAAAGGAGTCAAGGCGCTGGCGGAGAGAATCGGCAAGGGATGTCACAAGTTTGCCATTCACGTAAAGGGACACGAACTGGCAGCCTGGAACGTACACATGGATCCGGGCATGGGAATCAGCTACGTTACCTCGAATCGGGGCGCCTGTCATCTCAACGGGCGGACGCCGGAGGAGCAAAACTCCATAGCCATGATGGACTCCACCGGTGTTTGTCTCTTTGCCGGGGGCGGTTTTGGGGAAGACCGTCTGGAGAACCTGCTGACGGCGGTGACCGGAATCGAGTGGACGCAGGAGGAATATCTCACCTCAGGTGAGCGAATCTTCAATCTGGAGAAGATGCTCAATCTCAGAGAGGGATTCGGGCGCGAGGATGATAAGCTGCCGGACAGGTTCTTCGAGGAGCCGCTGACTATGGGTTCCGGAAAGGGGGCGGTGCTGGACAGAGAAGAGTTTGCCAAAATGATGGACGAATACTACAGAATGCGAGGCTGGGACCCCGAAACGACGAAACCCACGAAGGCGAAGCTGGAGAGTCTGGGATTATCCTTCGCCAGCGATACGTAACGTAAAGCTTTATCGCGTTGCGAGATTCTCCTGAGGCTAAGATGAAATGTAGGAATCGCATTCATGCGATCCCGCGGGCGCGATCCTTCGACAAGCTCAGGATGATTCCATCAATCGCATCCTTACAGAAATCCTGTCTTGTATGAATCGGAATGGGAAGCGGAGAATAAGTCGTTTGAAAGCGTGTATTAGCATATGATAGACGACAGCAGCAGTTCTCAAGTGGCAGTTTATACGATCAGCTTGCGGACAAGCAATCGTCATATCGTAGTAATCAGTCGGCTATGTCAGAAGAAAGGAAGGGAAAATGACCAAAAGAACAGGTCTTCTTATTATCTCGCTGGCCCTGATGATTGGGGGGATCGGGCGCCTGGTGGCCAACGAGGCGGTCTTCCGGCTCTTCAGGATGGAGCATCTCTGGTTTGGCGAGCCCTTCGCCTGGTACAACTATAAACTTTTGGGAGTGTTCGTTCTGTGGATGGGAATCATCCTGTTCGTTTGCTCCGGAGACGTGATAAGATACCGGGGCGTAATCAGAGCATCCATCTTAGGCTTGCTGCTGTTCTTCGTGATCAGCCTGGCGGCCGGTTTAGCCTCGGGTTTGGCAAGTGAGTTTTTCTTAGTCGACTCCATCTTCTCCTTGATCTTAGTCGGTCTTTTCTATATCATTCAGAAGGAGTAAGAAAGGTCATACGAAGGCATTCAACCAAAGTAACCGGGATTGGGTTGGTCGACAAACTTCATGAGGAAATTCGGCAGTAGAGTCTCCGGAATCGTGCAACAGAAGGGTTCCAGGAGGTAAATCCTTGACAACGGACGGAAAAAAGGAATGTCCCAACTGCGCGGTGGACATACCCAAATCAAGTCAGCGGTGCCCTGTGTGCGGCTATGAATTTCCCCTGCCCAAATCCGGGCTGTTCAAATTGGTAACCATAATTCTGATTATCCTCTTTATGATCCCCTTGATCCATTTTCTGATTCGGCTTTTGAAGTAGCTTAACAACGGAGCACGAAAATCCCGCGACATGGCAGAATGGCCTGCATTTTGCATTTCTCCGTAAAGCCAACTGCGAGAATCTCACTGCGAGGAGGGGGGAGGATCGCGGGTGGTATCCGGTTCCGCTACCGGCTTCCGGAACGCCCGCAATCCGGCTTTTGCGTTCTGCTCATGGGGATCGAGCTCAAGAGCCCTCTGCCAGGCGGTTTTGGCTTCTTCGTCCTGCCTGAGCATGTAGAAACATATGCCCAGAAGCCCCAGCATCTTCCCGGACTCCTGCCTCTTGGCAAGGAATAACTGCAGGACGTCTTTGGCCTCCGCCCATCTGTTCACATTCATATAGGTTTTGGACAGGGTGAGCACGAAGACGCTGTCGTCATCCAACTCTCCTCTGAGGCTTTCCAGATACGGTATGGCCATCTCCAGCTCGTTCCTCTTCAGGTGGCTTTGAGCCAGGACAAGCCGAATCTCTTCGCTTTCGGGCCTCAACTCAAGCCCCCTTTTAAGGTATGACATGGCCTCGTCGTATTTCCCCTGAGCATAGAGGTTGTTCCCCAACACAGAGTAGTAGGCTATGCTCTGGGGATTTTTCTCTATCCCCAACTTATAGATATCCTCAGCTTCTGGTGCCAGGCCGGCCTTGTCCAATACCCTTCCCACCGTCCACAAGCCACCGCTGGGAGCGCTTTGGATGTGCTTGTCGTTCACCGCGGTCAGAACGTACCGATCCAGACTCATCTGTCTGTCCGCATTCAGCAGCACCCAGGGGGCGACATGATAGAGGCTTACCGCGATGAGAATGAGCCCGTAGTTTTTGAACCTGATCCAGCCGCCTCCCCATCTGATGAAAAGGAGAACCCCAAACAGGGTGAAGAACATTCCGGGAAGCGCCCGCAGGTCCCAATCGGCATTGCCCCAACGGCTGTTGTAGACGAAGATCAGCATCAGACCGGCAAGGCTGGAGATCAGCAGGAAGTTCGAAACCGGGTCTTCGAAAAATCTCAGTCTCAAAAGGTAAAAAAGGAAAAAGGAAAAGAGGATTATCCCTGCAGGAGAGAGAAGGAAAAGCTGGTTGAAAAATTCCCCGAAATGCGCCCCGCTGAACATGGTAAAACCGTAATTGGTGGAGGACACGACGGGAAGAAATTGGCCGAACTTGTTTCCCTCGCCCGGCATCATAAAGACTTTCCACACTGCGAGAAATACGATCATGGCGCATGCCGCCAGGGATATCAAAGCAGAGACGCGGGGTATCTTCCGGCCCTCGACCCTCCATTTCCAGAAAACCAGGTATAGGAAGGAGGGCAACAGCACTATGCCCGAAACGTGAAAAGAGGTGCTTAGGGCCAAAACCAGAAAGGGCAACATCACGTTTACCTTGCCCCGAATGTAAAGAAGAGAAAGCAGCAAGAAAAGGGTCAGGCCGGTCAGAAGAGCAGTATAGGTCTCCACGTAACCCAGGAACAGCTCGACGGAGCCCAGGGTGATAAGCAGCGAGAAGATTAGCACCTTGTGAAAGCCCGTCTTCCCCAGAAGATGTGACAGGATTAAAAGCATGAAGACGAACATCCCTCCGCAGACCACGCTGGGGACGGTATAAGTGAGGGATGGATCTGCGGCGGGAAAGGCGCTCATCAAAAGCTTGTAGATTCCGTGGTGTATAATTCCATCCAGCGGCTCGGTGGCAGTGACGATCCGTTCAGAGAGAGCCTCCAATTTGAAGTATCCGTCTCCTAAGAGGAAAAGTCTGGTCCGCAGCACCCAGAATAGGGGAATGGAAGCCAGGGCGGCCAATGCGAAGAGAAGGTAGCGGTTTAATCTCCCCAGAAAACCCCCCACAGCACCGAAGACGGATTCCAGCAGTTTGAGTACCAGGCGGTTGACCGCAGGGACAAACAAGCTTGAAACCGCTGCGGTCAGAACCCACGCCGACCACGCGGGGAAAAAGTGCAGAAAATGAATCCCCCATAGAAAAGGAGTCTCCCAGTATACTGCCAACAGGTGGAACCACACCGATATGATCACCAGGGGCAAGAGGACGTACCTGAAAGCTCTCTGGGTAACCGGTTTGGTTGCCTGTAACTGCTGCATGTCGGCCTTCTCCATATCTGCACTCTCCGAAGTTGGTCCAGCTTTACCCCAAGATATTTCTGTAGCAGCAGCGGTCAAGTCAAATTCCTTGACAAAAGCCAAAGTCCGGCTTATGTTCACAGTCAAGGGAATCGAACCCATCGGAGGAGAGATTGGATATCTCCGTCATCATTCCAATTCGGGACGGCATAAAAACCTTACCGCAGTGTCTGGATTCGTTAAAACGGTCCCACCTTCCCCCCTCTGAGGTGATCGTGGTGGATGACTGCTCCCAAGAGGATTGTTCCGCCATGGTCAGATCCTACGGATTCAAATTCCTCAGGATGGATGAGCCTCGGGATGCGGAATATGCCAGGAACAGGGGAGCCGAGTTGGCCAAAGGAGATATCCTGGTCTTTACCGACTGCGACATGGTGGTCCAACCGGATGCCTTGGGAAGAATACGCAGACATTTCACCAGCAATCACTACGCTGCCATCGCCGGAGTGTGCACCCCGGAGAACGACGATAAGAACCTGGCTGCCCGATACAAGAATTTATGGTTGTTTTACAGCTACGCTGCCTCTCCCAAGGATTTCGACTTCTGGATCTCTTCCATCGGGGCGGTGAGAAGGGATGCATTCCTCGCCGTGAACGGATTCCGTACTACTTTTAACAACAAGGACGGCGGAGGAGATTTAGAGTTCGGAAAACGGCTGAGAGGGGCCGGCTGGAAGATACGTTTGGACACCAGGATACAGGGAAAACATCTCAAACGCTATACACTGTGGAGCGTTTTGAAGAACGACTATAACCGGGGCAAGGGCTGGCTGAGATTCGCCTTCACAGAGAGAATCCTTCCTTACGTGGTTCGCAATCTGAGGATTGCTAACATCTATCCGGGATTCATAATCTCCGTGGTCATCTCGCTGGCTCTTCTTCTCTCTTTGCTGCTGATGCCGTTTCATGGAGTTTTCGTCTTTTCAGCAGGATTTTTCGCTTTAGCCTACTTGCTAGTTAACTACCGGCTGCTTAGGTTCTTCAGGCGGCGGGCGGGAACCAGCTTTGCGCTGAAAGTTATTCCCTTGAGCTTTGCGGACCATCTGATAGCGGGTCTGGGAGTCGTTCGAGGGAGCATCGGCTGTTTAGGCTGCATGCTGTTCCGGCGGTCACGCGGCATACAACCGCAGCCGGGATCCGGGAAGGGTGAGTTGGGCCGGGTCGAGCAGAGCGATCGATAGACCGGCTGGGTTGGAAACATCGGAAATGCGTGCTGACCCGACTCCTTTAAGCAAAAGAAAGGTTTTCCGCAAAGCCTAATCTTCCGTAAGTCCTCTGAGCTCCTCCATACCGGCTTTGGAGAGCGGCTCATTCGGATCCAGTTTCAGTGCCCTTTCCCACTCCCTGCGAGCGTCGGGAAAACGCTTTCTCATGAACAGACTGGTGCCCAGAAGTCCCCTCACCGTTGCAGACTCTTGGTTTTCGTCAAGGAACCGTTCCAAAACCTCTCCCGCGCTCTCCGGCCTTCCGGTGTTCAGATAGGCCTTGGACAGCGTGACGACAAAGATCAAGTTGTTCCCATACTGCTTCTCTGCTTCCTCCAGATGGGGTATGGCCCTTTCCAGGTCATTTATTTTCGAGTAAACCCGACCCAGATTGAACCGAACTTCCGGGCTGTCGGGTTTCAGTCGGACAGCCCCCAGTAGGTAGGATTCAGCCTCGTCGTATCTCCCTTGGGAATAAAGCATCTTGCCCAGGTAAGAATAGCATCCCAGCTCCTGCGGATTCCTTCTTATCCCTAACTTGAGCAGTCTCTCCGCTCTGTCTGCAAAATCGGCCGATTCCAACACCCGGGCCGCTCTCCACATGCCTCCCCCCTTGACTTTCTGAACGTGTGGATCGTTTGTCATGGTCACCTCGTAGCGGGTCACGCTCTTCTGCCCGTTGGCGTTCACCAAAACCCAGGGGATGGTATGATAAAAGCTGACTGCCACCAGGATCAACCCGTAGTTTTTGAATCCAATCCAGCGTTGGTTATGCTTGATGAAGAATAGCATACCTGACAGGGTGAAGAATATGCCGGGAAATGACATAAGGTCCCAGTCGGCGCTGCCCCAGTGACAGTTGTAGACGAAAACCAGAAGCAGACCACCAAGGCCGGATATGAGAAGGAAATTCAGCACCGGATCATCGGATGATCTCGATCTGATGGTGTATAGAAGCAAGAATATGAAGAGGAGAATTCCCGCCGGGGAGATCAGCAAAAGCTCGTTGGCAAACTCCAACAGGTGAGCAATGGAGAAGAGGGTAAACTCGGCCTCTGCCGAAGGGAATAAGGGAAGAAAGCGTCCAAATCCAGCTCCCACGCCCTGGTGAAAGAATATCTTCCAGATCACCAGACATATCATCCCCATGCAGATCAGCAGGGACAGGATGGTCAGAGTGTCCACCCAGCTTAGGTTTCCCTGACGCCGTCTGCGAAGGACCAAGTAGAGAAGCGAGGGGGTCAAGAACACGGCCAGTACGTGTAGCCCCACGCAGAAAATGAAGACTAACAGCGAGTAGACCAAGCTGCCCTTGTCTTGTAAATGACGAACGGAGGTTAAGACGAACAGTGTCAGACCGACTAAAAGAAACGTATAACTCTCCACGTAGCCGAAGAAAAGCTGGATCGAGCCTAAGGTGATCAGAACCGAGAAGATCAATACCTTCTGGAAGCCGGTTTTGCCCAGCAGGTCGGATAGATTCAGAATCAAAAACACGAATATTCCTCCGCACACCACACTCAAGATGGTGTAGGAGAAAGACGGATCTATGCCGGGATCGATCCCGGAGAGAAACCGGTAGAATCCCAGGTGAATCACTCCGTCCAGCCATTCCGTTGGCAGGGTGGTTCCGTCGGAGAGATTTCCCAGTATGAAATACCCATCGCCGAGCAGGAAAAACTTGGTTCTGAAAATCCAAAACAGGGGGACAGACAGCAATCCGGCTATGATATGAAGAGAGGTCTTCTTCGACTTGTGCAGAATTCTCCCCAGCCTCCCGCCGATCGACTCGATAAGCCTCAGAACCCGTCTGTTAACCGGCCATGCGAAGAGGCTTAAGGTCAATGCGGTTAAGGTCCAAGCCGCCCATGTGGGGAAGAAATGCAGATGGTGAACTCCCCACAGATGAGGGGTCCCCCAATAGACGGCCAGCAGGTGGAGCAAGACCAAGACCAGCAGCAGGGCGAATAAAATCCTACCGAGAAGATCGTGTGATCCCCTATCCGGTTCGGCGGACTTTGTTGGTTTTGACTTTCTCATGCGGGTTCCTGCAGGAAAAATGGCCGTACAGAAGTATCGTCTCTACAGAAGTCCCGGATCTGCCCTTGTCCTCAGCGTCAAGGCCAACGACAGTCCTCCCGTGTAAAGTACGAATCGGCATGGTTCAAATCAAGCTGAATGCTGGCGGATGAGATCCTTTTATCGAACGGAAAACCTCCGTGGTTGGCCCGAAAAACCTTGACCAAAGCGTCAAGTGAGGTTATCTTTAAGTCAAACGGGCTGTTCTTCCGAGAGGGAAGAGTGCAAATCTCAGTCGTGGTGCCGGTTCGAAACGGGGGGGAAACCATAAATCGCTGTTTGGCCTCGCTCAAGCACTCAGATCATACCGATTTCGAGGTGATCGTGGTCGACGACTGCTCGGATGATGACTGTACTCCGGTGGCCAAAGAGTACGGATTCAAAACCGTCAGGTTGACCCGACCACTGGGCGGATGGAGTGCCCGGAACAGGGGAGCCGAGCTGGCACAGGGCGACATACTGGTTTTCGTAGATTGCGACATGGTGGTTCCGCCGGACGCGCTGAGCACAATCCACCGACACTTCTCAAACAACCATTACGCCGCCATATCGGGCATTTGCGGCGCCAAGACCAGCAGCCGGAAATTGGCCACCAGGTACAAGAACCTGTGGATGTATTACAGCTACACCAAGTCTCCGGAGAATTTCGACTGGTTCATCTCGGGGATCGGTGCGGTCAGAAGGGAGGTCTTCTTCGAGCTGGAGGGATTCGATACCGGATTCGACACCAAGACCGGCGGGGGAGACTTAGAGTTCGGGAGGCGTATCAAGGAGCACGGACGGGACATCCTGCTGGACAAGAAGCTTCGGGCGGAGCATCTCAAGCCGTACAGCTTATGGAATCTTCTGCGCAACGACTTCAACCGAAGCCGAGGTTGGTTTCGGCTGATTGCCGCAAAGAGGATGGTACCCTTGGTCGTTCGAAAGCTGAGGGTGGCCAATGTCTATCCCACGTTTATCGTCTCGGTTCTCCTGTCGCTGGTTTTCTTAGTTTCCCTGCCGGGGTCCTTCTTCTGGCCGGCTTCTCGCGTAATCGCGGTTCTGTCCGTTTTAACTTACCTGGTGATGAACTATCCTTTGTTTCAGCTTCTTCGGAGAGAGGGAGGATGGGGCTTTTTGCTAAGAGCCATACCTCTGAGCCTGGTTGACCATATGGTGTCGGGGCTGGGCGTAATTGCCGGATTCCTATCCAGTCTGCCGATACTGATTACTTCAGGGCCGCGGCGGTCGAGAATCAGGGCAGCCGCCGGAAGAGAGGCCGTTGCCGGACGGTGAATGGGAATAATGTATCGGCGGTTTCATCTTCGGTTTAGCAGCCGTCTGGGACCATCGGTCATGAGATGAGAAATTAAAAAGCCGGCACCCAACTTGATCTGGATGCCGGCCGGTTGCGAATCTGACTGAGATCAGGCTCTATTTCTTTTTCTTGGTCTGGTGCAGCTCGGCGGTTTTCCCCTTTATCATCTCCTGCAGATTCTCGTTGGCCAGTATCATGTCCAACATCATGGCCGCATTGGTGGAATCCGCCACCAGCGATTGTCTCAATTGGTTCATGCTCTCAGGATCGTCCATAACCATCTTAACCAGCTGTTGCTTGGTTTCGGGCGTGTTCCAGATTTTGTCCATTATCATCTGGGACATCTGAGGATCGGCCATCAGCTGCTCCATGGCCTTCTCCCGGCTGCAATTGGCCAAAAACAAAAGGGAGACCAAGCCAGCCAGAATCAAAAAGCAAATGACTGCCTTCTTCACTCGTTTCACCTCCTCCATGGATTGGAATTTGGTTCCGTTTTTTCCAAGTTTATTCCTTTTCCCGGACGTTGTCAAGTAAATTCTCTCCCAATGGGTTGGAAGGGTGGAGGCAAATCCCGAAGCATGCGGTTTTAGGGCAAGCTCCACCCTAAGCGACGAAGGTTCCATTGACCTTGGGGGGGATTTATCTCTACCCGGACAACTGATGAGTTTTCCCTACTTGATAGGCACCGGGGTGAAAGAGAGGACGAAGATGAACATGGCCAGCCAGCCGATGACCTTCCGCTTGGTGTCTAAGGGCAACTGGTCGTTCATGGTGGGCGGATGCCCGATTTTGATCAGAAGCACCAAAACCACCCACACGAACCAGCCCTGCCACAGGAAAAATCCCAGGGGGATTAAAGCGGCGGTGGCCGCCGTCGCCACCTTACGTTGATGTCTTCCCAGAAGCGCGTACATGATGTGGCCTCCATCCAACTGCCCGATGGGAAGCAGGTTGAGCATGGTGACCAAAATCCCGGCCCAACCCGCGAAGGCGGTGGGACTCAAAAGAACCGTATAACCCTGGGGAATGTCCTTCAGGACCAGCCAGGAGAGAGACTTGAATATCAATGAATCACCCAGAATCAGGCCCTCACCTGGAATCTCCGGGGCTACCTGCGAATGTTGCAGTCCGACGATGATGACCACCACCGCCACAACGAAGCCGGCGATGGGACCGGCCGCTCCCACGTCCAGAAGATCACGGCGGGTCTTAAACGGCGATTTGGATTTGATGACCGCACCGAAAGTCCCGAACAGCGTGGGCCCGGGGATGAAATAGGGAAGGCTGACTTTGATTCCGGCTCGCCTCGATTCGACGTAGTGGCCGAACTCATGAAAGGTCAAAATTAAAAGCAAAGGCACGGCGAAGGAGGCGCCCTTGAGAATGAGATGAGGATGGGTGAACGGATTGACCTCGTTCATAAAGGCGCCGGCCAACAGGGTGGTGACCACCGTGAGGAAGAAGAGAACTATGTTGGTCCAGGGAATTTCCGATCTGCTTTGGTATCGCAGTTCGGCCATATGAAGAACCACCGGAGAGGAGGAGTCGGCCGGATTGAGTTGATCGAACTCCACGTAGTAACCCAGAGTGGTGAGCCTGCCGGTGACAATATCCCTCCAATTGAGCACAGCGGGGTAGGGGTATACCTTGACGAACATGTCCCTTTTGGTATGATAGACGGTCTGCACCTCCACCACGTCGTGCAGGGCCTGCTTGACGGCGCTTAGCCGATTTTGTATCTCCAGCCTTTTGTCTTCCCGCATGAGCAATTTACTAAAAACTTTCAGTCTGCACCGGCTTTTTGGGAGGAGGCGACTTTCAGTTCCTCCAGCCTTTCTCTCAGTATCTCCCTGGAGACCGATTGATCCAGTTGCAGCAGGTATATTTCGAAGTAGTTATCCGGCTCTTCCTTTCGCTTTCCGGCAAAGACGATGGATTTGCCGTCGGGAGAGAAGGATGGATACCTTTTGGTGCCTCCGTCATAGGTGAGCCTCGTCGGATCGGATCCGTCGGGACCCATCAGGTAAAGGTCCTCTCTCTCCGGGCGGCCCGAAACAAATACGATGCTTTTCCCGTCAGGCGAAAACGAGGGAAAAAAGCAATCCGTTTCACCGTCGGTCAGCCGCTCCCAGCTTTTCCCTTCGGCATCCAGAAGGAAGACGCTTCTTATCCGCCATCCCCCGTGCAGGAGCACCATCTTGCCGTCCGGAGAGAAGCTGGGACAGTAGGGTAGAACCGGTCCCCGGGCATGCTTAAATAAGCCGATCTTGTCCTCCCAGGATTCCTTTAAAGAGACATTTCGGATCTCCCCGCTCTCCAAGTTCATGGTATGGATACGGCTCGTTCCCCCGGGCCGATCACTCACGAAGATTATTTCCCCGTCATCCCACGAGAAACTGGGAAGGCCGTCGTAGTCGGCATCTTGGGTGAGTTTTCTTTCCTCGCCGGTTTGGAGATCCTTCAATAGGATGTCCCGGTCGGAATTGAAAACGGTGTCGGTCAGTCGCGGAGGTGAATTCTCCTTCTCGTAAACCAGCCATTTCCCATCGTGGGAGAAGCGGGCGAATCGCTCCGAGGGCCCATCCTCGTCAGGCGAAGAGAGGCTTTTCTTGTTGCCCCCGTCGGCATCCATCAGCATGATCCTGCTTTTTTTGACCTCGCTTTTCTGAAGACCGTAATCCTCCAGAAAGTAGCTGGTGTCCGAATGATAAACGATCCTCTTGCCATCGGGGGAGAAGCAGGGAGCGTCATCCGAGAACAGATCGTTGGTCAGCCTGGTCATCTTCAACCTGCCTCCGGTGATGAAAGCTATGCTGTCGAGCAGGCTCTGATCCTGAGTCTTCTTTAGCACCAATTCGAAATCGGAGACGGCTCCCGCTAGGTCTTCCTTTTTCCACTTGGACCTTCCCTGCTCGTATTTTATCCGACACAGAAGCCGGGTGGCGTTTGCGTCTTCAGGTGCCAGCTTTAGGCTTCTTCGGCATTCCTCTTCGGCCAGATGGTAGATCTTGGAGGCATGATACGCCTTCGCCAAAAGGTGGTGCGCTTCAAAATCCCCTTGGTCCTTCTGAATGGCCAAAAGCAAAGGATAGATGGCGGATTCCGGTTTGCCCTGCTTTAGGTATTCCCGGGCCAGCTTCATGCACTCCTGTTTGTCCGCTTCCGGCGATATCCTTGAGGAAAATACCCCCAGGCCGAACTTCATCACCAAAACGAGTGCAACACAGACGATGACAATGGCAGAGACGAAGACCGCTTTTTTGACTTTCATACTCTTAATATACGAAACACAGGCATCAATGCCCAAAGAATCCAACGCGGAGCTCCTAAGG
>CAYMNI010000022.1:0-17572 GCA_964391755.1 uncultured Ignavibacteria bacterium
ATAAAAAACAGCTTCAGAAAGTCCAGAAAGTCCAGAAAGTCCGGTGTGGCTCCGACCAGATAGAGAATTTCATCGTCCGAGACAAGCCCTGCCGTTGGCGGAGGATACGATCGGAACATCTATCGAGATGAGACGTATGTAAAAACGTCAGAGAATGTGCATTTCAATCCGGTTAGAAAAGGGTGGGCCCAGTCGCCTGTTGACTGGAACCGGTCAAGCGCGAGATTCTATGATACGAGAGAGGCTGATCCTATAGAAGTAGATTGGCCTGATTGGTAGTGAGTTCGTGGTCTTTTTATGATAAACCCAGCCCCGCTGTTGGCGGGGCCGAGCCACCCATCCAAGCAAAGGAGAAAAACATGAAACGTTCCAGCATATTCTGGACTGGGATGATCCTTCTCTGTCTGATCTTCACCGCTCAAGCCGAAGTCCCCAAGCTCATCAACTACCAGGGCATGCTGACCACTACCCAGGGCGGTTGTGTCGATACCACCATCCAGATGACGTTTGCGATATACCCTGACACGATCGGCATGGATGCCTTGTGGTCTGAAACTCAACCTTCCGTTCAGGTGATAGAGGGTATCTTCAACATTCTCCTGGGAAGCGCGAACTCGATCCCTGAGTCCGTGTTCACGGGCGAAATTCGCTATCTGGGAGTTACCATAGGTGACGATCCCGAGATGACCCCAAGAGGAGCAATTGTAAGCGTAGCGTATGCTTACCGAACCTCAGAAGCAGACACTGCCCAGTACGCACGAGCCTCCGCTCCCGATAGAGATTGGGATACGGATACATCCGGTCTTCACATCTATCGTTTCGCCGGCAACGTCGGCATTGGGACCATACCCGAGGATAGCTGCAAGCTTTTGGTGCAGTCCGACTCTATGGTCGGGGACTACGCCATCTACGCCAGAGGAGGAACCGGGCTGAAGGCCATCTCGACGGCATGGGAGGGAACCGGCGTACAAGGTGAGGGTGGTCACGCCGGGATTGAGGGAAACGGTTATATCGGCGTACTTGGACAAGGATTTTGGGGTGGTTGGTTCAACGGAAAGGGCCATTTCAGCGGCAACGTCGGCATCGGAACCACGGAACCAGACGAAAAACTGGAAGTGGACGGCAACGTTCATGTCACAGGAGACCTGACCGTTGACGGCAGCATCAACTTCATTTCCCTGAAGGTCTATGACAGTGGTTGGTTTGAGGTGACAACTTCTCAGGCCTATCCCTTAAACCACAATCTCGGCACCACAAAGATCATCTCTGAGTTATGGTTTTCCGCCTCCTCGGACGGCTCTGGTGCGATTAAACAGAACATGGTGGAACGAGGCAACGATATGGGATGTGCTGCCAGTCTTAAGTCGCTTACCGCAACGAGCATCTCAGTCCAAACCGGCTATGGTAATGTTGCCGCAGCTTATAACGCAACAGGCCAGATGGTCTGCTACTCAAGTGGGTACTATCGCCTTATTCTGCTGGCTTTAGAGTAACCTTGGCATAATTCGTTGTTTTATGATAGACCCGGCTTGACGAGCAAGCCCGCCTGAGGCGGATAAACCGGGCCACCCGTCCGATTGTCGGGGCTTATTTTAGGGGAGTGAAACTGTTGAGGATTTTGACCTCCCATCTCTCCTGCGGTTCCAGGCATATCTTCCAGTTGGGGAACAGAACCAAACTCTGTTGCACCTTCTCGAATCCCTCCTCGGAGAGCGAGACGGTGTAGATCGGAAAACGCCACAGTTGGGCCTGGCGATCCAATTTGAAGCTCACGTCCAGCTTGCGATAGTCGTCCTGAAGCCCGAATTCGGAACACCTGGCCGCGTTGCCCATCTGAACCACCTCTTTGCTTTTCACCTGATCTTCCTTCACGTAGCAGAACCGCCTGTCATCCTCAGCCCCCGGAATGGCCAGGCCCAGCTCTATCCCGAACCACAGGGTGATCTTTCCCGGATGGTTGTTTATCAGAAGGTAAGAGACGTCAAGCTGCGAGCCGCCAGGTTGTACGGAGATGGTCTTGGCCACGGTTACCGACGCCCTCTTCTCGCCCACCCAGACGAATCCATCCCGGTACAGCGTAAGCACCAGGTCCGATTTTCCCTTCTTCACCTTGCACATATAAGGCTGGTTGACGAAATCCCCCTGCTCCGGGTATTTGCACCCGGAGAAATCCTGCAGCGTGGTCTTCTCGCCCAGAAAATGATCGATAAGCGAACCCCGCCGGTACCAATCGTAGTTCAAGAGCTTCTCCAAACCCTCCTCTTTGGCCATAACCATGTCGTGTATGCTGACCGCCTCTTCCTGGTGCTCGGAATCCTGCGGTCCGTGCTTTTCCAGCAGCTTGCGGTGATAGCCCTCCTCTTTTCTGGTCATGGTGTCCAGGAGGTTTACATTTCCGGGTTTGAAATCCAGCTCGAACAGGCTTCCTCCGGAGACCAGCGAGAAGGAGAGACCGAAAACCGGTGTGTTCACCAGAAGCTCTTCTCTGCCGTCTGCGTCGAAGTCGACCATCCGGTGGTCCGCCCAGGTTTGGCCCCGGTGAGTCAGCTCGTCCACCAGCTTCTCTCCCTGGATCAGGTTCTCGTAAATGGCCGCGCGCAGATGAGGAAGATACAATCCTCCGAACACCCCATGCCAGTAGGGACAATTGCATTGCCCTTTCCACAAGAAATCTTTGGCCTGATTCAACTTGGTCTTGCTAACGCTCTTCTTGGCTTCGAGCTTGGATAAGTTATGGCTCAGATGGAGCATCTTCTTGTGCATGTTGTTGGATTCGGGATACTTGGCCAGGAAGTTGCGCCAGAAGCCGCCCCGGACGAATGGTCCGAATCGCTCCCTGAGATGCTGTTCTTTCAAAATGCGCTCGAATTCATCATACTCCGCAAAGGCTTTGGGAGGCAGAGCCCACTGCTGCATCTCCTGGTAGGAATCGGTGGGAAGGTAGGCTCTTCCCATGGGAGGAAGCTGAGTCAGCGCCTCCTTCAGATGAACCATCTCGATCCAGTCGCTGTTTTTGTCGATCTCGTCTACGAATCTCTCGATCCACCGGTCTTTGAAGCAGTGCTCATAGGTTCTGGGCCAGACCCCGAATTTCTCCCCGTCATCAGCGTAGACGATCAGATTCTGCCCGTCTTCGGAGGCAATTTTGCGGAAGTATTTGACGGTCTCCTCCGGCTCCATAAAGGGTATGGAATAGCGCAGGAACTTAGATGAGGAGAACAGAGCCAATATGCAGCCATCCTCCTCGGTGAGGTAGTAGCCCAAGAGCTGATCGTCGGTCAATCCGGAATGCTTGAAATGCGAATCATCCACGATGGTATACTTCACCCCCGCGCAAGAGAGCGGCTTGGGCAGATGCGGCTCCCAGATCCTCTCCGCCAGCCACATGCCCACCGGCTGGGCGCCGAATTCCTCTTGAACGAAGCCGGTCAGCTTCCGGATTTGACCTTGCTTATCTTCATCCGGGATCACCGCAAGTATGGGCTCGTAATAGCCACCGGTGAGCATCTCCACCTGGCCCCGGTTAACCATGGATTTGATCTTCTCCAGCATGGCCGGATGATGCTGCTTGATCCATTCCAAAAGAATGCCGGAGAAGTGCAGGCCCACCCGAAAGCGGGGATGGGTTTCCAGAACGTCCAAAAACGGAGAGTAGCTGTGAGTTAAGGCGTGTTCGAACACGTGCTCGAAGTTGCCGATGGGCTGATGGTTGTGAATGGCGAAGGCGAATTTGATTTTCTTCATGTCTGTTCCCTGCGAATCGGGTGGCTGTTTTTCCTGTTCTCGGGCGATGCCTGAGAAGGGCGCAAGACCCCGCCATCGGCGGTTTTACCGCAGATACGAGCTTGAGTCGGCCGGTTCTTCCGCCCCCGGTGTGGATGAGTGCTACGGCAAGTGCAAGGATTCCGATCAAAAGATGCTGAACTTAAGATACCGCTTGGGATGTTGCTTTATGTCCGATATTAAAGAGTCGACATTCTGGGTGGTTTTCTTGATCTCCAGATAGAGGGTGGTATCGTTCAAAAGCTGCCCCAAAGTTCCCTCGCCGCTCTCCAGCTTGAAGGTCAGGTTCTTAAGGGAGGTGGAGAGGGAATCCAAGGTGGTGGTCATATTGCTAAGATTCTCCGAGGCGGAGCTGAAGTTGTCCACGGCGCTTTTAAGCTGGTCTTTGTTGTCCGCCACCATTTTCTTCAGCTCAGAGGAGGTATAAGACAGATCTTCAAGGGTCCGGTCGAACCGGTCCTGATTCCGATCGAGCAGATCGTTGGTCTTCTGGGTGATCTCCCTTAAGTTGTTTATGGTCTGGACCAGCGATTCCCGAGAGGACTCGGCTCCCACCACCTGGTCCAAGCTTTGGGCCACCCTCTTCACCAGCTCTATCATCTCGCCCATTCTGCCCATCACCTCCGGAATGCCGGTGTCGTAGTAACCCTCAACCGGTTGGGACAGGTCCAGAAGGGTGTCGGAGTGTCCGGTCTCCACGGCGACGAATCTCTCTCCCATCAGGCCCACGTTCATCACGGTGAACTTGGCGTCTCGTTTGAGAACCACGTCCGTGGTCAAATGAAAAGTGACCAGCACGTCGCCTTCAAAGAGCCTTATTTGCTTCACCTTCCCCTTGGTCACGCCCGAGACGGCCACCGGATCGCCCACCTCCAAAGCTCCCACATTGGGGAAGATAACGGAGTATTCGTATCGGGTCTGATCGAACCTGATTCCCTTGACCCACATCAATCCCATCACCAGGATGACGCATGCCAAGAACACCACCAGGCCCACTCTGAGTTCCACGCCTCTGCTGTTCACTTTTTCCTCTTTTCTTTCCCTACTGCAAGCCGAAACTCTTGTCTCCCCAAAGCTGCCGGGCGCGACTCGCGCCACCGGACCTCCCCGCACAATCCCGGCCAAGCGTCACTCACAGGTCGATACTCCTCAGGTCACATTCCCTTATACGATGGACCGGTCATAACGTCGGCACTAAACGCCCAGCTTCTTAAACAGCGCCCCCAGGTCGTGTCTCTCCGCCAAGGGCACGTCCCGGCACTCGCACTTCACGCCGGCTGAGATCATGGTCTTGAAAGCGGAGATTTCCTCAGGCGACAGATACAGATAGGGCAGAATCCTCTTCCGCCCGGTTTTGGAATGAATCCCTCCCACGTTCACCAGTTTGAGCTTCACCCCCTTATCCAGCATCCTCAGAACGTCGAAGGGAGAATCCACCAGAAGGATGGTCCTCTGTGCCCGGAACCGATCTTCCAGAATCCCCGCCGTCCCTTCGTCCACGGTGAGGATGAGGGGCCTCAGCTCCGGCGGAACACAGGCCAAGTAGAGCTCCCTCTCCCAGGGATTGGACGCCACCTGATCGTTGGCCATCACAATCTGGTCGGCTTTCAGACAATTGCCCCAGCCCACCACCACCTGTCCGTGAATCAGTCTTTCGTCAACTCGATATAGTAAGATCGGCATCAACTTTCGGTTTTTATGCCTTTCTCGCCCTCCCGTTTGACCAGCGGCAACAACTGATCCACGGAAAGCGAATCTCTCAGGCTGAAGAACTTGACCAGCATGGGCAAGTTCACCCCGGTGACCACCGCGATTTTGGCCTTCCCCGTTTTGGCTTTGCGGGCCACCTTCTTGGCCGTCTGCCAGCAGCTGGTTCCGAACATATCGACGAAGATCACCACTCCATCGCCGCAGCTCCGATCGTCCACCTTCTGCTCTATGGCCGAGATCAGCTCTTCTTTTCCCAGTCCCACGTTGGATATGACCTCCAGTCCCTCCTGCCTTCCCATTATGCCTTCCAGCGTGTCCTTCAGTCCGAAACAGAGGTCTCCATGAGTTAGGAGTATGCAGCCGACCATGGTAATCTTTCTTCTGATCGTCGCCGGTGATTAACTTATCCCGGCCCTCGCCCCGGGAGGGTCCGACCAGACTGCCGTGTTTCTCCGGGGTTTATTCGAAGTCGCTCTCCAGAAAGTCGCCCACCGCCTTTCTTCGGTATATCTCATCGGACTGCCTCCGGGAGAACTCCTTGGCGCTGTCGTGCCCGTAGACCTTGAGCATGTAGTTCATGGCTATCACCTCGGAGATGACGGTGATGTCCTTTCCGGGAGAAACCGGTATGGTTACGGCCGGGATCTCCACCCCCAAAAGGGTGGTATAGGTTTCCTCCACGCCCAGCCTCTCGAACTCCAGCTGATCGTCCCAGTGCACCAGGCTGACCTGCACCTCTATCCGTTTTTGCAGACGGATGGCCCGGATGCCGAAGAGCTTCTCTATGTCTATGATGCCGATGCCCCGAACCTCCATGTGGTGCCGGAGCAGCTCGTCGCTGGTTCCCACCAGAAGCTGAGGCGCTTTGCGCATGACCTTGACCACGTCGTCCGCCACCAGGCGATGGCCCCTTTCCACCAGATCCAGGGAGCACTCGCTTTTGCCCACGCCGCTTTTGCCGGTGTAGAGCAGCCCCACTCCGTAGACGTCCACCAGGGTTCCGTGTATGGTGGTGTGGGGGGAGAAGAGGTTGTCTAAGTACACGCTCAGCCGGTTGACGAAGTCCACCGTGGAGAGCTGGGTGGAAAAGACCGGCACCCCTTTGCGATTGGCCGCCTCCAGAAGCTCGACCGGAGGGGCTATGCCCTTGGTAATTATCACGCAGGGCAGGTCGAAGCTGAAGATGTTCTCCAGCGCCCTTTCTCGTCCCTTTTGGTCCCGGGAGGAGAGGAAGGTCATTTCGGTCTCCCCCAGAACCTGAGTGCGCTGGTTGGCGAATCGCTCCACATAGCCGGCCAGGGCCAGCCCGGGCCTTTGAATCTCGCTGCCGGGTATGCTCCTTTTAAGCCCGTTCTCGCTGGTCAGCAGGGTGAGCTCCAGAAGCTTCTGTTTCTCATGATACAGTCTTTCCACGGTTATGTTGTCCAAAGTACACACCTCTTTCGCTGGGCTAAGTCTCCGACAGCCGCTAAGCCGGGAGTCCTCCGGCCGGACCTACGTCTCCTCGATCTCTTCGACTCCGGTGCTCTCTTCGGGTTCCCTCTTCAGAAGCGACGTCTTCTGGGCTTTCTTGATATTCTTGTCTTTGAGCTTTCCCTTGTATCGCTTGAGCTGCACCTCCATCTTGCCGATCACTTTTTCAACCGAATCGTACATGTCAAACGATTTATGCTTGCTGGTCAGAACGGTGCCGTACACCTTGATCTTCAACTCCGCAGTCATTCTGGACTTCTCCGTCTCCAGAATCAGGTGGGTGTCGATGATGTGATTGAAGTACCTTCCCAGCTTCTGGATGCCCTTCTCTGCAAAGTCCCTCAGATCGTCAGTCAACTCGAAATGTCGAGCAGTGGTTCTGATCTGCATGTCACTCTCCTTTCGGTTACCTATTGCTTAAGGGTAAAGCCCCGGGGTTGAAAAGAGCGGGGAGTGAGGAGTTTTCCGACACGATGGTTTGCATCTGTCCTTTGGATCCGGGCGTCCCTCTCGGAAACCAGGGGACGTCTAAGGGTGAATCTGCCCGCCCGGAGAGCAAAAAGCCCTTGGTCTTGAAATCCTGATCGCAAGGCTGTGTGTAATCCGGTGAATAGGGCTTGGAATTGGCTGAGATGTTTCCCCTCCTTGGAATTGCCTTTCGCCGGTCATGAGAATCTTTGGAGAAATTCCGCTTTTAAGACTTAGGGATCGGCCTTAAGCCGAGTCGGCCGAAGGAGCTTCCACCGCCTGCCCCTCCTGGGCGCTTTTGGCGTCTGCCCGGACCATTCTCTTGCGGAAACGGGCAGGCATGATCTTGAGCTCTTCGCGGTATTTGCTCACCGTCCTGCGGGCGATGTTTATTCCCTCTTTTTTCAGAAGCCCGTATATCTGCTGGTCGGACAAGGGGGTGGCGAGGTCCTCTTCCCGGATGAAGTCGGCGATCAACTGTTTCACGTGGCGCTTGGAAAGATCCTCCCCGTTCTCCGTGGGGACGCCGGTGTTGAAGAAGTACTTGATCTCGAATATCCCCTGGGGGGTCTGAACGTACTTGCCGTTGGACACGCGGGAGATGGTGGCCACGTTCATCTCCACCCTTTCCGCAATGGCCTCCATGGTGAGCGGCTTAAGGTGGGAGGGACCGTGTTCGAAGAACTCGTACTGCTCCTCCACGATCTTCTGCATGACTTTGATCATGGTGGATCGCCTCTGGTTGATGGCGTTCAGAAGCCAGCGGGCTTTCTCCAGCTTCTCCTCTAAGTAGTTTTTGGTCTCCTGGGAAGGGAGAGCTCCTTTTTTCATCAGCGCCCGATAGGCTTTGTTGATTCTCAGACGCGGTATGTTTTTGTCGTTATGAAACACCACGTATTGGTCCCCAATCTTCTCCACGATCAGATCGGGTACCACCGGAGTGGATCCCCGGGTAAAGCTGCCCATGGCCGGAGTGGGATTTAAGGTCTTAATGAACTCCATGGCCGCCTGAATTTCTTCGAAGCTTATTCCCAGGCTCTTGGAGAGCTGGGTGTAGCTTTTTTTCTCCAGTTGGTTTAAATGGTCCCTCACGATGCGATAGGCTAAGCTGTCCTCAAAACCTCTTTCCTTGAGTTGAATCAGAAGAGATTCCCTCAAATCGCGGGATCCCACCCCCTGCGGGTCGAAGGTTTGAATCAGAGACAATACCCGGCTGGCCTTCTCCGGAGGTTTGTCCAGAGCGCTGGCTATCTCCTCGGTCGAGCAGACCAAATAGCCGCTCTCATCTATGTTGCCGATGATGTACTCGCCGATTTCGGTATCCTCTTTGCTCAGCCGGCTTAAATGAAGCTGATCCTCCAGATGCTCCCACAAGGTCTTCTCGGAGGTGGGGGTTCTCTCCAGCCTCTCCTCCTGCTTTTCCCTCTCGGGCTTGAAGTAGACCTCGCCTTCGTCCCGGAGATAATCCTCCCAGTCTATCTTGTCCGAATCGGGCTCACTCGCCTCCTGCTCCGCTTCCTCAGTCGGGGTGGTCAGCTCATCCGGATCCTCGGCCGCCTCCGCCTCCTCCAGCAGGGGGTTGGTGGAGAGCTCCTGTCTTACCATCTGCTCCAGCCTCAGGATGGGCATTTGCAGAAGTTTAAGCGATTGAATGAGTTGCGGCGCCAGCGTCTGTTTTAGCCTGACCTCAATACCCAGCTTCATACCGGCCTCATCTGAACTTTCGATCGATTCACCTTAAAGCGGTCTGCCTTGAAGTTCATTTTGGTTTTTGACTCTGCCAGCCCCCGGTCTCGATCGGCACACCTTTAAGATAAGCACAACCTGCGGTTTTTCAAAGCTCTTTTTACCTATATCGGGAGAGGCGGACACTCAGTTTAACTTGAACTTCTCGCCCAAGTAGATTTTCTTAGCCTCCGGGTCGGATGCCAAAAAATCTGAGGTTCCCGTCTTCAGAATCTCTCCTTCGCACATTATGTAAGCCCTGTCGGTGATGGACAACGTCTCCCGAACGTTGTGATCGGTTATCAATATTCCCAGCTTCTTTTCCTTCAGCCGGTAGATTATCTTCTGTATGTCCTCCACCGCAATGGGATCGATTCCGGAAAAGGGTTCGTCCAAAAGCATGAACTTGGGCTGGGTGGCCAAAGCCCGGGTTATCTCCACTCTCCGCCTCTCGCCCCCGGAAAGCTTGTAGGCTTTGCTCTTGGCCAGATGGGAGATGCTCAACTCGTCCAGCAGGAGTTTCAGCTTCTTTTCCCGCTCCCCCTTGGAGATTCCCTGCATCTCCAGAATCGCCATAACGTTTTGCTCCACACTTAATTTACGAAAAATGGAAGGCTCCTGAGAGAGGTATCCGATTCCCCGACGGGCCCGCTCGTACATGGGGAGAGCGGTTATGTCCTGATCCTCCAAAAGGATCTTCCCGGACTCCGGCTTGATGAAGCCGATGATCATGTAGAAGGTGGTGGTCTTCCCCGCACCGTTGGGTCCTAAAAGTCCCACGATTTCCCCCTGCCTGACCTGGATGGAGACGTTTTTCACCACCCGCCTCCTCTTATAAACCTTCACCAGGTTTTCCGATCTTAGAATCAAACCGTCGTCGCTCATCCGGCTCCTTACCGAACGTACCGAAGAGAGCTTCAATCTCCGGCATCCCGACAGATCACAGGCTGTCTTTTAGGTCCTCCGGGGGCACCTCTTTTATCCGGGCCTGAACTTTCTTTTTGATGACGAAATGTTTAAGCTGCTGATCGGCCTCCAGCCCGATCCCGGTGATGACGTCGGCTCCCTTGGTGATGGTGACGAAATCGTCGGTGACGATCTTGTTGGTCTCCGGGTTCCATCTCAAGCTTTCGGTGGCCAGCGTCACGTCTTCTTCGGTGGTCACCACCACGTTTCCGCGCGCCTCGAACCTCTGTTTTTTCTCCTGGATGAACCCGCTGTCGGCCACCAGAACCGAGGTTTTGTTTCCCAACTCGTCAAAGAAATCCACCTGGATTTCCTTGGCCTTCTTCAGATCGAGCTTTTCGTACACGGCCACCAATTCGGCGTGTATGACAGCCGACCTCACTCCCTGCTCGCTGAAGGTGAAGGTGGAGTTCTCCATGACCTGATCCGGCACGTCCACCGGCAGCGCGGGCACGCTGGATTCGTCGCTGGAGCAGGAACACGTCAAAAGCGATATGGTTATGATTATGCAGACCAGCAGATATCTGTTCATATTTCTCTCCAGTCGAAGATACGAAGAAACTCAGGTGGCAGTCAAGATATTTCGTTATGGCGGGTCGATCATACCTGACCGACATTCAGGCGCTAGTTGGGTTACCTGGCAGGCATATGAGGTTTTGCAGATACAAGGTAATTGTTTCTTGCACCCTCCCTTGTGTTCCCTCACATCAAGGTAGGAAAAACGTATTCTATGCGCAGGCTAAAGCCTGCGGCCACATTCCCCTCCATCAAGGGAGGGAAGCCTGGAGGTCGGATATGGTCGACAGGCTTATCCGACATCCGTTGTCCGAAAGTCCTCGCGGACATTTCGGACCTACACTGCGAACTCCCCATGCGACCGGGCAAGGGAACCGAAGAAGGAGAGTCAAATGAAGCTAACCACAAGAGAGGATGTTTTTGACTATTTGTGGTCCTATACCGCCCCGCTTGCGGTAGGGGCAGCCATGGAGTTGGGGCTTTTCTGGCTGCTCGCCGAACAGCCGTTAGATGCGACAGGCGTGGCAAAAGCTTTGAAAGTTCCTCAAAACCGGTGTCAATACTGGCTACAGCTTCTGGAAAGTATCGGGCTTCTGGACGTGACTCCCCGAGGCTATGCACCATCGTCCACGGCACGAGCCGCCATTCTAGACTCATACAGTCAGGAGTCTTGGGCCTTTCTGGCACGCGAAGCGCGGGAGCGACTTCCGGCGGTTCATGATCTGGCGCTGCACATAAACAAGCCCGGCTCAGCCTGGGAAGCTCAAGGATTGATCCCGCCGGACTACTTCGCCCAGATGGTCAAGAGTACCCAGAGAGCCCGGGAGTTCACCCGCATGCTGTATGATCTGCACCAGGAGCTTGCGGAGGAGCTGACCAGTGCCTTGGACATGACGGATGTTGAAAGACTGATGGATTTGGGCGGTGGTTCGGGCGTGATGTCGTTGGCTCTGCTGCGCAAATACCCTCGCCTGACCTGTACGGTCATCGACATGGAGAACGTCTGTGCGGCCGGGCGCGAGATTGCAAAGGAACATCCTGTGAGCGATCGGATCACTTATCATGCAGCAGATTTTCTTCAAGATGAACTGCCTGGCGGGTTCGATATGGTATTGCAATGCGACGCAGGCAACTATCGCCAATCGTTGTTCAGCAAGTTGCAGGCCACTTTGAACTCAGGGGGACGATTGGCAATTGTGGGCATGTTCGCTCCAGCAGAGGGTGTGGCCACTGCGGCACGCCTGCACTGGGCATTTCTGGGCTCGCTGGAGAAGCCGGATTACAGGCTCCGCACCGCAAGCCAGGTTAAATCCTCACTGACGCAAGCCGGATTTCAGTCCCTGTCCGAAAAAGCTTTGTCCCACGGTTGGACTCTTATTGAAGCCCGTAAGTAGCCGACTCCCGGATCCTGGCAGATACGCGAGGTTTAGTTGATGCAGAGAAATCGTTTTTGCATCCTCCCATGAAGGGAAGAAAACTTATTCTGCGCGCAGGCTGAAGCCTGCGGCTACATTCCCTCCCATAAAGGGAGGGAAGGACCGCGCCCCTCCCCGAGCCTGAGGTCGCAGGGATTGAATCCCGGTGACTGCTTATGATGATCTGGCCGGACAAGCCGGGCCACCTGGTGGTTTTCCCGAATGTTGTCACAACCGCTTGACAATCCTAAAAAGTGTTGTATATTGGGGGCAGTAAGATCGCTTGAAAGGGAAAAGACACAGCCTCATTGCTATCGGTTTTAGTCTGATTCCGTTCAGTTTCGCTTGGCCCTGCGGAGCGGCAGATTCTCTGCGTCTGCGGGTTTTGTGAAAATGAGACGGGCGAACATTCAGTCCGACCGATAATCGGACGATACACCTTTCGAGCGAAGGCATGCACCGCATGGTGCATACCAAAGGAGTGAGAAGATGAGGCTGAACAGACCTGTAGTGATCCCCATTATCTGCTTTGTTCTCTGCCTATGCACTTTCTCTTTTGGCTTTCCGGGGGCGGAGGACATAAAGGAGGAACTTACACCGACTGGAGCAACCGGAACCGCCGATTCAAACGAATCGATTCCGTACGTTCGAGAAGACAGCGCCGACGTGGTCATCGTCTACACATCGTCTTATCCGGGAAGCAAAGATTTCTTGGTTAGCGTCTATCTGAGCAATCCCGTGGCCATAGCCGGCTTCGATTTTGAGATAATCATCACCCCGCCGGAACTGGGCGATTTCTCCACGGTTGAGCTTTACGTCGACAGCCTGGATACCTGTGAAGGGGAGGAGACCTGCTGGTATTTCTATCCGGTGAGGGAATGTCTCATCCAGCGCGGTCCCTGGATCGAAGATTGGTCCATTCTGGAAGCGCATGGAGCGACACAGGATACCCTCAGGCCGCTCTGCGACACCCTCTGGAATTTAGGCATAGCATTAGGAGGAACGCCGATTCCTTCCCAAACCGGCTACGTGCCCCTCTTTTACTTCGGCGTGGATCTATCCTGTATGTCGGACACGGTGGAGGAGAGGACGTTTACGTTGGACTTCACCGGACATCTTTCGGATGAGCTCGGAGAATTGGTGCCCTTCCGAAGCCAACCCGGAAAACTGGACATCCTGCCGAGCATCCCCGGAGATGTCAACGCCGACGGCTTAGTCGACATAGAAGACGTCATCCTCTTGCTCAACTATCTGTATCGGGGCAGCTCCGATCCTTGTGTGATGGAGGCTGCCGATCCCAATGTCGATTGCCGGGTGGAGATAGGAGACGCAATTTATCTGATCAACTATCTCTTCAAGGGAGGGCCGTCTCCGGAGCCGGGTTGCGCGCATTGAAGCCACCGTCCGGTCCGCCGATCTGCCCATCTGATCTGTTGCCCCGGTGACGATTCGTCTACGAAGTGACTCCGATTGCACGGATGTTCCCGTTTAGGCTCACAGCACATTTAGGCGTCCATCAGATACCCGATCTGAAGATGTGCACCCTTCCTTGTATTCTCTCCTAATCAGGGGTGGAAAAACTTATTCTGCGCGCAGGCTGAAGCCTACGGCTACATTTCCCCCCACGAAGGGAGGGAAGGACCCTCTCTCTCCCCCGCTCCGAGATCGTTTGGCGCGAACAAGCCGAGACACCAATCTGCTCATTGTGCGTTCTTGAAGCTTCCTGCCACTCGATAATATCCACTGTCATCGACAGAGTGGCTGCCGGTCAATTTCTACAGCAGAGCCATCAGCATCTTTACCCATTTACAGAAGATTATGCAGTTAAGCCGAGTATGATAGACGGTAATACAGGGCAAAACCTATCGGGTTTACTAAAAAACAAAAAAGAAGTATTTTTGCTTGACATGGAGGTGTGGATAGGTATATTTACCAATGTAAGCCCAACAATCACTTACACCTGAAGAAACTTAGAGAAACTTGTTTCTGTTGCGTCACCAAGTTCATGTGACGCAGTCCAGCAACTCAAAATTTCTGCCAGGAGGCGGATGATGAGACGGATTTTTTTGAGCGTTTGCCTGGTTGTGGGGGTCTGTCTGTTTTTTGCTCCAGGCTGGGCGGTCTGCCCGGAGGAGCCGCTGGACAGCGGCGAATGTGATACCGTTTACGTGGACGTACATCCTCCGGACGTACAGGGTTCCAAGGACCTGTACTACTTTGTACGCTTTCCTATTCGCATGACCCACGACATAGTGGACGCAACAATCGATTCGGTGGCCGGTTTAATAATTCCGCTGTGTTACACTCACACCAACCCCGAGGCGTACTGCAGTCTTACCGACTGGTGGAACACCACATCTTTAAATCCTTACGACCCTGCAATGGCGCGGAGCATTTTTCGTGATCTGGACGGGGAGTCGAATTTCATTTGTGACCTTAATCCGTTTTGGTATCCCCCTCCTGAGATTCAACTGGACTTGGATGGCACCTCTCATTTCTGGCTCAGTTACATACCCACAGGGGAGCAGGATCAGCGGATACCGGATATGATCAGAGGTCTTCTGGCGACCATGACCTTCAGGCTGGACGATTCCACCACCATCTGCATAGACACCTGTTTCTGGCCGCCCTCGTATCACCTGGCTTTTCACAACTCGGATGCTCAGACTTACGTTCCCCGGGACAACCTTCCCATGTGTGAAGCGGTTGGTGTGAATTCCGGGCCTCCCTTTTTCCTGGAGTGTCCCTCGAACGAGTCTCATTCCGGGAACGGCACCGGCTTTTCCTCGGGCTCTTTTGCGGTGGAGACCTTTCCGTCGGGCGGGCAGATCACCGAGGTGGGTGCGGAGATTGTCGGGTCCGGGGTGGACAACGTGAGCGTGGTTTATACTTCGGCACCTCCTGCGGAGCGGGTGGAGGGCTACGTCACCTATGACGTGGTTGACCACTGCATCTCCAGCAACACCATATGGGTTGTAGCTTCGGACGAATACCAAAGGGAGGGGGAGTGCAGCTTTGGTGTGGAGCTGACCAACGATCCTCCGGCTTTAAGCTTGCGCGACACAGTGGAGGCGGTCGAAGACGTCATCAGGAATATCCCGGTGCCTGCTACCGATCCGAATGACGATTTTGTGGAGACCTCCTTCAACGCTTTGTGGTACGAGCCGGACTCGCTGCAGCCTCCCGTCAATTCTCCGTCTTTCGAGGGCGGCAACCCGGGTTTGTTCAGTTGGGTGCCGACGGAGACGGAGGAGGGTTTGTGGATCTGTTCGTTTACCGCCACGGATGCCTGTGGAGCGGAGGAGACAGAGCAGGTGGTCATCGTTGTGGGTCCTCTGTTTTGCGGCGACTTCAACGACAATGGCATACTCAACTTAGACGATGGTACGAAACTCCTCACTTATCTTTTTAAGGGTGGTTCGGCGCCCGATCCCCTGTGCAAGGCCGACGTCAACTGCGACGGGTTGGTGGAGATAGGCGACGTGATCAGGATATTGAACTATCTGTTCAGAGCCGGTCCGGCACCCTGTTTTGACTGTTGTGCGGAATAGACAATAGTTATGAGATTTTGTTTGAATCTTACCGGAGGAGGTTCGAGATGAAGGGGATCATTCCAACCGGGACTGGGATTATATAGACCTGCAGCTGGACGGCACCAGCCACTTCTGGCTGGCCATGGTTCCCACAGGCACTCAGGACCAGAGATGGTGGGAGGGGAGCAGAACTTTGTTGGCCACTATGACGTTCAAGGTAGACATGTGGGACAGCCTGAGATTGTGCTTAGATACCTGCTTCTGGCCGCCATCTTTTTATTTAGCTTTCTCCAACTCGGACGCTGAACACTCTCCCCAGCACTTCCTGCCGGAATGCGAGACGATCAGGATCTACCCTCCCCTTCCTCCGATTTTCACCGATTGTGTATCTGATTAGCACTGCTTCGTGAACGCACATTACGTTACCGACGATTTCGTCGTCGTCGATTATGATCCGTACGGGGACATCGTAGACGTCACCGCAGCTTTCGTGGGTACCGGTGTGGCCAATGTGGTTGTGGTTCAGGATAAGGACGACACCTTTGTCGGGCACGTTGAGTATGATGTGATCGATCACTGCCAGGCCGGGGGGACCGTGACTCTGACAGCAACGGATGCACAAGGTATCCAGGGCAGGTGCGAGTTTGACATCATCTTGCTTAACAACTCGCCCAACGTATCCGCGCCGGATAGTTTTCCGGCTCTGGCGCTGCATGACACGGTTGCCTTTGAAGTATCTGCCGTTGACATGGACGCCGATCCGCTGGAGCCGATCGAACTTGCCGGCTTCTGGCTGGTTGCGGATTCCCTGCAGCCTCCCGCCAATGCTCCCTCCTTTGATGGTGGCAACCCGGGCCTTTTTGAGTGGGTTCCCCAAGGAGCGGACACGGGTGAATGGATCTGTTCGTTTTCGGTCGCGGATACTTGCGGTGGGATCGGAAACAAACAGACGGTTATACCGGTAGAACTTCCTCCTCCTCCGGTTGTGTTTTGTCCTAAGGATCAGGCTCACGATTCCAACGGATATTATTACAGGTATTTCCAGGCGGAGAGCCCGGCCGGGACCATTGAAGAGGTTTGGTGTGGTTTCGTCGGTGAAGGAGTGGAGAATGTTTGGTTCGACGGATCGGGTTTGGGGACTTCTTATTTCGACGGAGCGGTTGAATACGACGTGACGGATTACTGTCAGGCGGGAGGCACGATAACGGTGATTGTTGCGGATGATCTGGGGTACAAGGATACGTGCACTTTCGAGGTGATCCTGGAGAATGATGCTCCCGATTTCGATCTTCCCCAGACGTTGCTTGTTCTGGCTCTGGGCCCCGCTGTGGACCTGCCGGTGGCAGCCGTTGATCCGGAGGGGGATTCGTTGGATTCCATTGAACTGGATGGTTTTTGGTTTGAGCAGGATTCGCTTCGTCCTCCCACCAATACGCCCTCCTTCGACGGTCAGAATCCGGGACAGTTTTTGTGGGAGCCGGTTGAGGCGGATATCGGAACCTGGATAGCGTCGTTTTCCTGCGAAGACTCATGCGGCGCCGAAGCCTCCGAAGATGTGATGATTCGGGTAGGGCTCCTGTGGTGCGGGGACGTTAACGACGACGGTCAGTTGGATTTGGGCGACGGGGTCTTCCTGTTGGGATATCTGTACAATGGTGCAGCCGGGCCTGATCCGGTGTGCAAGGGCGACATAAACTGCGACGGTGTGGTGGACATCAGCGACGTCGTCCGAATGCTCAACTTTCTGTTCAGAAGCGGCTTCGTCCCGTGCTTCGACTGTTGTTCGGAGTGATTGAAATGTGCTGAATGCCATCCGGGCTTAAGCAGTCTTGCGCCTCACTTTCGTATTATGAAGAGTGGGGCGCTTTTTTATTTGCGCTGCGGACGGAATTTCGTATTTTGTAGCACAAGAGATCGCGTTGAATAACTTACGCGGGGTCGACGGCGCATCGACTCGCGGGGGATGCAACGTTTTGATCTCCG
>CAYMNI010000023.1:0-14760 GCA_964391755.1 uncultured Ignavibacteria bacterium
GTCATAGCGCTACGGGGATTCGAACCCCGGTTTGATGGCTGAGAACCACCCGTCCTAGACCTAACTAGACGATAGCGCCACGTTGAATTAGTTCATGGTTCATAGTCACTGCCACTCACCCTAATTCTTATCGGAAGCGGCCGTCCGCGACTTTGCTATGAACTACGAGTCACAGACTGCGGACCGTTTGCTACTCCTTTATGGGTATTCTGACTTCGGTGACCAGCTCCTCAGGAGGTATGTCCGGTCCTGCCTCCAGATATATCTCCATAAGCGGTCCGCTAGCTTGATATCCTTTCTCTTCTATCCATTGCATCATATATGGATATTCCTTGGCGATCTCCCCATACGGCCCTCTCAGGATAGCGTAAACCACCTTCTGCTCGGGAATCTCCAGCAGGTTGTAGCCTGAATCGGGCACAGTCCCCTGAGGAACGGCAATGCCGATTTCGCTTCTTAACTGCTCGGCCGGCACTTGTGCCGGATTATCATAGTAGATGCCCACAACGTCTCCGGTCAAAGCCTTTTGAGCAGCGTATTCACCCATCCGGGCAAATACTTCTCCCATACGATCATAAGAACCGGTATGCTCCAAACAAACCAGAATCATCTTCTCCGTGGTCTTCAATCGAATCTCGTAAGATCTCCCCTCCTCAACCCTCTTTCCACAGCCCAGTTGAATCAGAACGGCGATACCCAGAATCAACCACCCTGCCCGGAGAAGCTTGTTCACCGAAAGACTCCTTTTAAAAAACCATTCTCATCGTCCGTGGACTCACGGGACTTCCGCGGATTGTGAATCGTCGATCAAGGACTGTCTTCTAATTGGCTGGGGGACAGGGATTCGAACCCCGATAGACAGATCCAGAGTCTGCCGTCCTGCCATTGGACGATCCCCCAAAGATCCGGCACCAAAATACCAAAAACACGCCTCTTGTCAAGATAATACTTGACAATTTCCGTATGTGAAGCTGTCATTTAGTATAACTCCATCATCGCTCTGACCAGATTACTATATGTGTTCATAATCTTACAAGTGTGTCTTGCCCGAAGCAAGACGTGCTCCATCGAAATCCACCCCAATTAATCCTGAACCTAATCGAAAGGAGACTTGGATGAGGTTGTGTCTAGGCGGAAAGATGACATTGAATGTCAGAATTCAGAGAAAAGCGGTCTGCATAGTAAGGAAGAAACCGGTAAGGCGATCTGGAGATAAAAAAGTTGGGAGTGGTGGAGGGGGGATACCCGATTTTGGCGTCGGGAGGTTATGATTGCTCATAACCGCACCACTCCCAAATAGGTATTTTCACTACGCCAACTTATATACGCAACTTCCGACTTGTTTTATAAGCAACCAGCATGCCCGCAATCCGCGTCAATTATGTGCTCTCCCTCATCCCTGGTGAATACCCAGACCTGCCGCACCAGATCGGTTTCCCGATCCCGCTAATCCCCTTTACGCCAAGAGATTGAATTCAATCTCCGGCAGAGAGTCGATGCTTGTTTCGGAATTCAGCCGACCTCAGCCGGCACCGGATTGATCGCCTGGCGGGAACCGTCCCTTTTTAATCTGCAGTCCCCTTCACAGATTATGCAAATAGGGGTTTTCACGACGCTTTCAGGCCCTTTCTGACCAAGGCTGCCTGCGCAGCTCTGAGTGCCACCTCCCGGGACACGCCGGTGATTTCCATGATCTTGTCCACCGCCTGGTCCAACCACTTCAGAGCCTCGTTTTGAGGGTACTTTGCCACCAGTTGATCCGTCACCTCGTCGGCGATCAGGAGCACGTATTCCGCCATCTCCTTTTTCAGCTCTGTATCTAAAAAAGGAACCAGGTACCTTTTCACTGCCCAGCCTATCATCAGAAGCAATAAAGCGCCTAAGGCGGCAAACGTCTTGTCGGCAAACCAGCTTCCGAAAACCGAAAACATGCTTAAGTACATCTTCTTCACCTCCCTTGTCTTATGATCCTTTTAATCTTGAACCTTTGAACCCTCGAACCCTTGAACCCTCGAATCCTTGAACCCTGCTCTACCCTACCACTGGAGTTCCCAGCTGGTCTGGTCAGGTACTTCCATCTCCAGTCTGACTATGGTTCCCGAGGAGCTGAAGATACGGAGGCTGTATTTGGTTCCTGCCGGTGTCAATGCCGAGTTGGGATAGAGATCCAAATACCAGAAACCGTCGCCGTCGGTCGCGGTAGACCTGTGATAGGGGCTGATCACCAGATTTTGATACCTCAGCGGCACCAGTGCGATTTCGGCCTCGACGGTGGCTCCCACCAGGGGTAGATCGTTCAAATCGTGCACCCAGCCGTATACCCGGCAGAGTCCTGCCTGAGGTGGAGAGCCGGGATCGAAGGCTCCAGCCCAGTATACCGTGTCTTCATCCCCCTCCACCTTCAGGGTTTCGGGGACGGTGAACTGCCATCCCGGTTTGTAAAGCCTGACACAGTATACACCTGCGTCGAGGGCGAAGAAGCCGCGCCCCTGAGAATCGGAGTTTACGACTCCCAACGTGGAGCACTCGGTGGAATCCAGAACCTGAATCCGTGCAAAGGCGATGGCCGAGCTGTCAGAGGAATCCCGGCATCGTATGACCACGCCGTTGGCGCCGGAGCCGGTTCCCTGGGTTAAGGTTCTGACCGAAAAGCTCCAAGTGGACGCGGCACCCCATTGGTTGTTTTCGTTCATAGCTTTGATGACAGAGGTGTCAACCGCAGCGGAGATCTCCTCCCCCAGGCTGTCTGCGTATTGAATCCGCCTTCCGGCCAAAGGAACGACATCTTCATTCCAGGTGGAACGGGCAATGGATTCCGTGTCACAGGATGCAGAAACCATCTGGATCACGGTGTCCACCGTCTCCACACGGGCGACGGTGGTCTGACTGAAGTTGACCGTCGCATCCTGGTTTTTGATGTTGCTCCAGTCGGTGCGCATATACAGGGAGCTGTCCGTCTTGCTCATCAGATTGGAGACGTCTGTCTTGAAGTTCTCCTTGTTGTCATCGGTGACGGCGCCGGTAAGGGAGTCGAAGGTCTCCACCACGGTCCAGGACCAGGTTTTGATGTCGGTGAACGAGCCGCCGAACTTGTACGCCACCGCCCGAGCCACGTAATTGCCGGTATGGTCGGAGGCATCGGAGGCTTTGAGGTTGGCGGCATAGAATCCCGGCTCGACGGAAGAGGTCAGTTTTTTGGTTCCCACATAGGTCCATCCCCCGTTTGCCCACCACCACTTGACTCTGATCGAATCGCAGTCCTGAACCGAATCTGAGCCGACGCTCACCGTTCCGATGGTCAGGGAAACGCTGTCTGAAGGCGAGTAGTATTCAGCCCGGGCGTACCAAAACGGGATGATTAGGAGTAGATTCAAGAAAATCAAGAAGGCGATACGCCCGATTATGCCCTTTGACTTCTGCATTCTGATTGCTCTCATCGAATGAATCCTCCTTCGATCACTCCCCCATTGATCTCAATAATCCCCCGGGTGCCTTTCGAGCTGACGTAATGCATGCGCATGGTGTAGCGATTGGAGTTGCGGCCGGTGTAGCCGCTCCAGGGATTGGGAAAAGTGTCCGCATAGACCTGTCCCGCCTTCCACTCGTGGCACCAGTCGGGCCCGGATCCGACATAGCACATCTCCTCAGATTCGCTGGTTTTGAAGGCAAACCAGAAGTAGGCATCTTCAGTCAACGGGATGCCGTCTAAGTCTTCACCACACCATTCTCCTGCCTGGTATGCGACGTCCGTACCCTCCCAGAGTCTGCTGTCGGGACGATCGTTCTGGTCATCGTAGACTGCCATGCGAAGGGTGGCCTTCGACCCACCTGAATCCCACGCTCTTATCTCCAGCCGGGTGGAGGTTCCATCTTCGGTCGCTTGAAACCGGCACGCATCCGCGTAACCGCTGACCACAGCCCAATGAGAGGGACACTCTTCCAATCCGAACCAGCCGCCTGCGACGAACGCAGGTGCCAGCAATGAAGAAAAGCAGATAACTACCAAGAAAAACTTCTTCATGCACTCACTCCTTGATCTTTGGGCAGCCGGTTTTTGAATCGAACCTTCGACCCTTTCGCCTGACCCGCCATCCTCCTCATCCCATCTCCATAATGGTCAAATCCACCAGCCCGGTTTTCTGCGAGCCGGAGAACTTAGCGATCCTGAAACCCGTGTCGGTTTCAGGACCCACCACAAAGCAGTTGACCTCGTTTTTGGGCATGACCATCACCTTGGGGCTGGTGATCATCTGGGGAAGCTTGTTTCCCCGGAAATCGTACAGGTCGGAAAAACTCACGGTCTGATCCAGTCCGCCCAGATTGTTCCTGGCCAAAATCACTCTCTTTGAGGTTTCACCCACCTCGGTATAGAGAAGAAAAAAAGAGGCCAAAGACCAGTCTCCCCAGACCACGAAATTCGGCACCACCCAGGTCCTTCTGCCCCTCAAGTAGTCTAATGTTATGTTCACGATAGCCTCTCTTTCTCAAATCGCATTCACGGTGCTTACCACCTGACAATTGCCGGGCGGAATGAGATGCCGTGGAACTGTGGTTGTCCATTTAATTGGGCTCGATGAATCGAGCAACTACGGCACCACGCGCTCATAGTGACGCTGGCACCCATCCTGGCGAAATCAGTTGTTTGATTTCGTGGCGCGAGGTGAACGGAAGCCTCCGGGATCTTTTTTGAACTTCTCCAGAATCTGGTAGGCCAGTTGGCGGTAGGTGCCGGACATACCGGACCAGGCTTGGGAAAGCGAATGGGGTTGTCCTCCGTCATCGGTTGCCGCATTCTTGGTCATAACCTCCATAGCCTCGATGTTGCAGAGAATGGAAACTGCCAGGTAGGTTTCTGCGGTCACCAGCGACTGGTCCGTGGAATTGGCGTAGGATGAATCTATGTATGTGGTGACCTGATTATTGGCCTCTCTTATGGCATTCTTCACCACCTGATCGCTGAGAAGGGCGAATTCCACCGTGTAATCCACCAAGATCCACTGGCCGTCCTGGATGTCTCCTGAAGTCAGCCTCCTTAACTGCCCTTTGGCATAATCTATCCGGTAGTCCTCATCCCTTTCATATATCCGGAAACAGAGATACCAGATTACCGCTGATGATCCGGCTGGGATAGCACCATCAGAGATGCGGGTGATGGTCCCCTCATCGTAGCCGACCATATAATCCACGTTTTCCGCATATATCTGTCCCAGAGAGGAATCACTGGCCACCACCACCGTGTCTGAAATAAGCTCCTTGTTTGTCAACTGGAACCGGTCGGAAGAGGCAAAGTCTGCTGTCTCTCTGATGGGGGTGGAGCTCTCCTTTGCCTTCACCTTCTCCGAGCCGGACAGCAGCAGAACGTGGGGCAGCTGAAACGGCGTTTCTCCCACCAATTGGCAGGCCACGTTCTTCTTGGTGACCGTTCCCAGTTCGTGCTCCAGGATATGCTTCTTGACCAAATCGGCGCTTGTGAATCCCATAATTTCACTCCCTCAATAGGCTGCCTGCAAGCGGAGGTTTTTTTGTTCTTCCCTCATACCCTCAAACCCTCGACCTTTAGCCTTTGACCTTCAACTTCAGACCTTGAACCTATGGTTAAATCGTGACCTTTAGGCTTTCAGCCTGGGGGATTGAGGTTATCTGGCTGCCCACAGGAACGGTGGCAAACGGCTCCGCCACCAGAACCCGCACCCAGAACTGCGACACTCCGTTAACCGGGCACATCTGCCAATCTGCCGGAACGGAGTTTAAGTCCTGCCAGAGGATCACCGTCTTTTCTTCGGAGTCTAAGTTCCATTCTCCGGATTGCGGAACGAAATCGGTCCAGGCTTGGCCGTTCCAGAATTGCCAGATCACCTGGCCGCCGGCTCCGGCTGTGGACAGGATGATTCTAACCAGGTTGAACTTGGCTCCCATGCCCATGTAGAAGGCGTCATCGGCATCCTTCACCAGCCCGCCGGAGGTGGGATGGAAAACGTCTGCCGGAGTGGAGTCGGCAGCCTGGGTGGTCCGGTCTTGATACTTTCCGGAGGCTGAATCATCGTAGCAAAAAAGCCGGTCGTAGCTGCTCTGGCCCGGTTCGAAAGCCAGGGGAAGCACGAAGGAAGAGTCTTCCTTATAAGAGTAGAAGAGCTGGCTCTGCCCGCTTCCCATCTCCTTGGTCCAAAACACCCAGGGGACAATGCTTAGGAATCTTAGCGACAGGGATTGCGGCGCGCAGGTGTCCACGGTGAAAACCCCGCTCCAGTTGTTTCCGTCGAACTCCTTGTACAAAAGAGCGGAGGTTCCGGGAAAGACGATTCCCACCCGGTTGTCGGTGGAAAGGTCTGCGCAGAAGCGATCATCCACCTGCGAGCCGGAGTAGATGTCCTGCTGGGAATCCCAACCGGACGACTGAAGGTGATAAGAGCGATAGGCTAAAAGCGTGGAGTCGTCCGAATAGAAGCAATGAACGTACGGCGACCGGAAAAGCAATTGCGAGTAACAGGAGGCGGTGCCGTTGGTCAGACAGATCCCCGGATCTGAGGGGCCGGTTCCCCAGGTGGCCCCATCGTCCTGCGATATCTTGGAGTGCACGTAGTAACGTTCGGCTTCCGGGTCGTAGTAGGTCCACGACACCCAAATCCTCCCCCCGGAGTCCTTGAGGATGCTGGGAAAGTAATTTTCTCCCACCTCGCAAATGGTATAAACCGTCCCCACGGTCCAGCTGCCCTGGGAGAAGGTCATTTTCAGCTCCAACAGATTCAGGTTGCTTTGCTGGGTGTAGGTCAGGTAGACGCTTCCGTCAGAATCCATGTGGGCCGAAGGCGGGTAATCTGCGCTGTCGGCAACTATCTCGGTGGGATCGGACCAGGCTAGGTAGGGAGGGTCGGCCCATACGTACACCAGCCTGCTGGGAGTCTGGGGATAAATCACCACCACCCGGTCCTGGTATTGTCCGAAGCCCACCTTGAATATCTTGGCTTGCGGCTCAATGCCGGTTGCATAAAAAGAGCTGACTGTGTCGATCAGTTTCTGCATAACCTATTCCCTTGCCCATCCCTCCCCCTCTCCGTTTTGGGAGAGGGGGAGAAGAGGAAAGATGGATGGTCTTTATGACCAAACCGTATCCAGAATCAACGCCGCCTCCTTGATCACTTTGGCATAGGCCACCGATTCCGAGATGACCGCCTCCTCCAGCTTCTGCTCGATGACCTTGTCATACTCCACCATCAAGGGCTGGCTTACCACCTCCTCCATGGCGAAGCGGTTATCCAGTCCTATCACCAGGTCGGAGGCCAAATCGTCGCATCTCACCAGACCGGATCCCAAGGGAGAGACCAGATCGCCGGTTTTCTGGAAGTTGAATCCCGCCATGGGATCCTTGAACTCATCCATGGTGAGTATGGTCTTGATCAGATCCTTGTGGCAGAGTATGGTGTTCATCTCGAAGGGGAAGAACTCGTTCCACAGGGTGACTAAATCCGCGTAGGTGAAATCTCCGGAGGTGGCCGTGTTTATGGTGGCGGCGGCGTTGTCGTTTCCGTCTCCGTTGATGATGGTGTCCACCACCAGAGCCATCTTGTCCGCCTGAAGCCTGAATCCGACGTACCACAGCAGAACCTTGAACTGGGCGGTGGTTCTGTGCCTCAGCGCCTTGTAAGAGGTCTTCAAGGTTATCCCATAATCCGGAATGGTCAAAGAGTGCAGCTGCTCGGCCACGGTCAGGGTGGGAATCTCGGCTGCATCGCCGATCGGCCTCAGCGAAAGCCGGGCCTGATCCGGAGCGACGTTGACGTAAAAGGGAGTATATCGGGAGGATGAGATGGTGCTGGAACTGGCCAGAAGCTTTGCCAGCTCCGGCCGCATCTTTTGTCCTCTCCTTATCTCCCTCATCATGAACTCGGGCAAAAGTGCCGGCGCTCCCTGGTAGAAAAGCTCCACCGTGACCGGATCTCTTCCTCCCACCCGGATGTCGTTGACGGCCAGCTGCCTTTCGAAGGCATCCAAAGGCGAGTTTATGCCGGAAGGATCGTATTCGTCCGTCTCCAGGAGCTCGGAGACGGTGGTGCCCCGGGATTGCGCCTCCAGGTAGGTTTCCCGGCTGACCTTGATCTCTTTGGCGCGCGACAGGTCCACCTGACCGGCCACCGGCTTCTCCAGGCTGGCCAGCTCCAGAAGCTTCCTGCCTTCGGGCGAGGTCAACAGTTTCTCGATATCCATTCTGGTTCTCCTTTTTCTATGTTTGCTATGAACGGTCTTCCGTCTAATGTTTTCATGCAGTGGTCTGCGGACGGTCGACGGCGGACGGTCTAGTTAAGTATCAACGTACAATCGGTGGTGCCATTGACCGCGATCACCGTTCCCCGGGCCAGGTTTCCGCCGGCCGGATCGTAGTCGCTCAATACGGGAGCTTGTTTCACAGCCCCATCGGCCCCGCAGACCACTCTGTTCCCCACCTGGGGGTAGGTGGTGGTGATGGGCAGGGTCATAACTCCGCCGATCTGTATCGTAACCACCCTTTTTCCGTTCTCCGCGTCAGTGAGGGAAAGATCGATGAGTTTTCCCAAAAGGATTGCACCATCCGTCGCAGGCCCCACCTGGTAGTTGCCGGAGAGCGTGACCGCCAGGCCTACATCCGCATCCTTCAGATCATCCACGCCGCCTGTCTGCTTGATCGAGAAAGTGGCGAACACGGCGCCTGTAGCTTCCAGATTCTGATCTCTTATTCCCATTTTCATTCCTCCTTGTCAATTCGGTTTTTCATCAAACTCAAGGCCATTGAAGACTGTCTCATTCGACATCCCTTCGGGTCGCTACACCCATTATGGCTCAACACTGTCCTATTTGATTCATCCCGTCGTATGCTGTGGGAAGCACTTTGGCTTACTCCGTTAATGCGCACTCTCACTCCCTCCGATTCCTCCGCCAGTCTTGAATTCGGAGATTCTGGTGCGTGACTCTGCTGTCCGGTTCATCGTCTTGGACTGCGGTGAAACAGGAAAGCACTGATTGAACTCCTCCTTCACCTTTTCTCGCAGATAAAGGAGGTCATCCAGACCGATCTCCGGTGAGGAGATGAGTCTCTCCACCAGAGTGCCGGTTCCATTGTCTCCCTTAGCCCGAGAAACGGCCAAAGCCATCTTCTTGATCTCCGATTTGACTTCCGCCAAGAGCCTCTGGCAGAGTTTCTCCTTTTCTGCCAGGCTGCTCAAAACCGAAGCTGCTTCGGCCAGATCGTTCTGTAGTTTGTCGAAATCCAGTTGATGCACCATCTCGCCTGCGATGACCTCACGCTGCCGGTTCAGCCCTTCGATCAGTTCACAAATGTCCATCTTTACCTCTTTTCGATTTCTGAGATTTCAAATTCGATCTTGCTCAGCCGGTTTTGCAGATCCTGGCTGAACAGGTAAAACTCTTCCTTCGTCAGGAAGTTTTGGTTCAGTAGCAGCTCTATGTTGGAGAGCCTCTTGTCCAGTTGATTGACTACCACCGACTCTGCTTTCTGAGAAAGATCCAACCTGATTCCCGCGATGGTGGTGTAATAGGCGGTGATGATCCCCAGCGCGGTCACGAAGAACGCCACCAGAAACTGCAGCAACTGTATTTTGGAAAATAACCTATTGTTTTCCATGACTTTCAGCTCCGGGGATAAAAACTCAGGCAACTCACATCCGTTTCATCCGTTTAATCCGTTGACAGCTCCATCCGTTGACCGCCTCCAAAGCAGCCACCTGTCTTTGCCCTTCAATCTGACTTTCCCGACCAGATAGACTCCGTTGAGGGTCTCCCCATCGATTTGGATGCGTGAGAGGTCTGCTCGCCTTTCCAGAATCTGATACTTGCCGCTGTCCAGAGTTTTCATGCGGGTAACCTGCTTCTGGGTAGGCTTCCCCTCTGTTGGGTCCTCCTGGAGAGGGATTTCCCCCTCGAAGTTCATCCGTTTGGAATCATGATAATCTTTCCACTCGCATAAGAACCGCCTTCCTTGGCCAAGCGCTTCCAAATCCAAGTCGAAGATGGTTAATCCGAGGGTCGCATCCCCTCTTTGGAATCTCAGATCGTGATGTTTGGAATTTTCCTCCAAGTGAACTTGGAGAACGAATCTGTCCGTCGTCTGTAGCTGGCTGCCTGTGGCCTGAATGTCTTCCGCAGCGGACTGAGGACCACAGAGTTCGGACGAGTCTTTATTAACCATCCGGCTCAACACCGCCAACGAATCAGGTTCTTTTTTGTCCGGCCTTATTTCCAGCACCTTTGGTGCATGCCAGCTGAAACTGCTCTCCTCTTCGGTTACACTCTCCACTCTCACCCTAATTATCTCACCCGGCTTAGCCTCCAGGAACGTGGAGTACGTGGTCCCGATAGGGATGGGCCTATCCTTCCTTCCGATGGCACAGGTATAATTGTAGCTTCCACCTTTGTTTTTCTCCGACTCCGTCACCAGCACATCCAATTCCGGATGTCTTCTCCATTCGTACCAGCTTTCACCTTCAAAGTAGGCAGAATCGCTTCTCTTGAGCAGCGCACCTTCGGACGCAGCCGTGGCTTTAACTGGGGGACTTAATTCTCCCTCAATTGCCTTTTCCCATTTCACCTTTTGAAAGTGGCGGGTATCCGGGAAAAACTCCAACAGGAGCCTCTTTCTCGCCTCAAGAGGAAGGGGTGTTTTGTCCTCTCCGTTCAGATAGAGCAGGTCGAAGGCCTTAAACCTGAACTGGGAATCATCCGGCGACAGACCATCTTGTTTTGATGGCAGATTAAGCGTTCTGGCAAAGAGGACCACCATATCTTTGTGAGAAAGACGCGAGTTTCCTTTGTATCGCACCAGTTCCCCGTCCAGTATGAAGCTCTCCTGAGGAATGCGCAGGACGTCTTCCACCAGATGAGGAAATGCATGCTGAATCTCCTGTCCTAAGTCGAAGAATATCTTCACCGCGTCTCCCTGCTTGTGAATTTGTGATCTGACGCCGTCGTATTTCGGCTCGATCAGGAACTCTCCGGACAGGGAAAACAAATCTTCGAGGTGGAAAACCACGTTTGCCGCCGAATCCGAAATCTGCGGTTCGGTCGGATGCACGAAATCGAACAACCGTATGTCTTGTTGTCTCTGTGTGGACTCTTGGGTCCAGTTTGAATCTGAAGATGTGATCCGATCCTCTTCTACTTTTTGGACATCGGGCTTCTGATAAAGCCGAAGCTCATCCGACATGGAGGTGTTAGGCACGGCTCCCCGATAGACCAACGAGGTTTCCAGAACCCGTGCAACGTTCCGGTAGTTGAAGTATGCCTTTTCTTTGCCCTTTTGAGTTTCGTAGGATTTGAAAGGGACGTGCGGGCACCTCCTCATGTCCTGCCCGCAGATGGAGCATTCAGGGAATTCGAACACAAATCCCAGGGAGCACTCTTTGTAGATGCCGTGGTCTATGTTTTCTTTGAGAGAGACGGCATCTTTGGAGTTCTTCAGCCAGTAAAACCAAACCTTCACCCAGTTCTGCCCGTCCCTCTGCACGATTTCCGCTTTGAAGTTTCTGGCAATGGGCAGTTTTTCTTTTGTGTGTCCCACCATCACCGGTGAATCAATCACCAATTCGACCAACCTGTGGAGTTCCTCTAAGGGGAAACGGCCGCCGTACGAGTTCACCTCATCGGAGACCAAAAACATGGTTCTAACGAAGATGTCTTCCCTGTTCACCGGCTTGGGGGGTCTGATCCGCGAGTTGACCAGAAAAACCAACTCGTCGGAGATTTCTTCTTGCGGCTTCTTAAGCTCCGCGCCTACGTATGCTAAAAGTTCTTCCACTTAAGATCTCCTGAGTAAAGTCGAGCATTCAAATCCGACATTGCAGGTAGCTATCGATTGAACCAACCTCCTTCACTAATACCCGGACTATCCTCTTCACCACAGAACCTCCCCCTTTTTTGTTCCCCCCGAAACTGAACCCTCTGAATTTTAAGCTCTTAACCCTTGAACTTTTCAACCTTTAAACTCTTGAACCCTTGAATCCTTGAACCCTCGACCCCTTGAACCCTTGAACTTTTGACCCCTTGAATCCCCCATCATACATTCTGCATACTGTTGCACATAACTCCGGCAATCCCAATGCTTACGGACAACTATCTCCATCTCCCACTTACACTTAGAAATGAGAAAGAACACGGGCACCGGCTTTGCTCAATAGGTAGGTTGGAATGATGACCAAAACCAGAAGGATGTGAGAGACATGCATTTTATTTTCGGCTATTCCAGAGAAGTTCCGTTGGAGATTGAACGGAAAATATCGGTATCGAGTCTGGTTACAATCGCCATCTTGATTATTCTCGCGGTCATTCTGTTTAGCTTCGAGAATATCGACGATCCGGCGCCTCTGACCAATCTAACCTTGGATACACCGGCGTTGTCAACTGGCGTGAGTGCCGTTGGCGACTTGAGGATGGACTCCGGGATTGAAACGGAGCATGATTTGTCGACGTCCGGACTCGCGAATTAGCAGAGTCAGGAAAGCCCCAAGAGTAGGGTGCTCCATCAAGATATAGACCCCGCCGGACAGCGGGGTTTACTTTTAGAAAAGCTGCAATTGGGGATCGCTGCGATTCTTAGCTGAGATAGAAGTTCAAGGAGAAAGGGGACGGTAATGAAATTCCGAACTTTGCTTTTTGCAACAATCCTACTGTTGGCCATTCCCGGTATATCCCAAGCATGGAACTATCCCCGGGACGGGAAATTCAAGCAGCTCCACCCCAACAGAGACAGTTGGTTCTTCGTGGACCAGGAAAACTGGGACATTAAGGCTCCGGACAAATGGCAGCACTTCACCGGAAACTATGCCAGCCAGAAGCTGCTGTCGAGGCATGTTAACAAATATGTCTCAGCGTTTGTGCTTTTCTCTCTGGGAGTGGCCAAGGAATACGAGGACGCTTACCGGGAAGGTTGGAGCGCCCGGGATCTGGCTATGGACGCCCTGGGGATACTGACGGCTATGTATGACAAGCCGGAGGCCAGAGTGCTCTGCACTTACGATCAAAACACCATACTGCTGAACCTGGTGTTCCCATTCAAGTAGGTCTATCCTGGTATCATTATTTTTCGACCGCACAATGTAGCGTCGCAACTCCGATTGCGACGCTTTTTCATGAGGGATACACTCTAACACTATGCCCCACCCTATAACGCGGTATCTCCGGATCGGATGTAGCGGAAACCTTCAGGTTTCCAACAATGGAAGGCTGAAGCCTTCCGCTACAAACATCAATTGATCCGCTGGATGATCCGGTCCATTCGTTGAACGCTCTTCTGCAATTTTTCCGCATTTGCACTTGACCTGAAGCCCGGTACATGATATTATCAAGTTTAGTTTGCAGTTGCGAAATACCACGAGGAGGGCTTTATGCGCCGTAAAGGTAGTCTTGTCTCGATTATCTTGATCAGCTTGCTGTTGTCCCCTTGCATTTGCTTTGCTCAATCCGACTCGGTCATCACCACCATCTGGTTGCCAGACGGGTCTGGTGGAGTAGCAAATCCTTGTGCTTTAGCTTATAACTCAATTAACAACAAACTGTATGTTTGTGGAGGAGCAAGGGTAGTGGTTATAGATGGTGCAACCAATAAAAGGATTGCTGGCATCACCGTCGGTAAAGACGCAAAAACCCTTCTTTATAATCCCACTAACAATAAAATCTATTGTGTAAACCAAGGAAGCGACGACATCTCTATCATTGATGGAGCAGGTGATTCGATTATAACTACGACGACCGTGGGAAATTCTCCTTCGGCCTTGACCTGGAATTCAACTTATAACAAAATTTACTGTGCCAATGCCGGAAGTGCCAATGTAACCGTAATAGACGGAATGGGGGATTCGGTAATAGCGACAGTAGCAGTAGGGGCTAGTCCACTTGCTTTATTTTACAATTCTATTGACAACGAAATTTACTGTGTTAATAGTGGAAGCGCCGATGTATCCATAATTGATGGAATAGGTGATACAGTGATAGCTACGGTTAGCGTGGGTAATGAACCTCTGGCTCTAACATACAATTCTACAAACAACAAAATCTACTGTGCAAATTACAATAGTGCCAACGTCACCATCATTGATGGAGTTGGTGATACTGTTATAACCAACGTGGGAGTCGGGTATTATCCTCAAGCTTTAGCCTATAATCCCAACAACAACAAAATCTACTGCGCCAATTTTGGGAGTGTCACCGTCATTGACGGAGCGGAAGATTTGGTGATAGCCACAGTTCCACTATATGGTGAGCCTTACGGTTTTGCTTTAGCCTATAATGATAGTAACAACAAAACCTACTGTGTCAACGGAAGTGGTGGTAACATCACGGTAATTGACGGAACAAGTGATTCAGTGACGGCTACTGTGGAGGTAGGATATAGTCCTCGTGTTTTAGCTTACAACCAACAAAACAATATAATCTACTGCGGCAATTACTGGAGCAAAGACGTTAGCATTATTGATGGTGCAATTGATTCGGTATTAACAACAGTCATAGTCGGAGATTATCCGCTGGCTCTAACTCACAATACAAACAAAAACAAGATTTACTGTGCTAATGAGTTAAGCCACAAAGTCACCATCATTGATGGAGCCAATGATTCAGTGATAACCACAGTGGCTGTAGGAGATTATCCCGGGGCTTTAGCCTATAATCCCGATAACGACAAGGTCTACTGCGCCAATTACTCAGACCACAGTGTAACGATCATTGACGGAGCAGGAGATTCGGTTATTAACACAATTAGGGTAGGAAATAATCCTTCTG
>CAYMNI010000023.1:14770-17455 GCA_964391755.1 uncultured Ignavibacteria bacterium
TCCAGTGAATAATAAAATTTACTGCGCCAATCTGAATAGCCGCAGCGTTGTTCTCATTGATGGAAGAAGTGATTTGATAAAAACCTCTATACCTGTCAAAGGGGGACCCTTGGCTTTGGCCTTCAATTCTATCAACAACAAAATCTATTGTGCTAATTTCAAAAGTAACGATGTCGCAATCATTGACGGAGCAGGGGATTCAGTCATATCTACAATAGGGGTGGGGACCTATCCTCGGTCCTTAGCCTACAATCCTACCACCAACAAAATCTACTGCGCCAATTTTCGCAGTAATGACGTTACCATTATTGATGGTACCGGAGATTCCGTGATAACTACAGTCAAGGTGGGGGCAGGGCCTGGGGCTTTGGTCTGCAATCCAACCACCAATCAGATTTACATAGCAAACGAGGCAGACTATAGTATAACTATTCTAGATGGGATAGAAGACTCAGTTAAAACCTCAATGACGGCAATATATGTTAATGCTTTTGCTTATAATAGCAACACCAAAAAAATGTACTTCGCTCATTATGGTGGATCAAGAGTCTCGGTTATTGCCTGTTCTACACCAGGTTCTGGAAAGAAGAGTGAATTACCGAGATAATGCCGAGCTTATCTCTAAAGCGGGACTATCTCAACTCGTTTCAAGTTGCGTCGGGATATTGTTATCCCGACGTGAAGACAAAACTTTTCAAAGAGTGCATCAGGACTACAAAGTCCCGACGCAACAAGGTATCTCCGGATCGGATGTAGCGGAAACCTTTAGGTTTCCAAGAATGGAAGGCTGAAGCCTTCCGCTACAAACATCAATTGATCCGCTGACCGCCCCAGCTCATCATTCAGAGGTTCTCAGCATAGACTTCGGATAACGATCCACAGACTCTTCAAACCTTACTCACTCTGGGCGACAAAGGCGAAGGTGCGTCTTTTGTATCTCTCACCACCCACAAAGCCAGCGCCAAAGCCATCACCGCATCGCACTCTGAGTTCCCATCCCAGTAGAAGTTGCGTAGCTCATCCTGCAGAGTCCACAACTCGCCATCATCCTGAATCTGCTCGACATAGGGATAGGCCACTTCGCCAAAAGCATGCGTCTTCTCCAGGTTGGCAATCAATTCCGATTTGGCCTTGCCTCCTCTTTCTCCGAAATTGAACCCTTGGGGCTTGATGTCCGAAAGCTCGGTTATGACCACGTCACCCAATCCGGTGGAGTCTATGATCAATTCTCCCCCATATTCTTTGTGCCTTTTTCTTATCGCGGCGTAAACGTCTTTCCAATCTCTCTGAAATCTCTCTAGAGCCACGACCTGATAGGGCTTCCTGGTGATATCCAGCGTTACGCCCACAGTATGAGTTCTCTTTCGCGCCAAATCCCAGCCGTGGCAATACCGGCGGCCCTGGATCGGTTGGGACAGGCCGGTTGATAGACTCATCGCGTTGCGGATGTACTCCTCCTTTATCACCTGGTTGACGTCGTCGATGAACAATCCCTTGATGTTTTGCTCGATCTTGCTGGGCGTCAGGCTTTTCAATTTTCTCTCCAGATACTCCTGGCTGATGTGGGGATTCTCGCGAGAATCCCCGTTCTGCACGTAGCCCAGCTCCGAATTCCTCTCAAGCTCACAACATTTCCTGTAGAACCAGTTCTTCCCTTTGGGAGTGGAAGTATAGTCCAGCATTCCGGCCCGATCTGCCAGCCTCATCATAATCACCTGGTTCACCACGTATTCCGGATGTGGCTCGAATGCCACTTCATCGAAGTTGAAATAATCGTAGTCCCTGCCGAGGAGATACTCTCCCCTTCTCTGGGTCGATCTGGCCCAGAGGATAGCTCCATTTCCGAAGACTATGTGGGGGAAAGGGGTGAAATTAACCTTCTGGACCAGGCCTTCCAAATGCGGCTTGCTTTTGACCAGCCTGAGCACGTTCTCGAAGATGATCTTGGCCTGATCCAAGGTGATGGAGGCGTTGACCGCCTCGTATTTGCTGACGTGATTGAATCCGGAATCTCTGATTTTGAAGATGCAGCGGTGAAGAATTTTTATGGCCTGGGCTAAGCTTTTACCCCAACGATTGCCGGTATGGAGGGCATTCTCCGGCTTGGTGGAATTGCGCAGCCACCTTGTTTGACCCGGATGTGGCTCGATCTCCAGGAACTCTCTGGAAAATCGTACCGGATCATGTATCGTCTTTCGCCAGAAAATCCTTGGTGTTCTATACAACTCATGATTCCTTGAATCCTAAGTTCGATCTCAAAAGACCAGAACCCAAATTGGGTTCTGGTCCCATCTGTTTAATCTGTTTAATCCACTTAATCCGTTACCGTTTTTCCATCCCCCGTCCGCCATCCATCGGAAATGCAAACTCAGACACCATCCGTTCAATCCGCTTAATCCGTTGACCGCTTGTCCGTCCACCGTCCGCCATCCATCGCAAATGCAAACTCAGACCTCATCCGTTTAATCCGCTTCATCTATTGACCGGCTTACTGCCCGCCCTCCAACTCTCTTTTGGCCTGATCATCCGTGATGAATCCCGCCTCCTTCTTGCGGATGACGTTCTCCAGTTGAATCCTCTCCGCCTCTCTCTGTTCCAGCATTCCGAAGAACTTCCGGTTGTCGAAATGGTGAACGCAGTCTAAGGGCAGCCCGTGCAGGGCCATTTCCATGTTGTGTATCCATT
>CAYMNI010000024.1:0-17250 GCA_964391755.1 uncultured Ignavibacteria bacterium
TATCAGGCGGTTGAATTACTACTTTAATTGGAATCTCGTATTTCTTGCAGAATTCGAAATCCCTTTGGTCGTGAGCCGGAACACCCATGACGATTCCGGTCCCATAGGTAGCCAGCACATAATCCGTCACCCACAGTTGAACCTTCTCGCCGGAGAGGGGATTGACGGCATAAACTCCGGTGAAAACTCCGTCCTTTTCCCCCGCCGCTGCTCTGTCGATCTCGGATTTCTGCCTGGCCTGTTTGCCATAATCATCCACTGCCGCCCGATGTTTGGAGTCCATCTTGAGAGTCTTGAGCAGCTTGTTCTCCGGAGCAATGGCCATAAACGTCACGCCGTAGATGGTGTCCGGCCGGGTGGTGAATACCGATATCTTATGATCGGTTCCCTCGATTTTGAAATCTATCTCGACGCCCTCGCTTTTTCCTATCCAGTTTCTCTGCAGGGTCTTTGTATTCTCCGGCCAGCTTTTAAGTCTGTCCAGACCTTCGAGAAGTCTTTCGGCGTATTTGGTGATGCGGAAGAACCATTGTTCCAGCTCCTTCTCTTCGACCACAGAGTCGCATTTCCAGCATCTCCCCTGCTCCACCTGTTCGTTGGCCAGGACCGTCTTGCAGTCCGGACACCAGTTCACGATGGCGGTACCTCTGTATGCCAAACCGTGCTCGAACAGTTTCAGGAACATCCACTGGGTCCATTTGTAGTAATCAGGCAGGCAGGTGATGACCTCCCGGCTCCAGTCGAAGCTTATCCCGCAGCGTTTCAGGGTGGAATCGGACACTTTGATATTGTTCATGGTCCATTCCTTGGGATGGATCTTCCTCTTCATCGCTGCCAGTTCCGCAGGCAGACCGAAGGCGTCCCAGCCGAACGGATGCAGAACCTGATGTCCCTGCATCATCTTGTATCTGGCCACGGTGTCGCCGATGATGAAGTTCCTGAAATGCCCCATGTGTATGTCGCCGGAAGGATAGGCATACATCACCAGCAGGTAGTATTTCTTGTTGGGGTGATCCGGAGCCTGGTAAATCTTGCTCTCGGCCCACTTGTTCTGCCATTTGGTTTCGATTTCTTTGAACGGGTATCCTTTCACGGTCTACCTCTGGACTTTTGAACTCTTAGACTATTTGACTCTTGGACTATTTGACTCTTGAACCCTTGAACCCTTGAACCCTTGAACTTTTGAACCCTCTATGGATAAAGCCTGTATATGGTCCGGGGAAATGGGATGGCCTCTCTGATATGCGACAGCCCGCAGATCCAGGTTACTACCCTTTCTATCCCGATGCCAAAACCGGAATGGGGTACCGAGCCGTATTTTCTCAGTTCCAGATACCATTTGTAAGCGTCTTTGGGAAGCTTCTCCTCCTGGATTCTCTTTTCCAGGCTGTCGTAATCGTCGTTCCTCTGCGACCCGCCGATGATCTCACCGTATCCCTCCGGGGCCAGAAGATCGGCACACAGCACCAAATCCTCCCTTTCCGGATGAGGTTTCATGTAGAATGCCCGGCACTGCTTGGGATAGTCATATACGAATACCGGCCGTTCGAACATCTTGGTCAGTATGGTTTCGTCCGCTCCGCCGAAGTCGGACCCCCACTGGATGTCCGTTCCGGCTTTCTGCAATCGCTGGACCGCCTCATCGTACGATATTCTGGGAAAAGGTTTCTGGACTTTTTCCAACGCGGAGACGTCCCTCTCCAACTCCTCCAGTTCGCTTCGACATTCCTTCAGTATGTGCCCGACGAAATATGTGACCAGATCCTCCTCCAAGTCCATGTTGTCTTCATTATCGTAAAACGCCTCCTCCGCCTCCACCATCCAGAACTCGGTCAGATGTCTCCTGGTTTTGGATTTCTCCGCTCTGAAGGTTGGTCCGAAACAGAAGACCTTGCCGAAGGCTGCTATGGCTGCTTCTAAATAGAGCTGCCCGGTCTGTGCCAGATAGGCTTTTCCCTCATTTAAGTACTCAGTCTCGAACAGAGTAGTGGTGGTCTCCCCTACCGCACCGGTCAGAAGCGGCGTGTCTATCAACACGAAATTGTTCCGGTGAAAATAATTTCTGATGGCCCAGATCAGCTCGTCTCTTATCTTCAAAATAGCCCGCGGTTTTTTCGACCTGAGGTACAGGTGACGATGATCGAAAAGAAATGTGGTTCCGTGCGACTTGGGCGTAATGGGATAATCCTGGGCGATTTGCACCACCTTGATGCCGGAGACGTTCAACTCGTATCCTCCGGGAGCCCGGGCATCCTTTCTCACCTTGCCGGTGATCTCCAGGGAGGACTCCTGGGTAAGCTGGCCGTAAAGATCGAATACGGCGTCGTCCACCTCCCCCTTTACCACCACAGCTTGGATGATTCCCGTTCCGTCCCGAATCCAGAGGAAATGAATCCTGCCTTTGGAGCTTTTATTGAACAGCCAGCCTTTGACTGTGGCCTCTTTTCCTTCAAATCGGGCTATGTTCTCGATATATTCGAAGTCCATGTTAAAACCAGGATTCAAGGGTTGAAGGGTTCAAGAGTCTAAGGGTTCAAGGCTTCAAGAGTTTAAGGATTCGATCCTTTGGTTCTTGGTTGCATTCAGGGCGGGATTATATCAGGTCTCCCGCTTGACCCAGTGGACGGTTACTTTCGGTTCTTTGTGAATCAGGATGTTTATCATAGCGGTTACGATGCTTATCAGAAATGCGGCCAACAAGGCTCTCCAGAAGCTGTTGATGTCGAATCCCGACACCAAACCGGCGGTGGCATACAGCAGGAAACCGTTGATCACCAGAGTAAAAAGGCCCAGACTTAAAATGTTTATCGGCAGAGTCAATACAAGCAGCGCTGGCCTGACGAACGCGTTCAGAATCCCCAAGAGCAGTGCGGCCAACACCAGCACCGTTAGGTTCTGGATATGAATCAGGCCGAACACGTTGGCTACGACGAAAATCGCGATGGCAGTGACTAACCATTTCAGCAAGAATCGTCTCATTTCGCGCTTGGCATCCTCTCCCGTTTACTTAGCCGCCCAAGGAATCGTTGGGCAGGTTATCGTAATTCGGACAGCCCTTTAAGGCCACGGTACAGTCGGCAAAACGGTTGATGATTCTTCCCTTTATCTCCTCTGTCCAGGCCAGCCTGCTTTTCTGAAGCTTAATTCCCAGGCTCAAGGGCGAATCCAGAAGATAAACCCCGCGTCTGGGTCGGGAAAAACTGCCGGATCCGAGGCTGGGATTGAGACAGATGGTGTACGCCGACAAGTAACCTGCCTGTCGTGCCTCCTCTTCAACGTATCGGTCATATCTTCCGAAAGGGTAAGATACGAAATCCACCCTTCGACCCAGTTTCTGTTCTAAGGTCTCTTTGGACTCTCTTAGCTCGTACCCGACGAACCGCCCGGGAATCCTGGTCAGGTCGGGATGATTCACCGTATGGGAACCGAACTCGAATCCCGCCTGAGCCATTTCGTCTATCTGCTGCCAGGATAGATGTCTTTTCCTGTGTTTTCCCCAAGCGTAATCCCATTCGCTGTGCTTCCCCACGTATCCGGTAACTATAAATACGCAGGCGGTGAATCCGAGCCTTTTTAAGGTGGGCAGCGCGTTGAAGTAAATGTCTTGGTAACCATCATCGAAGGTGATGGCTACTCTCTTCCGGTTTTCATTCCCGCAAGCCGAGACCGTCTCGTTAAGCTTAGCCGAGCTATATCCTCGATCATGGAGAAATCGAATTCCCCTTTCGAACTGCCCCACCTTCTGTCGGGTAATGCTCCAGTCGAACTCGTCCGCCACCCGATGATAGGCTAAAATGGGCACCTTCTCTTCCGGCGCTCCTCTGAACCGGGCACTCCAGAGAACATAAAAGAAAAACCATGATGCCGCTGCCGCAATGATCAACCATATAAGCCAGGACATGGTTTCGGGCTTCGAACCTCTTGGATTCTATAAGCTGTCCCAATCTATCCCATTCAGCGCACCTTTTGCCAGGGGGCCGAGCACCACAGCAGAGAGCCGATCCGAGCAAAACAGCTCTTGGGCGATTCCAATCACGTCTTTGGACTTAATCCGGTTGATGGCTCTTATGGTCTGGTCCAAACCCACAAATTCACCCAAAAACAGCTCGTATCTGGCCAGCCGGTTCATCCGGTTGAACGTGCTCTCCAAAGACAACAGAAGGTTCCCCTTGAGCTGATATTTGGCGTGCGAAAGCTCTTCGGAGCTGATGCTGTCGTTTCTCAGACGATTGATCTCTTTGATCACCTCTTGTATTACGCGCCGGGCGTTCTCCCCATCGGTTCCCATGTATATTCCGAAAACGCCCGTGTCCTTGAAGAAATCGAAGAAGGAGTACACGCTGTAAACCAAACCCAGTTTCTCTCTTATTTTCTGGAAGAGACGCGAGCTCATCCCCCCGCCTAAAATGTTGCTCAATACCAAAGCCGCATACTTTCTTTCGTCTTTGTATGGAAACGCGGGGACTCCCAGACTGATATGAGTCTGGGCGGTCTTTCTGGTAACCACCCTTTTGTTGCTGTCGGTCTGGGGCAAAGCATGGATTTCCGGGCCGGAGCGCGAGCCTGAGTCGAATCCGAACTTCCTTCGGATCTTGGCCAACAGGTCGTTGTGCTTGAGGCTGCCGGAGGCGGCGATGACCATTCTGGGCTGAGAGTAGTTTCTTCTCATGAAACCCAGCAGCTTGCCTCGCGACATTTTCAACACGCTTTCGGTGCTTCCCAGGATAGGGCGTCCCAGCGAGTTACTCTTCCAGATGGTTCCCATCAGCATATCGTGCACCAAGTCGGCAGGGGAATCCTCCATCTCCTTGATTTCGGAGATGATGACCTGCCTCTCTTTCTCCAGGTGGCTGCGGTTGAACAGGGGATTCTTGATGATGTCGGAAAGAACGTCTAAAGCGATGTCCGTATGTTCGTCCAAAGCCCGGGCGAAATAACAGGTGTGCTCCCTGCCGGTGAAGGCATTTAGCGATCCTCCCACCGATTCCAGGGAGGAAGCGATTTCCCGGGCGGAACGTCTTTTGGTCCCCTTGAACAGCATGTGCTCGATGAAATGGGAGGCGCCGGCTTCGTCGGCCGTTTCGTCCCGGGAGCCCACGTCTACCCATACTCCTATGCTTATGGAGCGCACGCTGTCGATGCTCTCGGTGACCATCCGCACACCGTTTTGAAGAACGGTCTTTTTGTATGTTTCCTTCAACTTAGTATCCCTCATTCCGGATGCCGGCTGCAGACATCCGGGCCAAGTTTTCCGTGTGCACCCGGTTGTGCCATTTGACGGAAGCGGACTCCGAAGCTATTCTCTCTTCTGAGTCGTTTTCGGAAGACAGGCCTTCCTGGAGAGCCTGATTTTGCCTTCCGGATCTATGTCGATTATCTTGACCTTTACCTGGTCCCCCAGTTTCAAGACATCTTCCACCCGGTTTACCCTCCGGTTGTCCAACTCTGAGATATGAACCAGTCCGTCCTGCCCCGGGAGTATTTCCACAAAGGCTCCAAAAGTGGTTATCCTTCTCACCTTGCCTGAGTATTCCTTGCCGATCACCGGCTCCTCGGTCAGCTTGAGAATGAGCTCTCGGGCCATCTCTCCCGCCTTCTGGTCCACCGAGGCGATGAAGACCGAACCGTCGTCCTCGATGTCGATCTTGGCGCCGCTCTGCTCGATTATGCTTCGTATCATCTTCCCTCCCGGGCCGATGATTTCGCCTATCTTTTCCGGCTTGACCTTGAGGATGATGATACGCGGGGCGTAGGGAGAAAGCTCGGACCGGGGTTGGGCTATGGTCTGTTCCATCTTCTCCAGGACGTGCAGCCTGGCCTCCCTGGCCTGGGATAGAGCCTGCTGCATGACGTTAAGATCGACTCCGGCTATCTTCACGTCCATCTGAAACGCGGTGATTCCGTTGCGGGTCCCGGTGACCTTGAAGTCCATGTCTCCCAGATGATCCTCCAGTCCCAGAATGTCGGTCAACACCACCTGCCGGTCTCCCTCCTTGACCAATCCCATGGCGATGCCCGCCACCGGCGCCTTGATGGGCACACCGGCATCCATCAGGGAAAGGGTGCCCCCGCAGACCGTGGCCATGGAGGAGGAACCGTTGGATTCCAGGACGTCGGATACCAGCCGAACGGTGTAGGGGAACATATCCTCCTTGGGTATCACCGGCTGGATGGCTCGTTCCGCCAGCGCGCCGTGACCTATCTCCCTTCTTCCCGGACCCCGGATGGGTTTGATCTCCCCCACGCTGAAGGGCGGAAAGTTGTAATGAAGCATGTAACTTTTGGTGGACTCTCCTTCCAGATCGTCCACCCTCTGCTCGTCGATCTTGGTCCCCAGCGTGGCCACCACCAATGCCTGCGTCTGGCCCCGGGTGAAAACCGCAGAACCATGCGTCCTGGGCAGAACTCCCACCTCACAGGTGATGGGACGGATCTGGCTAAAGTTCCTCCCATCTACTCTCTTACCTTCGTCTAAGATCATTCGCCGGACGTCCTTTTTCTCCAGATCCTGCAGGATGGATTTTATCTCCCTCTCCTTCTCTGGAAATCTCTCCAAGAGCTCTAAGATGACAGAATCGAAAATGGCATCCAAATTCTCTTCTCTCTCCAGTTTGTCCGAGGTGCGATTGACCTCCTTCACCTTCTCCCCGGCTATTGCGGTGACCGCCTCCACCAGATCAGGATCAAAGGGAACCAAGGTCACTTCCGGCTTGGGCTTTCCCAGCTTGGCCTTCATGTCCTCCTGCAGGGTCACTATCTGTTTGATCTTCTCATGGCCGAACTGAAGAGCGGAGAGAATGTCCTGTTCGGACACCTCCCGGCATTCCCCCTCCACCATGTTCACGAACTCCCTGCTTCCCGCCACCACCAGGTCCATATCGCTTTCTTCCAGTTCCGAAAAGGTGGGATTGGCTATCAACTCTCCCCTTACCCTTCCCACCCTGACTGCAGCCACCGGCTGGTAGAAGGGAATCTGGGAGATGCTGAGAGCGGCGGAGGCGCCTATCAAGCCGGGCACGTCCGCATCGTTCTCCTGATCCGAGGAGAGCACCATTACCATGATCTGCACCTCTTTGAAGTAACCTTCCGGGAAAAGAGGTCGCAGCGTCCGGTCGATCAACCTGGCGCTCACCGTCTCCTTCTCGCTGGGTCGTCCCTCCCTTTTGAAGAAACCTCCCGGTATCTTACCCGCGGCATAAGCCTTCTCGCGGTAATCCACGAAAAGCGGGAAGTAATCCTGCTCTTCGTCTATCTCCTTCGCCTCCACCGCCGTGGCCAGAATCACCGTATCCCCCAGGCGCACCATGGCTGCTCCATGCGCCTGCTTGGCCACCTTGCCGGTTTCCACAACCAGGGTTTTTCCCCCCAACTCCAACTTCGATCTAAATTCCATGTTGAATGCTCCTATCCGGGCTAAGCCGCCGAGGCGTCAACGTCAACGCCCGGCCGCGTCATGGCAACAGATGAAGGCCACTACTTTCTTAAGCCCAATTCCTCAACCAGTTTTCGATAAGCGTCCAGATCGTTATCCTTCAGGTAGTTCAAGAGCCTTCTTCTTTTTCCCACCAGCTTCAACAGGCCCCTTCTGGAACTGAAATCCTTGCTGTGTGTCTTGAGGTGCTCGGTGAGGTCGTTGATCCTCTCGGATAGAAGAGCTATCTGGATCTCCGCCGAGCCGGTGTCCGCATCGTGCATACGGTATTCCCGTATCAGCCTCTCCTTTTTGTCTCTGGCAAGCGACAAGACGTCCTCCTTCTGCTATTTCTTTATCGAGTCGGGACAGTCCATTCCGAACATCTCCCTGACCTTTATTTCGTCCAACCTAAGTTGACGCTTCAGTTGTTCCCATCCGGCGAACTTCTTAGGAGCCCTTACCCAGTGTTCCATCCATACCTCCACCTCCGAAAGCTCGGGATCTCTTTCCAAACCAAGCAAGTGCACTTCCACCGTACGCACGTCGTCGTCGAAGGTGTGCCGGGGTCCGATGTACATCATGCCACAGTAGGGCCGTTCGTCCAGCCGGGTGGTGATGCCGTACACCCCGTCCTGCGGTAAGAGCTTTTCCGGGGGGACTTGCAGGTTCAAGGTGGGATAGTCCAGCTCTCTTCCTTTTCTTAGTCCCTCGACGATCTTTCCGGACAGCGGATAAGCATGTCCCAGCCAACTTTTAGCCGATGAGAATTTTCCCTCCTTCAGTTCCTTGCGGATGCGGGTGCTGCTGATTCTGGCTCCGTCGGAGACCAAAGCCGATACCACCTCCAGATCGAACCGGTGTCTCGCGGCAGCTTCCTTGAGAAGATCGATCCTTCCGCATCTCCCCTTGCCGAAGGCATGATCGTCCCCCACCACCAGATAACCCGGATCCAGGCTGCCCAACAATATCTCCTCCAAAAACTCCTGCGCGGAGCATTCACTGAGCTGCCGGTCGAAGTTGATCACCACGGTCTCCTCCACTCCAAGTCTCTCCATAAGCTCCAGCTTCTCCTCCAGGATGGTCAGAACGTTCGGAGCATCCTCCGGCGATACTACGCTCTGCGGATGAGGTTCATAAGTGACCACCACACCTTTTCTTTTCCGCTTTCCGGCCTTCTCCATCAACCTGGTGATGATGGCCTGGTGCCCCAGATGTACCCCATCAAAGGTTCCCAAAGTCACCACCGGCTTCTCAAACGGCCTGATACCAACCTTCCTGATATCGAAGCAAACATGCATGACGTTAGCCTTAATCGAATTTAAATCACACGGGCGTACTCGAAAAGCTTCCCTTTGCGATTCGCGTCCAAAAACTCTTTAGATGACGCCGATGATCTTCCCAAGGCCAGTACCTTTCCATTGTGGTCCTTTATGACGATCGACTGATCCGGTTCGAAATCCCCTTTTATGAAGGCCACGCAGGCCCGATCAATGGCAGCTCCATGCTTGACTCTTTCGGAAAAGCCAGGCCTGACCGCTACCGAGGGGAGATGAGACAACGTCCGCTCAACGGAAACCATGATTCCGGATACCTCTCCCCTCTGCTGCACGGCCTCCACTTCTTCCAGGGAGAGGCTTTGGCCAAGTTTAAACGGACCCACTTCAGTACGCCGCAACTCGCAAAGGTATGCACCGCATCCCAGCTTCCGGCCTATGTCGGAGGCCAAGCTTCTGACGTAAGTCCCCTTGGAACATCTCACCCTAAACTTAACGTAGGGCGGTTCGATGTTAAGCAACTCCATCTCTTTGAAGTCCACCTCCCTGGGCTTGATCTTCACCTTCTCCCCGGCTCTGGCATATTGATAAAGCTTCCTGCCTTTGTGTTTCACAGCGGAGAAGGCTGGCGGAGTCTGCTGCATCTTTCCCTTAAATGAGAGAATCACCTCTCTTATTTGATCCGGGGTGGGCCACACGTCTGGGTTGGTCCCGGTGACCTTTCCCTGGCCGTCGTAAGTCTCCGTGGTCACGCCCAATTTAATAACCGCCAGGTATTCCTTGTCGTATTGGCTTAAAAACTGCACGATCTTGGTGGCTCGGCCCACGCAAGCTAAAAGCAGGCCGCTGGCATTGGGGTCCAAAGTCCCGGCGTGACCTATTTTTTTGATGCCCAGTATTCTCCTCAGTTTCAGTATCACATCGTGTGACGTGACCCCGATGGGCTTGTCAACTATCAATACTCCGGACAGGTTCATGCTTTAATATCCTTTGGACCTGTTTAAAGACGGTTTTCTTGGCTTGCTCCAAGCCCAAAGGAAGGATGCACCCGGCTGCGTTTCTGTGACCCCCTCCTCCGAAATGCTTGGCCACCCGGGCAACGTCGAATTGGTTCTGCGACCTCAAGTTCACTTTGGTACTCTGATCCGATTTCTCGGTGAAGAGCAATCCTATCTCCACCCCCTGCAAAAAAAGCGAATAATTTACCAGGCCCTCGATCTCCTTGGGATCGATTCCCAGATCGGCCAGGGTCTTGCGCCTGAGGGTCATGGCGCACACCCGGTTGTCCTCCGTCATCTGCGGACTGCTCAATACGGTGCCCAGCAGCTTGAGAAAAGCCAGCGAGTGATTGAAGTAGATTCGGTTGGTGATGCTTCGGGGATCGGCACCTTTCTCTATGAGCTCTGCGCAAGCCCGCAGGCATGAGGCGGAGGTGTTGCTGAATTTAAACCTCCCCGTGTCGGTCAAAATGGCTGCATAAAGTCCGGTGGCTACCTCCTGAAGGATGGGAACTTCGGCGGCCTTGATAAGCCAGAAGACCATCTCCCCCACGGCCGAAGCCTGGGGGTCAACGTAATTCAGCGTGCCGAAGTTCTCGTTGTCTGCGTGATGATCTATGTTGACCACGGCGGCCTGGCTGGGAATTATCCCCGCCACCTCCCCCATGCGACTTGTGGATGTGCAATCCAACACCAGCACCAGATCCGCTTCCACCTTGCCGTCTTTTAGGTTTCCGGAAGCCTGGATGCTTTCGATATTTCCCTTTGGATCCAGAAAAGCGTACTTGTAAGGCAGATCACCCTGGTTTATGATTCGACAGCTCTTTTTCCGCTTTTCCACTAAGTAAGCTAATGCCAGTTGAGAACCGATGGAATCGCCATCCGGATCTATATGGGAGGTAATCAGCACTCGATGACTATCTCCGATAAGAGTCAATATCTTATTTAGTTTGTCCTTCATCATCATCCATGTCTTCGCCCCAGGGAGAATCGGCGGCCGAAGGTTCCTCTAAATCCGTCTGTCTGTCGGTCGACTCCTGCTGCGAGTGTATTTTCTGTATCAACTCTTCGATATGTGCGCCGCGTTCCACCGAGGCGTCAAAACGAAAGGATATCTCCGGCGTATACCTGAGTCGGAGTTTCCTGCCGATCTCCCGCTGGATAAATCCACAGGCTCTTCTCAAGGCCGCAGCGCTCTTCTCCTTGCAGTCCTGATTCCCCAGGACCGTATAAAACACCCGAGCCTGCTTCAGATCTCCGGACATCTTCACGTCGGTGATGGTCACAAAACCGATGCCCGGGTCCTTAAGCTCATGTTGTATTATATGGGCGATCTCCCTTTTGATCAGATCGCCCACCCGATCTCGTCGCAGGTGCTGCATACCGAGTCTTGAGTTTGGCCGGGGGGATTCTCCTCAAAGCAGCTCTATAGAGTAATCCAGCATCTGCACGCCGTTTATCCTGCCGATGAGCTCTACCACACCGCTTAGGACCTGATTGGCGAACTGTCTTTGGTTGGCCACCACCGAAACCCCCAGAGTGGTTCTTTGCCAAAGATCGTTATGGTCCACTTCGGCGATGGAGACGTTGAATCTGTTCCGTACCCGGTCTTTGATCCTTTTCAAAATCTGCCTTTTGGCTTTGAGAGATCCGCTCTCCGGAAGGTGGATATCTATGCTGGCCAGACCAACGATCATCGAAACCGACGACATATAAGTCTACGTTAACGATTTGTGTCGTAACCTTCTCGCCAATCCGTTCAACTTCATTCCAGCTTACGAGCCAACTCTTCTACCCGGTAGAATTCCAAGATGTCGCCCACCTTGACGTCGTTGTAATCCTCGACCTTTATCCCGCATTCCATGCCGTTGGAGACCTCTTTCACGTCGTCTTTGAATCTCCTCAGAGAGGATATCACCCCATCGTATACCACCGTACCGTCTCTGACCACCCGCACTTTGTCGCCCTGGCGAACGGTGCCGTCCTGCACCAGGCAGCCTGCCACCTGCCCCACGTTGGAGATTCTGAAGATGTTTTTCACCTCTACCGTGGCAGAGATTGTTTCGGTGATCTCCGGCTCCAGAAGACCCTCCAGAGCCTTCTTGACCTCCGATTCGATCTCGTAGATGACGTCATACAGTCTGATGTCGACGTGTTCCTTGGCCGCAAGCACCCTGGCTCTCAGATCCGGACGGACGTGAAAGCCGATGATGATGGCGTCGGACGCCTCTGCTAAGAGAACGTCGCTTTCGGTAATAGGGCCCACCCCCTTATGAATCACCAGAACCTTAACCTCCCCGGTGGATAGCTTCTCCAGCGTATCGGAGAGAGCCTCCACCGACCCGCCCACGTCCCCTTTGAGAATCAAGCTCAACTCTCTTATCTTCCCTTCCTCGATTTGCTCATACACGTCCGAAAGGGAAGCCCTTCTCACCTGTCTTAAATCGTGCTCCCTTTTCAGTCTCAGTCTTTTGCTGGATATCTGGCGGGACTCCGCCTCGCTGTCGGTGACCACGAAGGTGTCTCCGGCTTGGGGCACTCCGGACAAACCCAGCACCTGCACCGGATCGGACGGTCCGGCCTCTATCACCGGATTTCCCCTCTCGTTGAACATGGCCCTCACCCGGCCGTGGTAAGCCCCGGCCACGAAAGGGTCTCCCACCCTCAAGGTACCCTTTTGCACCAGGACGGTGGCAATGATTCCCCTCCCTTTGCTGAGTTCCGATTCAACCACCACACCGGATGCCCGTCGAAGCGGATTGGACTTAAGCTCCATTATCTCCGCTTGCAGCAGGATCATCTCCAGCAGCTTGTCTACGCCCATTCCGGTCTTGGCAGATATCTCCACCACGATGATTGATCCTCCCCATTCCTCCGGGACTAAGTTCAGCTTAGCCAACTGCTGTTTGACCGTTTCGCTCTTTACTCCGGGCAGGTCCATTTTGTTAATGGCCACGATGATGGGCACGCCCGCTGCACGAGCGTGGTCGATGGCCTCTACCGTCTGGGGCATCACGCTGTCATCCGCCGCCACCACCAAAACCACGATATCCGTTACCTGCGCTCCCCTGGCTCTCATGGCGGTGAAAGCGGAATGGCCGGGAGTGTCCAAGAAGGTGATCTTGCCCCCTCCCACCTCAACCTCGTAGGCCCCGATGTGCTGGGTAATGCCCCCCCATTCGCCCGCTATTATGTTGCTCTTTCGGATATGGTCTAAAAGCGAGGTCTTTCCGTGATCCACATGCCCCATGATGGTGATCACCGGCGACCGGGGTTTCATCTGATCCTCTGAGTCCGGCTCCTCCCCCTCCTCCATCCCGATCTCTTTGACCGGCTCCACGTTGAATCCGAACTCCAGCGCGATGGTCTCGATGCTGTCCATATCCAGTCTCTGATTTATGGTGGCCACGAAGCCCAACTCCAAACACTTGGAGATGACTTGTGCCGGTTTGACTTCCATCAGATTGGCCAGCTCTGCCACGGAGATGTACTCCGTCACCCGGATCAGATTGGCCGGCTCAGCTTCCTGCTCCGACCGTTCCCCCTGAGTTCTCCTTTTGTGTTTTTTTGCGGAGCGGGTTGAGTCCATGGAGGCCAAGGTTTTCTTGACGCTCTGCTGCACCTCGGTTTTGTCTATCTTCCTTTCGTGTTTGCTCTTGGCCAAACCGGGCCTTTTCTTTTTCCCCTCCGTCCTCTTTTTCTCCAGCTTCCGAAACCTCTCCGTGCGCCGGAGCTTGACCTCTTCCGTCTGTCCGGCTGGCTTGGACGAGACCACCCGTTGTTTTTCTTTCTTCTGTTCTTCTTCTTTTTTCTCTCGCTCCTTGAGTTTCCTCTTTTTCTCTGCGTACTCCTCAGCCACCGCCTCCCTTTCCTTTTGAAACTTGGTCTCGATGGCGGCGGCCGTCTTTTCATCCACCGCGCTCATATGGCTCTTTATCTCAAATCCCAGCTCGCGGACAATGGCCAGCATGGCCTCGCTGGATATCTTGTAATCCCTGGCCAGTTGATACACCCTCTTCTTCGCCAAAGCCAATACCTCTTAGGTCAAAACTTCATGTTATATGCCCCGGTCAACGCTTCCGGGCATCAGTGATCATTCGCAATTGCACGTGCCGAACGCCTGTTTCATTCCGCTGGTGTGCCGATATGCAGGCTTACCTTCTACTTTTGGATGGGCTCAGGTAGTCCTTGGCTTTTTCGATCAGGGAAGCGGCCCTCTTGATCCCCACCCCCTGGATCTCGGTCAGATCCTCCGGGCTGGATTTCGCCAGCTCCTGAACCGTCTCAATTCCGTGTGCGTTCAATATCTCCTTGAGCTTCTTGCCCACCCCGGGCAGCTCACTCACGTCGATCTTGAGTTGATCCTCCAACTTCTTCTGCTCTCTGAACTCCGTCTCGCTCAATATGTTTATCTTCCATCCGGTCAATTTGGCGGCCAGCCTGGCATTCTGCCCGGCCCTGCCGATGGCCAGCGAAAGCCTGTCGTCCTCCACCACTATGGTCATGCTGTTGTCGTCATGATAGGTCTCGATGTGCACCACCTTCGCCGGTGCTAAAGCTCTGGTGGCGAAGTTCTCCGGGTTGGCGCTCCAGGGAACGATGTCTATCCGCTCGTTGGAGAGCTCTCGGACGATGCTCTGCACCCGGGTGCCTTTCACCCCCACGCAGGCGCCCACCGGGTCAACCCGGTCATCGATGGAGCTTACGGCTATCTTGGACCTCTCTCCCGGCTCTCTGGCCACCACCTTGATCTCGATGATCTTCTCGTATATCTCCGGCACCTCCAGTTCAAACAGCCGCTTGACGAACTCGGGGTTGGCCCGGGAGAGGATGATCTGCGGCCCCTTGGTACTTTTCTGCACGTCCAAGATCAGCGCCCGGATTCTGTCTCCCTGGCGGTATCTCTCCTTGGGGATCTGTTCCTTGGGGGGAAGGACCGCCTCCGCCCTTCCCAGGTTCACTATGATATGACCCTTCTCGATCTGTTGCACCCCGCCGGTGACCACCGTGGCCACCTTGTTTTTGTATTCTTCGTATATCCGCTCTCTTTCTGCGTCCCTCACTTTCTGAATGAGACTCTGCTTGGCCACGGCTATGGCGTTTCTGCCGAACTCCTCGAATTTCACGTTAACCCGGATTTCCTCCCCCAGCTTGGTGCTGGAAGATATCTCCTTGGCATCCTCCAGCAGGATCTCGGTATTCGGATCGGTTATCGCATTCACCACCTTCTTGATGGCCGTGATCTTTATCTCACCGGAACCGGGATCCACTTCCACCTCTATGTTATCGGCGTTGCCGAATTTCTTCTTGGCTGCCTGGATCAGACTGTTCTGCAGAGTCTCGATGACGAAATCCATCTCTATGTTCTTGTTCTTGGTGATCTGACTTAACGCCTCTAAAATTTCGTAGTTCATCAGCCGACCTCTTGGCTAAAATATGATCTTGGCCTTGGCCACCTTGTCTAAAGGAATCACAAGTTCCTCTAACTCCGGCTTTCCGCTGGATGACTCCAGGAGGATGAGAGTCCGTTCTTCCAGATTCTTGATCCTTCCCACCATCTCCGTCTTTCCATCTATTTGCTCTTTTAAGAGTATCCTTACCTTTTCCCCCACCTTTCTTCTAAAATCCGAATTGGTGATCAAAGGTCTGTCCAATCCCGGAGAAGATACCTCCAGGGTGTACCTGCTTGAAATCAGATTTTCCATGTCCAGATAATCGCCCAACTTCCTGCTTAAGGAGGCACACTCATCTAAGGTTACGCCTCCGGACTTATCCACGAAGATGCGCAGGATCGAAGCCGGTCCTGCCGCCGAAAACATAAGCTCCACCAACTCCAACCCCTCCTCTGCTACTAAGGGTTCCACCTTCTCTTTCAGCATATCCGTCATCGAACTCATAATTTAATTTATACGCTGATATTTACGTAAAAGAGTGGGCCACACCCACTCTTAATCTTTTAATATAACATTCTCTTTTGGAAAAATCAATACAAAAATAGCCCTTATCGGGTTTCGGCTCAGAGTCGGCCCAGCAGCCCCCGACATGTCTCCACCACCTTCTCCGTGGGCACCAAGCTGATCTTTTTGGTTTTTCTCACATAGATCTCCACCTTGTCCTGCTTCAGGCTCTTCGCGCCGACGTTTACTCGAAGAGGCAGGCCGATCAAGTCGGCATCGTTGAACTTGACTCCGGCTCTTTCGTCTCTGTCGTCCAGCAGTACCTCAAGGCCTTGCTCCTCCATGCTCTGGTAAATCTGAAAAGCTGCGCTCCTCTGTTTCTCGTCCGTCATGTTCAACGGCAGGATCTCCACAGCGAAAGGTGCAATAGTGGCGGGCCAAATTATCCCCTTGTCGTCGTGAAACCTCTCCACCGACGCCTGGGCCGAGCGGGTTATGCCGATGCCGTATGATCCCATGATGAAGGGCTTCTCCTGCCCGTCCAGATCCGAGAAGGTGGCGCCCAAAGCCTGGCTGTATTTGGTCCCCAGCATGAAGGTATTGCCCACCTCAATGCCGCGGGAGGTGGAGAGTTTTCCGCTCTTACACCGGGGGCATCTCTCGCCTTCCTGCGCACACCTGATTTCGGCCACCTGGTCGATCTCAAAGTCCCGACCGGCGTTTACGTTGGTGAAATGGTAGTCGTCCTGGTTCGCTCCGGCTACGAAGTTCAGCTGACTTGGTATCTCTTCGTCGGCGATTATCTTGACTCCCTTGAGGCCGACCGGTCCGGCAAAACCGACCTCGGCACCGGTGGCTTTTCGGACCGCCTCCGCATCCGCCATCTCCAGTTGAATGCATCCCAGCACGTTTTTCAACTTGATCTCGTTGATCTGTCTGTCACCTCTTCTCATGGCGGCAACCATGCTGCCGTCCGTCTTGTACAGCAGGGTTTTGGCCAGCTTTTGAGCTGGAACCTTCAAAAACGAGGTTACCTCCTCCACCGTCTTGGCACCCGGTGTGGCGACCTTTTCCATGGACTTCTGCGAATCCCCGTCTTCCCGGACCTTCTCCTCCAGCGAGCTGGCTTTATCCAGGTTTGCCGCATAATCGCAGTTGTCGCAGTGAAAGATCACGTTCTCTCCCCCCTCCGTTTCCACGGTGACCATGAATTCATGCGCAGCGGTGCCGCCCATGGCGCCGGTGTCCGACTCCACCATTTTGGTCTCCAGGCCGCATCGGTCGAAGGTCCTCTTGTATGCCTCCAACATCTTCTGGTAGCTTTTCTTCAACCCTGCCTCGTCCTTGTCAAAGGAATAGGCGTCCTTCATTATGAATTCGCGTCCTCTCATCAGCCCGAAACGGGGCCTGATCTCGTCCCTGAACTTGGTCTGTATCTGGTATAGGTTGAGCGGTAGCTGGCGGTAGGACCTAAGCTCCCCTTTCACCAAAAAGGTGACTATCTCCTCGTGAGTGCCCCCCAGAACCAGTTCCCGATCGTGCCGGTCCTTGGCCCTCATCAGCTCCCGGCCCACCGTCTCCCACCTGCCGCTCTGCTGCCATAGTTCCGCGGGATGAAGCACCGGCATGAGTATCTCCACCGCTCCCGCTCTGTTCATCTCCTCCCG
>CAYMNI010000025.1:0-17081 GCA_964391755.1 uncultured Ignavibacteria bacterium
ACTCTGGTGAATCCCAGCTCGGCACTCGTCCCCTTGATCAGACTTCGAGGATTCCCCTCTTCTGTTTCGTCGATCTTCTCACGTCCTATCTCAAACTCAAGGTAGTGCCGCCTGAAGATGGGGGCTTTGATCAGAAGCTCCTGTTTCTCCGTTTTTTCCTGGGTCTTCGTGTCGGAGAGCAACCCGTCGACTTCCTGGTCCTTCTCCCACCTGATACGAAGACCCAACGATTTGTGGGCCGGGATAAGGTGCAGGTCATGGCGAATGGTCAGGTTCTGCCGGAGTATGCTCTGATCAGGCACATGGAGCAGAGGATGAAGAAAATAGCTCGCCAGCGACCGGTCGTCTGCCAGTCGGCTGTGGAGGTTGATGAATGAATCCGTGGAGAGGATCTTCCCCACCTGCCGCCAGAGCGAACCGCCGTTCCCCCCGGCCGAAACCTTGTGAGGCGAAAATATCAGCCGAATGCTCTTGTTCATGTCCAGAGAGGGGCGGGTTTCCCCCACCCATTCGGACAGCCGCACGAAGTTCCCCTCCGGATGGGACACGTACCTTCCCTCCTGATACACGTAATCCCCCTTTCCCTCTTCCACCTCCAGGTAGCTGTCCACCCTCCGGCCGGAGTGAATCTGATTTTGCGAGTGATAGAAACTGACGTTGACCAGCTGGCTCGGAGGATAGAAGTCCACCCGGGTCATCACCAGGTCCAACTTGCTGCTTGCGCCGTCGGAGGTTCCGTACTTTTTGACCCGTCGGGTGAACTCTAAGTCGGAGGAAAGCATGCCCTTCACGTCCTGCAGCGAGACGCGGTTGTTCCAGACCAAGCTGCGGGATCGGCCCTTATCGGTTTCGGCGTCCCTTCTGTAAGTCAGTCCGGTGCCGGCTTTGATTCCCGCCGACAGCTTACAGCTCACCTCTCCGGCAAGTTGATCGAAGCCATCTCTCTCGGCAGCCGACTCGGAAAACCAAGAGGCTTTTCTCTCCCTCGACCAGGAGAGCTCGGTGGAAACGATTCTGTGCCTGCTGGCTAATACCAGCGAATTTCTGATCCAATGGTCCTCTTCGGTCTGCTCTCCATCGGTGACGCTCCGGCTTTCTATTCTCTCCGTTCTTCCTTTCGCCGAAATCCAGTTGGAGGGGGTGATTTCCGCACCCAAACTGAACCTGCTGGCGGCAGACCCCCCTCCCTGCTTAAGTTCTCCGCAATCGAAATCCAGGCTAAACGACTTCCAGGGCGCGATCAAACCGGAGAACAGGTAAGTTCTCTCGTTCCCCACCAGGGATTCTTCCGTCAAACCCCACTCCCACTCCCTTTCCACTGAATTCACCCTGCCGAAGGGAGTGAAATTACTGCCGATCGATCTGTACTCTCCTTGAAGCTGCAGTTGGTGAAAATCGGACTTCACCAGTTGAAAATCGCTGTTCTGGTAGACGGATTTGATGGAGATCGCATCTCCTTGGTTGTGCTCATCGTCGACGTCGGAGAACGTGTTTCCGTCTTGGCTGCTTCTGGCCCACTCCACGGTGGCTTTGAGTTCGTCCACCGGAAGCACGGAAAAGCTCATATCGAAAAGAGAGTGACTTTGAGGCAAGGGCAGGATCACCACCGGCGAATAGCTGCCGTTGCCCGGATACACGTACCGGTATACGCCTCCCCCCTCATACTGGTAACTCCCCTCACCCGCACCCATCCAGGAGAACGAAACCTGGTATGAACCCGACTCGCTGCCTGCGTATCGATAATATGGATTGCCGGTCGAATCGTAAGCCAGATCGTAATCCCCCTGACCCTCTCCCACAAAGTCAGCCCCCTGTTTAGAGGCCAATTGCCTTTCATTTCCCGCGGCCCGAAGGACCTGCCGGTCTTCCGAGGATAGGCTGAAGGAATTGGGATGATTGCTGTCGTCCCTCTCCAGGATTCCGGAGACTTTCAACTCGGTTTTGCCGTCGAGAAAGGCTCCGGCCATGTCACCGGCATATAGATTACGTTCGTAACTATCTGAGGAGTATTCGAAATCCACGGTGATGCGGGAGTCCGAGGTGATCAACCTCCGGGGGGTGAACTCGATGGTGCCGCTGCCGTAGTCGATGGTGAAGTCGCCGCCCGAACCCCGCTCCATCCGTTCCCCATCCACCCATACCCGCTCGGTTCCGGCCAGGATATTGATGTTGGTCTCCCCGGTCTTGCCCACCAGTTGATAGGGACCCTGTTTGTTCTCCTCTCCGTAAAACCGGTTGGTGAGGTACTCTCCCCCTGACGAGGCCAAGGCAAACGAGGCGGAGACGTGTCCGGCCGAGGCTTGTGCCGTCACCCCCTGCAGCTTCTTATCGTAAGACGACAGCTCCGAATCCGAGCTTCGAAGGTAATAGTCCCCCAGGGTGCCGTTGAAGTTGGGCGAGCTGATCCGCATCTGAACCCTGTCCAGCTCATCTAAACGCTTGCTGGTTCCGTCCTGGGTGGCCGGCATGTTCTGATCGGAAAGCTGAAGAGAAAGCTCCAGATCCTGCGTGGCCTGGCCCTTAGCTGAAATCCAGAGACCCTGCTTCAACAAGGGATCTCGTGAGGACCCCACTTCAAAGGAGAAGGTTTTGCTTCCTGACAGCGTCATATCGGAAGAGCCCCTCTCGGGCAGCAAAGTCCATCTGCCCCCCTGGGAGCGGTTTCCCTTTGCATTGGATGAGGCGGAGAATCCCGATTCTCCCACTTGATTCTGGCCTAAGAGCAGCTCTCTGTGAAAATACCGCTTTCTCAAGTTAAGGTTGAGCTTCTTGTAGGTAACAGCAAGCGTATCAGCAGGATATATCGGTGCAACAAGGGTCATCTGACCCCGGTTGTAGTCGATGGAATAATCCTGATCTCGGATTAGCAGCCGGCCGTTCTTCTCGACTCTGTCCGTCTCTTGGAATATCAGATGATCTTGGAGTTGGTAGGGACCCGCAGTCCCGTCTCCTGACAGAAGCATGCGGACCTCGGTCCCCGGTTCTGTTTCTGCGGTCTTTTCGGCCGGACACCGGTTCGTCCAAACCAAACATAAAAGGAGGCATACCACAGTCTTCAACCAGCACCGACGCGGTCTTGCTGAAGTCTCTGGATATGGGGCAGATGTGGGGGATACCACCAGCGGTGTGTCTATGGATACTCTCACCGCTTCGCCATGGGTCTTGAGTCTGGATTTACACATGACGGCCTAATCCCCGGAGACGACGGGCAAAGTCTAAGAGACTTTTATTTTATCAGTTCGAAGATCAGAACCCGATTGTTTCCCGAGTCCACTGCCAAAAGCCTTCTCCCCCGATCCAGTTGAAGGTCGGTGGGTCGGGAAAGGCTTGCCATTCCCGGAGCTAAACCTCCGTATTCCGTCACAACCTCTCCGTCTGCACCGAACACCACCAGAGTGTTTGCCCCGGCATTGGCCACGTAGACCTGTCCACCCTGGTCGATGGCGACTCCGGCCGGCTGCTGTAAGACTTTCTCGCCGATGCTTCTCAGCACGTTCCCGAACGAATCGAAAACCACCACCCGGTTGTTCTGTGAGTCGGCTACGTAAACTTCTCCGCTACGGTCCACACAAAGCCCTTGGGGATCGCGCAGGTTTCCTCCCTCCTGTGCAAAGCCGCCGAAGCTCCTCTCGTATTCGAGGAATCCGTCCAGTTTGATCACACGGTCCTCTTCCGAATCGGAAACGAATATCTCGCCCGAGTAAGTGACGGCTATTCCCTGCGGCAAACCCAATCCCGAAAAATCAGCTTCCGAATCGAAGTCGATGACGGAGACGAAATTGAGGTTCTGGTCCAGCCTTTGGATTCTCTTGTTCTGGGCATCGACTACGAAGAGGTTCAGGCCGTTATCCGTGTCCAGGTATGTGGGGCGGTTGAACTGACCCTCTTCCCACCCAAAGCCCCCCACCTCCGCCAAGAACCTTCCCTCCTGATCGCATTTGACCACCCGGTCATTGCCCGTATCCGCGATGAAAATGTTTCCCATGGGATCGACCGTGATTCCGGTGGGTTGACGAAGAAGAGCCGTCCCCAGCTTCATCTCTCCTATCACTCCCACGGCCTTCAGACCTACGACCTGTCTAACGGGGGCAGACTGGTTTGGTTGTCCGTCGTTAACGGCATATGGGGGTGCACAACCCAGACACAGAAGAAAGATTATCGATATGCATCTTGGCTTCGGCATCCTGCATTCTCCTTAACGTTTTCAACTGGTCTCGATGGATTTCTATCTAAACGGTTGGCTTTAAGCATCAGTTCTGTTTCAGTCCGGTCGAATGAAACGTCGGCGGTCACCGGGATCGAAAAGGTTCGACCTACCCGACAATATGCCTCTGGCACTTTGCCGCCTTAGTTCCCCTTGCGCTCATGGCAGAAGACCGACAGGATGAGTTGACTGTAGGTTGAGGAATCCGAGATGGGAACAGGCACAGGTGGAAAAGCGCAAGCTGGGAGGAATCGAGCGATCCCATACAAAAATCGCATCCCTTGCGATGCGACCCTCGGCCAGCCGACCGCTTTGGTCTTCGGAATCTGAATGCGATCTCACCATCTATGAGAGACGTAGAACATGACGGTGGGATTATGACCAAACGGATGTGCCTTCATGTCGAATTTCAACTGGGAGAATTCCAGGCTTCTCTTCCGGTTGTAGCTTCTGACGGTCTTCAGAGCATCCACCACCGATATTATACGATTTACCACCGAAAGTCCCACCATATAAAGTGCTTTTCGGGAGACGTCCTTGCTCCGGTTCTTGAGATCCCGGTAGTGGAGCCTGGAGTCCCGGCTGTCCCATTGCCAGTACCAGAAATCGGTCTCCGGATAAGGCTGTTTCTCTCCGGGATTATATAAAGGAGCGAATTGATTGTACTGATCCCGGTTGTCGTAGTAAGCCAGCTCGTCGAAAAAGCTGTCGGTTTTATTCTCCAGGTTGATCCGGGCGTGCGAAGCGGCATAACTTCTGTAGTCGTTCTTAAGCCAGGAACCGTAAGTTCTGAAACCAAAGAAGCCGGCCCACAGGGAAACTTCCGAAAGCATGAAGATCTTGCCCTTGGTTTCTGCTCCGGCATAGATTTCTCCGGCTCCGGGCAGAAGCAGCGAAAGCAGGGCCGCCGTGCTGGTCGATTTCAGACCCTGGCCCTTCTCCTGGAATTCTCCCGGCATCTGAAAGAAATCGTCGGTTCCATCCGACGTTGGCTCGACCTCGGCTTTAAGGTAGGTATGCCCCAGGGTAAGCTGTGATAAGCTCCGCGGAGCAACCAGCACCCTCCTGCTGAGGGTAGGGTCAGATTTCACCAGGGTGTTGCCCGCCGTATCGCCCTTCGCAGGAGACGATCCACAGAGCAACAGGACGATCACGAAAGAAGAGATTTTCTTCATCATTCGGATTTCCTCGGCTTGCTTGCCGACCTCCCAACCGGTCTAAAACTCCATGCTCATGGTAAAGCGCGGGATCACCTCCCGTCCTCGCTCCACCAATCTCACCTTGAACTTAAGTTGGCTGAACCTCTCCCCTTTCTTATTATATTTTTTCACAGAGATGGCCGCGTCAAAAGCGGAAAGGATGTGGTTGCCCAGGGAGAACATGGCCATATAGGTAGCCTTGTTCAACAGGTCATTGGAGTCGCGACGCATGCCCAGATAGGTGCTTCTGCTGAAGCTGTTGGAGCCGTCATAATCCAACCAGCCCCAACTGAACTGCTCGTATTTTCCTATCATCTCATAGTACTGCTGGGTACGCTCTTCCTCTAAGCTATGTGAAAAATGGGTCCATTGCTTTTCTTTATCATCCCAATATGCGAAAGTGTCGCATACGTTAGCCCAGGTTACATTTGGATTTGGAGTCGCGACGTTCACGTATACTTCGTCTATCAACCATTGGTTATATTCTTCCTCGGACCAGTTCTGGTCGGCAAAACCCTGGTACTCGCTCTCCTTGTCATTTCCCTGGCCGTGATAGTTGAAATAGAGAGCCCATAGGGTGATGTCGATTCCCAGAAAGATGGCCGCCTTTATCTTGGAGCCGGCATAGAACTCCCCCGTGCCGGGAATTAGCAAGGAATAAATGAAAGCCCTCTTCAGCGACTTCCCCTTGAAGCCGTATATGTCCGCGTTCTCCTCCCCTGAGGTGGTCTCGGTGTTCTGCGCCAGAAAAGGCGACTGGCTGAATTGGAGCATCTTCAAAGACTGCTCGAATTCAGCCTGCGCCAAACTATGGCGGAAGGCAAACGGTTCTTCCTTGTTGTCGACAAACGTGGTGGCGTTGCCGGAGGAGCACGCAGCCAAAATAAGCACCGCCAGGCACATCAGAGCGCCGATATGAGTTCCCTTCATTATTCCCTCCTTGACATTATACTTCCGTTTCCTTTTATCCGTTTAATCCTTCCGTGCGTTCGGTCCGTCAAATCATTTCACCACAGCCATCTTGAAGAATACCACTTGACTCTCGCCTCCCGATTTGGCTTCCACTCGGCAGAGATATACACCGCTGGCGAATCTGGAGCAGTCCCACCTCTTCTCGTTATGAGTCCTCCCCACTCCGGGTCCGGAGAACTCATCCACCAGCATCCCGGAGAGATCGTAGACTCTTATCCCCACCCGGGCATCCTCTTTCAAAAAGTATCTGATGACGGTCTCACCTTCCGCCGGGTTGGGATAGTTGAATGCCGTCTTTTGAGGCAACAGGTCTCCGGCGATGGCGGGAATTGCCGGCAAATTCTCCGTGGGGAAGTAGTTGGCGTGACCGGCGCCGTAGCCATACATGGGCCAGAGGACGCTCGTATCCGATCCTGGAAGGTCCCAGGCATAGATGAAGCCATCATCGCACGCCACCAGAAGCTCCACATCCGTGTCTTCGTCCAGATTAACCAGGATGGCTGACGAAGTCACCGGCCCGCCCACCGTAAGTGGAAACCCGTTTGCCATACTTCCATCTTTGTTATAAGCCACTATTCGCCCGTCCTGGGTGCCCACGATGATATCCGGATGCCCGTCTCCGTCGGCATCTCCCAGAACCGGTGAGGAGGCTATCAGATCTGTCGAACCGCCCGGAAGACTCAAGGTAACGGGAAAGTTGCTCACCAGTGCCCCATTGAAATTGTAGGCGAATATCTGGTGGCTGGAGGCCAGGATGATTTCCAGATACCCATCTTCGTCTATATCTCCCAATACAGGACCTGACGAGGGCTGGTAGTCCAACGGAACCGACAGACAGGATCCCCCCAGCTTGAGATCAAGGGCATACAGATAGAAGGGCCCGACACCGGAGGAGAAAACCGCGTCTATATCTCCGTCTCTGTCGATGTCCCCGGCCACCACCGGTCCAATCCCGTCGAGACCCTCAAAGCATTCCGACGTCACGCCGGCGGACATGTTCCAAACGCAAACATGCGTCCCGGAAGCGGTGCTTCTGGCCATGAAGTTGGTGTTGTGATCGCCGCCGGAAGCCAGCGCTTCGACCGGCCCCTCGGAGGTGGAGGAGTATATCAGCGAGCCGTCTTTCGAAATTACTACCGTCTTGGCATCAGAAGAAAAACCCTTCGTGGCGGCGAATATCTCCAGGTCCGACTGGTTTCCGTCTAGGTCGGTGATTATGGGCGGCACCGAAATTTCATCCTCCAAATCCACCGGAAAACCGTCCACTAAATCCGCCCTTCCGTCGAGATCGGCGTCACGGGGATGCCACGCATATATCTTGCCGTTAACGGTTGTCGCCACCACCTCCAGGGTATCATCTCCGTCCAGATCGCCCAAGGACGGCGCCTCGGCGAAGTCCTGGTCCTCCTCGGCAAAAATGGCTAAAGGCAGCCTAATCTGGGTGGAATCGAACTGCATTATTTCAACCGAATCCGGATGAGAGAAAAGGCTCGATCCCCCGGCATCCCAGGCATGTATGAACCGGCCCGAGCTGAGGAATGTCTGGGGACTGGTTCCGTCTGAGACCGGCGGGCTGGCGGTCGTCTCCGGGATGAACTTTTGGGGAAATCCGTGCTGATTCCAATCCCTGCCGACGCTTAAGGTCATCACCGTGTCTGCACCGCCGATGTCCGTCACCGAAATATGCGTGTCGGATTTGTTTCTGCTCTTCGACGAAGGAACTGTGTTAGGCTTCAAATTGGAGTTGTTGCCCCAGTAGAACATGTCCTCTCTTTCTCCAAAGCCGGTGTAATAGTCGCCTCCAAAGTCCACGATCCCGTCCGCCTCAACCAAGGTGAGAAAACGGCGATCGGGTATCGCCTGAAGCTGGTTATCCCAAAAGTTGTTCAAACCATCCCCATCGTAATCGTAGTAGGCTATGCTCTCATCGATGTGGAAAATCAAAATTCCCGATCCCGGCAGCAGCCAGTCATACTCCCGATTGTAGTTGCGGTCGGCGTCCACCGGACCCAAGACCACGTTGGTGGCACTGTCCGCCCGAAGGCCGCTGAACTCATCCCTATCCACATCCTCTTCTCGATTCTCCAGCAGAAAATACTCCTCCGGACTTATCGGTATCTTAATCACCTGAACTCCGCCGGAGAGCATCTCCGCAGCCCGAAGCTGTAAGTTTTCTCCTGCGATCTCCTGTGGCTGGACGAAGCCTAAAAAAGCCCTGCTCCAGGCGCAGGCATACACCGGCAACACTCCCGAAACGTAGACGCCGTATCCTACGTCCACTCCCACGTTCTGGGCGTTGTTGTCCATTAGGGCAAAATCCCCCACCTGGGTGGTGAAGGTTACCGAGTTGTATAAGTCGGGAAGTCCCAGCTGGTGCCCGAATTCATGAGCGAATTCGGCATTCAAAGCGCTGACCCGGTTGTCCTGCGATTTGGTCTCCGGCATGAAAATCCCGTCCCTTATGGGAAAGCTGCCGCCGTTCACCCACACTGTGTCGCCAAGCCTGATGTAGCCGGTGAAAAGATCGCCGGGAGTGTAGGCTACCAGCTCTCCCAGATCGCTCTGCAGATCCGAGCCGGCATGAAAAATCACGTAGCAGTCGTACTGCGAGAAGTCTATTCCGTATGTCAGCGGATCCTCGTATACCGAGAAAGAATCCGCCAGGTTGAAGCTGTCGTGGAAGAACTGTCGCAACATTTCTACCTTGCCGGATAGAGAGGAATCCGGCGCACCGTAGTGAGCCATGGGATGCGGCAGCCTGTAAGCCAGACTTTCGTGTTTGGGGAAAACCTCGCCTTCCAGCGCCAATTGTCCGTTCGACACGGTCCACCAGTAGTTGTGCAGAGCCTGAATGTGTTTCTTAAAGAAAAGCGTATCGTGGGGAGCCGGATCTATCATGTGCCCCTCCTGTTCATAAAACTCCTCCGGAGCTCTCATGTCGAAAAGCCCGTTTCCGGTGGTAAGAGGATCGTCCGGATCCTCCTCCTGAAACTCAACTCTTATCGCCAGAATCTTGAGCGTTTTCGTCTGGGCGGAGCTCAGTTTGGAGAAACGAGGAAGGGAGAAAGGAGTGTCCCGCTCAAGCTGCAGTAAGTTTCGGAAGGACACGTCGCTTTTGAAGCCGGGCCGGTGGTAGGGCAGATTCGATCTCTCCGTGGGGATGAGATTTTTCTTGCCCTGAATCCGAAGCAGTTGCTCGGAGCCGGGATAGGCCGATGCGGCAAGACAGAGAAATCCCGCTGTGATTACGGCGATCGATTTCGATATGGCTTTGAGTCTTCGCATTGTTCGCGGCGGTTGCCGATTGGAATTCATGGTTTCAGACCAGAACCTGGCTTAAGCCAGGTTTTGGTCATAATCCTATCCGGTGGTCGGCCTCTGAAGCTAAATTAGAACCTTCCGGTCATGGAGAATCGCATGGTGTTGGACAGGGCCGAGGTCTTGCTCGAAGGGATGTAAGCGAAATCGAACCGGAACAGCCCGTATTGCAGTCCCGCGCCGAAGGTCGGATTCTTAACATCCCCCACCTTGTCGTAAACGTAACCGGCCCGGAGAGAAACGTAGGTTCCGTACCAGTATTCCATACCCATGTTCAGTATGGCCTCTTCAAGCTCCCGGCTGAAGGAGTCGTCCACTCCTACCAGCTCCTTGTTCACCTCCAGGGTGCTGGTCAGACGATTAAAGGGGCTGTCCACGAGCTTATAGGCCAGACCCACCGCCAGGTTTCGCGGCAGTGGATCGGACTGGTTTAAGTCGATGTAAGCGATATTGGGTCCCAGGTTGGTCAGGGCGCTTCCCAGGGTCAGTCTCTTGATGGGGGTTCTGTACAAGAATCCGGCGTCCAGAGCGAAAGACGAACCCGAACCTTTTCCTTTCTCCAAGCCCGCTCCCTGATCCGCCAGATGGCTGTAAATAATCTTGGCCGAGAGACCGGTGGAGAGACTGGGACTCAGTCGCGTGCCATAGGAGAAGGTGAAGGCCAGCTCGTAGCTGTCAAAGGTACCCAATATGTTGTTGAATTCATCCGTGCGCACGTTCTCTCCCAGAGACAGGAAAGTCACGTTGGCACCGACCGTACCCCAACCCTCCATGTGTTGGACGTAGGAAAAATAATCGTAATACAGGTCGTTGGCCAGCTCCGGCAGCCAGTTGGCGTGCATGAAGGTAACCTCCCTTTTGGCGTGAGCGTATATAACCACCTTCTCCTGAGTGGCAAACCACAGCTCACCATCCTGGTAGATCATGGCACTGGTTTCTTCTCTCTCCAGTCCGGCGTGATAGTATCGACCCCAACTTTCTCCGTCCCATCTTACTGTTCCGAACTCCGTTCCCACGAACAGGTTGTCCTTTCCCGTCTCGGCCAGCGAGAGGATCTCGCTTCCCGTGGCATTGTAGTAGACGTATATCTTCTCGCCGGGATCGAGCTTCCCGTCGGGATCCAGTTGATTGTAGTCGACGATCATCTGAGCCAGCCTGGATATCTTCTGCTCGTCTTCGGATTGAAGGAATCGCCGCGCTACCGACTTGACGTCATCCCCCTCCTGGACCGCATAAACCCGATAACCGTAGGAGAACCACCTGTTTTCCGTGTATCTTCTCAGTCCCCGGCTTGTCCCCATCCAAAGGCCCCCGCGATCGTCCGCCAACAGGGCGGTTACCTTACCGTTCACCGCCAGCTCAAAGGGAAGTTTGACGGTCTGGCCCGGGCTGACTGCCGAATCGGTGAGGGCGTTGTAGGCTTTGACCTTCTGGAGGGCGTTGGAGAGAACCTTCTCATTCTCACTCCCCACGAATTCCCGGACCACCTTCTCTAAGCTGTCCCCTATCTTGAAGGAGTAAATCTCGTGAGGCTGCCACCTCTCACCGTCGAACTTGAAAAGCCTGTTCTCCGTAGCGGCCCAGAATTCCCTCTCTCCACGGTTGGCGAAGGCGACCACCTTGGTGTCCGACACCCCGGTGGGAAAAGGAACGATAGTCCATTTGGCTTCGTCGAATCTGACCGTCCCTTGATCCGTGCCCACCCAGGTATATCTCTTGGAGACGGCCAGTATTGCAGTAATGTGGTTTGAGGCAAATCCATCTTCAGTCGAGTATTCGCGCCAATATTTGCCATCAAAGGAAAAAAGACCGTTGTCCGTCCCCACCCAAAGCAGCTTCTCTTCCGAGGCTATGGCTGTCAGTGTGCCCTGCAGCAGTGCCCTATACGGGATTTTAACACTCTCCGAAAGCCGCTTCGTGACCGCTGCTCGAGCCAGCGCAAGCATCCGCTCTGTTTCTTCGACCGACAGAGCGTCATCGGCCAAGAACTCATCTGTCCGCTTAACCAGCTCGATAAAGTTAGTTGCCGATAGCTGACACTCATCCCAGGCTGCCAGTACGTCATCCCACATGGTCGATAATTCGCCCTCTCTTTCGCCGCCGGCAAGTATGGCTTTCTGTTTAAGAGCCAAGACCGAGTCCTTGCTGACAGGCTGGTTGAATCCAGCGGTTATTTTCTTCATCTCGGCGATCCTATCCTCCTGTTGTATCTGGAAGAACTTTCGTAGAATGCTCTCCAGAGACTCACCCGATGAGGTTGAGTAGTCGTGGTAGTTGCGCCATTCTCCTCGATGCAGCCTGAAGAGATCCTGATCGCTGATTGCCCAGACGTCGTATCTCTTGTAGTTCAGCTCCGGTACGTCGTTTCTCAGAATCGCCATGGACTTAAGCTCAAGACCGGGCGGCAACGGATACTCCAGCCAGGTGGAGGTGAGAGGGTAAACACCCAATCCCGCAGGGTTCCAGTGGGTGGCGGTGGCGTCGTCCGCGATGGCGACGAAAGCCTCTCCCATTCCCGCCGCCCTGGCTCCGGCTGCGATCCTCAAGAAAAGTACGGCAGAGCGACTCACGTCCGCCTGGCAGACGGAGCCGGTAAAAGACAAAAGCCCAAAACACGTCAAACAGACAACCAGAATCGTCCTTCTCATCTTATAACCTCCTTGAGATGCTCACTCTCCTCAGCGTCGATGCCACCTACCCGGCTGTGCGTAAGTTGTTCGTTGATCCGGCCTTGTAGCTACCCTCTATCCGGGGCATAATATGGCTTTTTCTTTAGAATCGGCAACATTTTTGTAAAGATAACCGCACCTGCCTTAGCCGTTCCGGGGACTGGCGGGGTCCTTTACCAACGGCTAACGCACCACCACAGCTTTTCCATAAGCTTCCCTTGTCTTTTGTTCCCCGTTTAATGATCCTTGAGCAGTGATCTTGTATATGTAAATGCCGTTGGCAACTTTGTCTCCGGCTTGGTCTTCTCCGTTCCAGTCGGTGGAAAAGTTGTAGCCCGCCTTGGTGGAGGCGTTCGGTATGTGCCGGATGAGTCTCCCTGCTTCGGTGAAGATCTTGATCTCCACTCTGTCCGCGTTCTGGGACAGGTAGTAGCAGAAACTGGTCACCTCCGTGAAGGGATTGGGGTAGTTCATCACCTCGGTCAGCTCAAGTTCCAGCTGGCTGCTGACCCTTATGTTTACCTCCTTCACGGAGGAGTTGTTGGCGTTGTCCCAAGCCTTTATTGTTAAGTCGTGCTGCCCCAAAGATAGATCGGGCAACTGGTAGGCCAGCGATCCCTGTTGATAACTCGCCAGATCGTATTCAAAGCTTTCGGTCAGATCCGTCTCCTTCTGATAGTCCTGATCGATCACCAGAGTGATCCCGTGCCCCACCTCGCCGGTGAGGTTTATCCCGTTCTCGTCGGAAATGCCAAGATACATGATGGAGTTGGGAAGAACCGTCGCCCCGCTCACGAAAACCTCGTCCTCGTCGAAGCTGACGGTTATCTGGGGACCGGTGGTGTCTATCACCATGGTGTTCGATCCGAGGATCACCAGAGAATCCCGCACCCCCGATCCGTCTTGACCCTGACCTTCCAGATAGACGCCGATGCGGCCGGTGGTTCCTCCATAGCTGATGTCCTTCGGCACCACGAAGCTGGCCTCGAATCTGCCTCCACTCACCTGGGCGTTGCCTTTGAACATGATCATGCCCGGAAGATCGTAATAGACCTTTCCTCCGCCGGGCATGGTGTGGATCTTTTCTCTTTTGGAGTCGAAGGCCAGTATTCTGACCGATCCGTCGAACTCCGAGGCCAAACCGCCGGCTGCGTCCCTGACCTCTCCCTGGATGCGAGTTAAGCTCAAAGCAGAGATGGTATCGGGAAGAATCTCGGTCAGCTCCGCCCGCAAACGCGGCGCACCCAGCCTCATCACCGGATCGCCGAAGAGAATGAACCGCCGATCGTTGGAGTCCGGCTGCCGCAGAAGCTTGGCGATAAAGAGAGCATCGCCTACGGAAAGGGAATCCTGACCTAAAAGTAGATCGTAGACCTTGAAATTCAGCTCGGCATTGGCCTGGGGAAACACCAACCAGGTGGCCGATATGGTAGCTACGGAGCCTTTCCCTTCGCTTCTTAAAAACTGCTCCCCCATAGCCTCTCCCGTCGGATCGAAGAACAAGCCTATGCTGCAGGAGGCGGTGTACACCAGGGGCAGCTTGCGTTTGTTGGTCAGCCGGGGAATGTCCTGGCTGCGCTTGAACACATGTTCATGCGCCCACACGTCCGGATTCCCGTGACCCATGTAATTCACGATGAGCGCCCCGGCATTGAATGCTTCTACGATTGCCTCCTCCGCCTCGGGCTTCTCTCCCTTTGAGTCGAATTCATACTCCATCAGATATATCTTGGACAGGTTGAAGCTGGCGGGCACGTGAAACAGAGCCAGCTTTTCGGTATCCTGGGTATGGACGGCTTCGGAACTCGAACTCTCCCCGTACTCGTCATCAGCCACCAGCGTGATCAGGTTTCTCCAGGTGCCGAACTCAGGATCGTTCTCATATCCCATCACCTTGTCCAGCACCACCGCCACCTCGTCTTCCGTCCTCACCGGCCAGCGACCGATGACCATGTCTCGTCCCCTGTCCGTGGGCCCGTAACTGCTGTCCGAATCCAAATAACCATATGCGCCGAAATAGACGTAATGATCATCCGAAACCGACAGGTCACCCCCCCAGGTGGGGACGAACGGAGGAATGAAGTTGCCGGCTCCGCTTCCCAGATTGTCCTTGAAATCGTAATGCCCATCCCCTACCAGCAGGACGTATGCCGGTGCCGGACGTTCCCAGTTTTGATAAGCGAATTTCAAAAAGTCTCTTATCGCCACCGGATCGGAGAGCCCTCCGGAAAACTCATCGTATATGTCTTGAAGCTGTATCACTTTGACCGACATCTGGTTAAACGACTCACGAAAGGTACTTAGACTCATGATTTGATCGTAGAAGTCCGGGTGAGTGACGACAAGGAAATCCGCCTGGTTTGAAGTCTCTCGCAAGCTGGAGATCTCATCCTTAAGAAGTCCAACCGGTTCCTTGATCCTGCTCTCGTCCACCAAAAGGTATCTGCTTATGGCATCGGCCCTCATCGTATCCTGGAACCTGGCTACGTCCCCGTCGATTTGTACTCCCCCGATTTTTATGACGCCGGCATAGTCGGTTATGTCGAACAGGCTTACGTTCGAAGAGTACAGGCCGGAGATGCCGTATTCCGCCGTACCCTGACCCTGGGGGCCCTCGAACAGTAACTGCCTATCATAACATTCAAATAACCGGGAGTATTCCACCTGGTACCAGTCCAGGTAGGTGCTGCTTTCGTCGGGAAACTGTATCTCTATGGTGTCCACCATCCCGCCCAAAAGATCGAAGCTTTGGACCACGGTCAAAGTGGAGGAGGAAAGCGAATCGACTATCTCGGCCAGCTCACCATTTACCCACAGACTAAGGGTAGATGGAGTGTGTTTCACGCTTATCAGACAATCCTCATCCGGCAGAGCCGCCGGCAGACTGGCGAACAGCCGGGCGAAGCCGGTTTTCATCCAATACCAGTCGTAGTAATTCACAATCGAGCCGGAGGAGTACTTCCTCAGACTGTTGTCCTGCTCCACATGAATCCTGGAGGTGAACTTGACCGGGACGGTCGGATTCTCCTCTATCGGACTGCCGTCCTTGATGTTCATTCTCCTGGGGACGTCGGGAAAGGAGGAAAAAGGATCGAACGTCAGCCAGAAAACGTTGTCGTCGGTGAAGGGATTTGTGTGAAAGCCGGTTGTGTTTCCGGCCGAGTCGTAGTCCCAATCGTGCGGCGACCAGCCGAAGAAGAGAACGTAATCCTCCGAATCGAACGAGCCGTCATCCTCTCCGGATACCAATATGGCCATCTCCTCCAGCTCCAGAAATGGATTGGAATTGTCCAGAGGCAGGACCTTCCCTCCCCCGGAGAACAACCTTATGGTTCTCGGATCCAGAGAGTTGACCGGAACGCCGGATTGGATCAACATGGTTCGATCCATCCGATAGATTCCGTTCTCACGCACGGTTACCTTGTACCAGTTATCGGAAAAACCGAAAGGAAAGGCGACCGCCGGCTTACGCAGACTCGGTCTGTCGCTTTTCTTACGCCAACTCGCGGACTGCTCGTAATTCAAGAGAACGTTCCGATAAATACCCTCGAAGGCGTCCTTTACCGGGTAGGCACCTTCCCCCCCAAGGCCTTGGAAGCTTACGCTTAAGGTTATCTGGGAATAGCGCTTTACGCTCTTTTGCGCCGGATCATACTGTATGGGGAATATCTCCAGCTCAACCACCCTCTGGTTTCTCAACCAGATGGGTGAGTCGAATGACACTATCTCTTCCGGATACTGTCGTCCCGCCTGGCGCCTTTCCCTCGCCGGCACGGCGCGGTAACCGATGGGACTCTGTTCGTCCGGCTCGACTCTTGCCGCCGGGGCCAAGTTGATGCCGGGCAGCTCCACCGTCTTGCTGTCTAAGATTTCCACCCGCACCTCTCCGTCAGGAGGAACCGCGATGATCACACGTCTGACCGGCACCTGAAATCCCCCCGGCGGATTCGAGAGACCGCATTTGGCCACGTTCATCAAATCGAATCGTTCCCCGTCCAGATCGATCTTGCTCCCCTCCGGCTCCGGCACCAGATACTTGAATACCACCCCATTCTGGTCCAATCTAATTATCTGTATGTCGTCGTACTCGTCGGCGAAGGACGCTCCGGCTCCGGCCGAAAGGAGCGGCAACAATAAAAGCGCCGACCCGGTTACGACGATCCTTGTCCAGCGTAGGATTCGCATAAATGAAGAAGCCGAGCAAGATCTGGGATACGAAATGCCCCTGGCCATAAGGCTCTCGGGGCGATCGACTCGGCTTGACAACCTATAGATCCTCCAGCTAAGGGGTTTTGGGGACAGCTTACTCATAAGAGCCGTTAGAACCTCTGTCCTTTTGTTCCCGGTCAATTGGTCAGCGCCTTCCGGCGCCGGCCAAATCAAACCATCAAGAATCCGAACCCTTTAACTGTAGTCTCTATAGGCTTACCTCTCTGTATGTTAACCAATAAAATACAACGAAAATAGATTTTGTCAACCCTTTTCCACCTATGGGTACTCGGGACAAACTCCAATTCTAAATCTTCCAGACGATCCCTCAAACCCGATCATACCTACAAGAACAGACGCCGGTCAGCCGGTTTTCCCTTATCATCCCACAAGCTTGGCTTTAACCAGGCTGGCTGAGTTCTCTGCCCTGAAAGCCTTGATGAAATCGCATGCGGTCTCGAAGGCTTCCTGCTCGATCTGCCCGGCATTGGTTTGGGGTATGGAATCGAT